>NZ_JBFRCN010000033.1:0-98500 GCF_040965835.1 Paraburkholderia sp. BR10872
TCAGCGTTCGTGACGACCGGCATATGCAGATACGCGGGCGTCGGCACGCCAAGACACTGCTGGAGCCAGATTTGCCGCGCCGTCGAGTCGAGCAGGTCCGCGCCGCGCACCACGTGTGTGATGCGCTGGTCGGCGTCGTCCACGACGACGGCGAGCTGGTAGGCCCACTGGCCGTCCGCGCGCAGCAGCACGAAATCACCGACTTCGGTCGCGAGGTTCTGGTGCTGCGGGCCTTGCCAGCGATCGTCGAAGCGGATCAGTGCGGGATTGGCGGCTGCGCCCGCAGGTTCGTCAACAGCGTCTTCGTCAGGCACGCGCAGCCGCCACGCGCGGGCGGGCTTGCCGTGCAGGCCGTCGCGGCAGGTGCCCGGATAGATCAGCGTGGTGTTGCGCTGATGCGCGCGCAGTTGCGAATCGGCGATTTCCTTGCGCGTGCAGCCGCACGGATAGACGTCGCCGGAGGCGATCAGCCGGTCGAGCGCCGCGCGGTAAAGACCGGTGCGGCGGCTCTGCCATTCGGGCGGCTCGTCGGCGTGAAAGCCGAAGGCCACAAGCGTCGCGAGAATGTCCTCGGCTGCGCCCGGCACGGTGCGCGGGCCGTCGATGTCCTCCACGCGCACGAGCCAGGCGCCGCCGTGCGCCCGCGCGTCGAGCCAGCTCGCGAGCGCCGAAACGAGCGAGCCGAAATGCAGCGGGCCAGTGGGCGAGGGCGCGAAGCGCCCGCGATACCCTTCTTGGGGTGTTGCGCTCACGCGCGTGGCTTAAGCGGCAGCCTGAGCCGCTGCATCCGTCGCGCCCGCGCGCTCCGGATGGCACGCCGGGCAACTCTTGCCCACCACGTAGAGCGGCGAAGCCTGCTCTTGCGGCGTCACGACGGCACGGCACGCGAAGCACTGCACGGTGTCTGTCGGTTCGAGCTGCGGATTGAGCGCGGTGCGCTGGTCGAACACGAAGCAGTCGCCGTTGTAGTGCGCGCCGCCCACTTCCTCGAAGTACTTGAGAATGCCGCCTTCGAGCTGGTACACGTGCTCGATGCCCACTTCCTTCATGTGGATGGCCGCCTTTTCGCAGCGAATACCGCCCGTGCAGAAGGACACGACCGTCTTGCCTTCGAGGTCGGCGCGGTTCGCCTCGATCACGCCGGGGAATTCGCTGAACTTGTCGATGCGGTAGTCGAGCGCCTTGTCGAACGTGCCGACGTCGATTTCGAACGCGTTGCGCGTGTCGAGCATGACGACGGGGCGGCCTTCGTCGTCGAAGCCGCGGTCGAGCCACTCCTTGAGCACGAGGGGCGCCACCGAAGGCGCGCGGCCTTCCTCGGGACGGATCGCGGGCTTCTTCATCGTGATGATTTCGCGCTTCAGGCGCACGAGCATGCGGTTGAAGGGCCGCGTTTCCGAGAGGCTTTCCTTGAACCGCAGCGTCGCGAACTTGCCCTCGAAGAGCGGATCGTGATTGATGTAGTCCATGAAGGCGCGCACGTTGCCTTCATCGCCGGCAACGAACAGGTTGATGCCTTCCGGCGCGAGCAGGATCGTGCCCCGCAAATCGAGCGATTGGCAGCGCTCGAGCACGAGCGGACGCCACTCGGCGGTCTTGTCGAGCGTGGCGAACTGGTAAGCGGAGAGATTGAGGATACGCATGGTGCAACTGGAAAAGCGCCATTAAAAAAGCGCGTGAAACCGGAGCCGGGCGCGCGTGCTTGCCTGTCAACGTCGGGTCCTGACTGCGTCCCCCGAAAACGGGAATTGGGGCAGAGCGCGCGGCGGGCGCAATCCGCTATTATCCCTCAATCGCGCCTCGCGCCGCCTGCGGCGTAGTCGACACGCCGCGCGGCGCCCCCGCGCCCGCGGCAAGGTCCAGGCCAGACTGGCCGATGTCACTTGCCCATGCGAGCGTGCGCCGAAAATCGCGTGCCCCTGAAGGTACAATGACGGCCATGTCAGATCCCCGCTTCGTCCATCTCCGCGTCCACTCCGAATTCTCGATTGCCGACGGCATCGTGCGCCTCGACGACCTCGTCAAGGCGGCGGCCAGGGACGGCCAGGGCGCGCTCGCGCTCACCGACCTCGGCAACGCATTCGGCCTCGTCCGTTTTTACACCGAAGCCCGTGGCAAAGGGGTCAAACCCATCGCCGGCTGCGACGTCTGGATCACTAATCACGACGACCGCGACAAGCCGTCGCGCCTCCTGCTGCTGGTGAAGAACAAGCGCGGCTACCTGAATCTGTGCGAGCTGCTTTCCAAGGCGTGGCTCACGAACCAGTATCGCGGCCGCGCGGAAGTCGACGTCGCCTGGCTCGAAGAGGGACTCGGCGAGGGCCTGCTCGCGATCTCGGGTGCGCAACAGGGCGACGTGGGTCTCGCGCTCGCGGCGGGCAATGCGGAAAGTGCGAAGCGCCATGCGCAGCGCTGGGCGAAGCTGTTTCCGAACGCGTATTACATCGAGTTGCAGCGCTGCGGCCAGCCCGGCGGCGAGCAGTATGTCGAGCAGGCGGTGGCGCTCGCGTCGCAACTGAAGCTGCCGGTAGTCGCCACGCACCCCATGCAGTTCATGACCGACGAGGAATACACCGCGCACGAAGCGCGCGTGTGCATCTCGGAGGGCGACATCCTCGCGAATCCGCGCCGCCAGAAGCGCTTCACGACCGATCAGCGGTTTCGCACGCAGGAAGAAATGGTCGCGCTGTTCGCGGACATTCCTTCGGCAATCGCGAACACCATCGAAATCGCCAGACGCTGCAATCTGACGCTCGAACTCGGCAAGCCGAAGCTGCCGCTGTTCCCGACGCCCGACGGCCTCTCGCTCGACGACTATCTCGTGCAGCTTTCGCGGGAAGGTCTCGAAAAGCGCCTCGTGCAGCTGTATCCGAACGAGGCCGAACGCGAGCAGGAGCGCGCGCGCTACAACGAGCGGCTCGAATTCGAGTGCGGGACCATCATCAAGATGGGCTTCCCGGGCTACTTCCTGATCGTTGCGGACTTCATCAACTGGGCGAAGAACAACGGCGTGCCGGTGGGGCCGGGCCGGGGTTCGGGCGCGGGCTCGCTGGTCGCCTACGCGCTCGGCATTACCGATCTCGATCCGCTGCGCTACAACCTGCTGTTCGAGCGCTTCCTGAATCCGGAACGCGTGTCGATGCCCGACTTCGACATCGACTTCTGCCAGCACGGGCGCGACCGCGTCATTCAGTACGTGAAGGAGAAGTACGGCGCGGATGCCGTCTCGCAGATCGCCACCTTCGGCACCATGGCCGCGAAGGCCGCGGTGCGCGACATCGGCCGCGTGCTTGATCTGGGCTACAACTTCACCGACGGCGTCGCGAAGCTGATTCCGTTCAAGCCGGGCAAGCACGTCACCATCGCCGACGCGATGAAGGAAGAGCCGCTCCTGCAGGAGCGCTACGACAACGAAGACGAAGTGCACCAGCTGCTCGACCTCGCGCAGCTCGTGGAGGGTCTCACGCGTAACGTGGGCATGCACGCGGGCGGCGTGCTGATCGCGCCGGGCAAGCTCACCGACTTTTGCCCGCTCTACACGCAGGGTGACGAAAGCGGCGTCGTGAGCCAGTACGACAAGGACGACGTGGAAGCCGTCGGCCTCGTGAAGTTCGACTTTCTGGGCCTGACCACGCTCACGATTCTCGACTGGGCCGAGCGCTATATCCGCATGCTCGATCCGTCGAAGAAGGACTGGTCGCTCGCCCAGGTGCCGCTCGACGACGCGCCGTCGTTCCAGATCCTCAAGAAAGCGAATACGGTCGCCGTGTTCCAGCTGGAAAGCCGCGGCATGCAGGGCATGCTCAAGGACGCGCAGCCCGACCGCTTCGAGGACATCATCGCGCTCGTGGCGTTGTATCGTCCGGGCCCGATGGACCTGATCCCGAGCTTCTGCGCGCGTAAGCACGGCCGCGAAGTGGTGGAGTACCCCGATCCGCGTGTCGAACC
The DNA here is from genome assembly GCF_040965835.1 of Paraburkholderia sp. BR10872. NCBI lineage: Bacteria > Pseudomonadati > Pseudomonadota > Betaproteobacteria > Burkholderiales > Burkholderiaceae > Paraburkholderia > Paraburkholderia sp. BR10872. Next base: position 3,949 of record NZ_JBFRCN010000033.1, read on the forward strand.
TGTTCTGAAAGAGACCTACGGCATCATGGTCTACCAGGAGCAGGTGATGCAGATGGCGCAGATCATCGGCGGCTACTCGCTCGGCGGCGCGGACTTGCTGCGTCGCGCGATGGGCAAGAAGAAGCCCGAGGAAATGGCCAAGCACCGCGAGATTTTCGCGGAAGGCGCGGCGAAGAACGGCCTCACGCGCGAGAAGGCGGACGAGACCTTCGACTTGATGGAGAAGTTCGCGGGCTACGGCTTCAACAAGTCGCACGCGGCCGCTTACGCGCTCCTCGCTTATCACACGGCGTGGCTCAAGGCGCACCATCCTGCCGAATTCATGGCAGCGAATATGTCGCTCGCCATGGACGACACCGACAAGGTGAAGATCCTCTTCGAGGATTGCCTGACCAACAAGATGGTCGTGCTGCCGCCGGACGTGAACGCCTCGGCGTACCGCTTCGAGCCGGTGGCCGACGCCAGCGTGGCCGAAGGCAAGCGCTCGCGCACGATCCGCTACGGTCTCGGCGCGATCAAGGGCAGCGGCCAGAACGCCATCGAAGAAATCTTGCGCGCGCGTGAAGAGGGCGGTCCGTTCAAGGACCTGTTCGACTTCTGCGAGCGCATCGACCGTCGTCTCGTCAATCGCCGCACCATCGAAGCGATGATCCGCGCCGGCGCGTTCGACACGATTCACGCGAACCGCGCACAGTTGCTCGCGTCCGTGCCGATGGCGATGGAAGCCGCCGACCAGGCGAGCGCCAACGCCATGCAGGCCGGCCTCTTCGACATGGGCGATGCACCGCTCGCCGCGCACGAACTGGTGGACGAGCCGGCGTGGGGCGAGAAGCGCAAGCTTCAGGAAGAGAAGGCGGCGCTGGGTTTCTACCTCTCGGGCCATCTGTTCGACGCCTACAAGGACGAAGTGCGCCGCTTCGTGCGCCAGAAGATCGGCGAGCTCAAGGAAGGGCGCGACAAGCTGATCGCGGGTGTGATCGCTTCGTTGCGCACGCAAATGACCCAGCGCGGCAAGATGCTGATCGCGCTGCTCGACGACGGCACCGGGCAGTGCGAAGTGACGGTGTTCAACGAGCAGTTCGAGGCGCACAAGGCGCTCTTCAAGGAAGACGAGTTGCTCGTCGTGCAGGGCGGGGCGCGCAATGACGCGTTCACGGGCGGTATTCGCTTCACCGTGGACACCGTGATGGATCTCGAGCGCGCGCGCAGCCGCTACGCGCAAGCCGTGAAGCTGCAGATGAACGGCAATGCCAATGCCGGCGCGCTGCGCACGGTGCTTGAAGCCTATCGCGCGAAGCCCGACGACTCGCTGCCGGCGCCTGCCGCGGAAACGCGTGGCCGCGGCGGCTTCGGGCGCGATCGCGGCGAGCGCGCGCATGCGGTCATTCCGAACGGGCTCGCGGTGCAGATCGCCTATCGCAACGATCGGGCGGAAGGCGAAGTGCGTCTGGGCGACGCCTGGCGCGTGAAACCTACCGACGACCTGCTCGCCGCGCTGCGTGGCGAGTTCGCGGGTAGCGAAATCGAGATTGTTTACTGACGGGATCGGACGGTATGGCGGTCTTCACCGCTGCCATGCCGCGCCGTGGTTCTGCGAAACGCGCGTCGTTCAGCTCGCGAGTTCGGCCAGACCGCGTTCGGCGCGCACGGTGCCGTCCGCGACACGCACCTTGACCCTTGCTTCGTTGGAGCTGGCCTGCGCGCGCGCTTGCTCGCGGTGCCACAGGTGGAAGATTTCCGTGGCATAGGCGCCGAGCTTGCGGTGCACGCCGCCATTGGCGAGCCGGGCCACGAAATCGGCGTCCTCGTGCCCCCAGCCGGTGAAGCTGGTGTCGAATCCGTTCACACGCTCGATGTCGCTGCGCCAGGCGCTCATGTTGCAGCCCTTGATGCCGCGCCACTTGAACTGCTCGATCACGCGCCACTTGCGATCGGGCAGCTTGACGAAGAGGGGCGCGATCTTGTTGACGTGGCCAGCGAGGCGTTGCTGAACCCAGAAGCCGAAGCCCCTATCCGCAAGCGGAATCGTCTGTGCGATCACCTGTTGCGTGAGCGTTTCGTCGAGCAGGATGCGGCTGCCGGTGATGATGGCGCGCTCACTCGCGAGTTGCCGATGGCGCGCAACGAAATCGTGCTGCGCGACGCAGTCGCCGTCGAGAAAGATCAAGTAATCGCCGCGGGCCTGCACGATGCCCTTGTTGCGGATTTCGGCGAGGCGAAAGCCGTCGTCCGGGTGCCACACGTGCGCCATGCGCACCGGACTCGACGCCGCACAGCGCTCCACGGTTGCGCGGGTCGCATTGGCCGAGCCGTCGTCGGCGACGATGATTTCGTAGCGCGTGTCGGACTGCGCGCTCAAGCTGGCCAGTACCCGTTCGAGCGCATCGGGCCGGTTGTAGGTGCTGACGATCACCGAAATCAGCATGTCGCGACGCGCGTTCATCGGCTCTCCGGCGCGGCGTCGCGGGCTTTTGCCGCCGCGGACTGCTGTGTCTCGAGGAGCATGAGCTTCAGGTAGCGGTAGTAGGTGCCTTCCGCGTTGGAGATCGCCAGCACGAAGCCCATCTTGCCGTCGAGAAAGCCGCGTTGAATGATCCAGCTGCGCACGAAGGACCAGAAGCCGTGCAGCAGCGCCTTGCGCAGGCCGCCGCGCTTGCCGCGCGCCGCGCCCTGGGTCGCGCCGTAGGTCGAATAGCTGTCGATTTTGCCGAGCACTTCGGAGAAGTCGCGGAAGCTGTAGTGAATCAGCGCCTGAGTGAGCGTGCCGACGCGCGCGTCGGGCGCGGCGATCACGCGTTCGTGCACGAGATCGTTCGAGAAGCGCGCCGCGTCGCGGCGAAAGAGCCGCGTCACATAGTCGGGCGACCAGCCGGAATGGCGGATCCACTTGCCGCAGTAGTTCGATTGGCGAGGCACGCGGAACAGGTCGGCGCCGTTCGACTTCACGCTTGCGAGAATTTCGTCGCGAAGCTGGGGGGAGACGCGTTCGTCGGCGTCGAGCGAGAGAATCCACGGGCCGCGGGCCGCGTCGAGCGCGCGCTGTTTTTGCGGGCCGAAACCGGGCCAGTCGGTTTCGACGACCGTCGCGCCGAACTCGCGGCAGATGCCCTGGGTGCCGTCCGTGCTGCCCGAATCGAGCACGACGATTTCGTCGACCCAGCCGTGCACGGAAGCAAGGCAGTCCCGAATATCGTGTGCTTCGTTTTTGACGATGACGATGACACTGATCGCATCGGGTTTGGCGCTGTCGTTCATCGGCGCTGGCTCGCGATGGCTGGTAGAAGGTGGAGAGGGTGGGAAGGCCGGCTGGAGCCGGCCTCACGTTCGGAGAGCGCTTCGCATAGACGCTTGCTGCGCGCGCGTTCGTGCCCCGAAGCCGAATCGCTGAGTATATACAAAAACGCCGGCGACGACGAAACCGCCCCGGCGCCAGGCCCGTCCGGACGGATACATCGCCTCCTGGGCCGAACGTTTACAATGGCGTACCTGTTTGCCAGGGGGCGGGCAGATTACCCGCATTTTTTTCGAGGAAATTTTGGGCGAGAGATCAACCTTGAGCAAGCCGATCGGCTCCGACACCAAGTCGTCGCCGGTCGTGATTGGCCGGCGGCTGTGGCCGTATGTAAAGCCGCTTATGTGGGTGCTCCTCGCAGGCGTGATCGCGATGGCCGTGGTGGCCGCCACCGAAGCCGGCATTCCCGCGCTGCTCAAGCCGCTGCTCGATCACGGCTTCGGCACGCGCGGCGCTCCGCAAGCGAAGTGGCTGGTGCCCGTCGCGGTCATCGGGCTGGCGCTCGTTCGCGGCCTCGCCCAATACGCGTCCGGTTACCTGCTGCAGTACGTGTCGAACCGCGTGCTGCTCGCGCTGCGCCTGAAAATGTTCGAACGCATGATTCACGCGAGCGTCGGCTTCTTTCAGCGCGAAACCGCGAGCACGGTCATCAATGCGATCGTGTTCGAGGTCAACCAGATTCTCGGCGTGCTGCTCGGCGTGCTGGTCACGCTCGTGCGCGACTCGCTCACGGTGATCTTCCTGCTCGGCTACCTGTTCTACCTGAACTGGCGGCTCACGTTGATCGTCGCGGTGCTGCTGCCGGCGATCGGCTGGCTCGTCAGCAAGATCAACCGGCGTTTGCGCCGACTGAACCGCGAGCATCAGATGCTCACGAACGACCTGTCCTATATCGTCGAGGAGACGGTGGGCGGCTACAAGGTCGTCAAGGTTCACAACGGCGAGACCTACGAAAAGGAACGCTTCGGCGAAATGAGCCGCCGCCTGCGCGGCTACCAGATGCGCATGACGGTGTCGGGCGGGCTCGCGCAGCCGCTCACGCAGTTCCTCGCTTCGATCGCGCTGGCGATCGTCATCACCATTGCCGTTGTGCAGGCCTCGAACGACCAGACGACGGTCGGCGGCTTCGTGGCGTTCGTCACGTCGATGCTGCTCGTGATCTCGCCGCTCAAGCACCTGATCGACGTGAATCAGCCGCTGCAGCGCGGCATGACCGCGGCCGAGCTGATCTTCGGGCTGATCGACGAGCCGCCCGAGCCCGCGGGCGGCGGCTTGCCGCTCGAACGCGCGCGCGGCGAAGTGGAGTTCCGCGACGTCTCGTTTGCCTATGGCGAGAGCCATCGCGTGACGCTCGACCATGTGTCGTTCCGCATCAATCCCGGCGAAATGGTGGCGCTCGCCGGCCCGTCCGGCAGCGGCAAGACCACGCTCGTGAATCTGTTGCCGCGCTTTTTCGATCCGAGCGGCGGCCAGGTGATGGTCGACGGCGTGTCGATCGCCGATTACGACGTGCATGCGCTGCGCAACCAGATCGCGATGGTCAGCCAGGACGTGGTGCTGTTCAACGACACGGTTGCGAATAACGTCGCCTATGGCCAGACGGCCGACCGCGAGCGCGTGGAGCGCGCGCTACGCGCCGCGAACCTGTGGGAAACGATCTCGGCGCTGCCCGAAGGCATGGACACGCTGATCGGCGATAACGGCATGAAGTTCTCGGGCGGCCAGCGCCAGCGTCTGGCGATCGCCCGTGCGATCTACAAGGATGCGCCGATCCTGATTCTCGACGAGGCGACCTCGGCACTCGATTCGGAGTCGGAGCGCCACGTGCAGGCGGCGCTGGAAACGCTGATGCGCGGGCGCACGACGCTCGTGATCGCACACCGCCTGTCGACGATCGAGCGCGCGAACCGCATCCTCGTGATGGATGGCGGCCATATCGTCGAATCGGGCACGCACCAGCAGCTGCTCGAGAAGGGCGGCATGTACGCGCACCTGCACAAGATCCAGTATCAGCAGAGCGCTGCCTGAGTCTTCCGGGCGATGACGCGGCGCGCGCGTTCAGGCGCGCCGCGGTCATGAAGGCGCGCCGGCGTGGGCCTGAGCCGTTACGTTTGGAGTGATCAGGCCGCCGCGGACGCCGTAGCGGGCGCGTGAGCGGCGAGTTGGCGCAGCACCGCGCCGACGACTTGCGCGGGCGGGATGGTGTCCACGTTGCCGCTGCCCTGCAGACCGATGGACCGGCAGGCTTCGGTCAAACGCAGCGCGGGCGGCTCTTGATCCCTGAACAGCGAGACGCTGGGCGTTTGCGTGGTGTGGGCGACGTGCATCAGGCCGCCGTCCGCGCCCACGAACAGTTCGGCGTGCGCCACGATCTCGCGTGCCTGAAGGAACGCGAGCTTGCCGGTCAACGAGCGGATATGTACGCCAGCGGGCGCGCTCGCACACAACTGCTCCGCGATCTGCGTGCCGTTGTCGGAGCCGAGCACGACGATTTCCTTCGCGGCGCCGGCGGTGTCGTACTTGTTCAGCAATTCGACGACTTCGGGCCAGCGGTTGTAGGTGCGATCGGGGTCCACGCCGCCCGCCGCGATCGCGATGAACGGACGCGCCGGCAGGAGGCCGCGCACCGACTCGCGCGTTGCCGGCTCGCTGGCGAGATAGGGCTTGCTGATCGCGGCGAGCGTGTCGGCGTCGTGGCCGAGCGAGAACACGTCGTTGACGCTCGCGAAGCTGAAGCAGGTCTGGTTGCGGTCGGGGCCGTTGAAGTAACGGAACAGGCCCGCGTAGGGCAGCTTCGCGAAGTGCCGGGTCTTGATGCGAATCGACGGCAGGTTGTATTCGGAGAGCAGGATCGCGTCGTAGCAGCTCGCATCGACCTCGTCCGGGTCACCGTAGACCTTGCCGAACACGTCGTCTTCGCTGAAAAGCGACACCAGCGACGGCAGCGCGAGCAGATCGATGCGCATGCCGAGGCCCTTGAGCAGGGCGCGGCCGGCCATGTCCATCGTCGCGTCGCCGAAGTTGCGTTTGGCGTAGACCCACAGGATGCGCTGCGAAGGGTCCAGATGCGCCTGTTCGAGGCGCAACTGGCCGTGCGCCCTCAGAAGAAATTGCTTGTGCAGGTATTTCTTCGCGATCTTGATGCGGCTGGTGCTGCGAAGAAACGGCTCCGGCTCGTAAGGCACGCCCCGGTAGGGGATCGTGCAGGACCGGGAAACTGCCCGATCGAGCCAGCTTGCCGGCGAAACCCACGAAGTGTTTGAGTTGGTCTGCTGAAACACGGGCCTACTTGATCTTCAAGATAACCTCTTATTATCACACGATAGCAGCTCGTGCGCTTGACGAAGAATCAGGGACGGCTTAATGGGCGGCCACCGCGGGGTACGAACTCCCGCGGCAGTTCGGGCAAGAAGAATGTATGCGTACAATATCGCGTTTCTCGTCATGCTTCGCACCCAAAAGCCGCGTAGTCAGGACGTCATGAGAGAACCCATTTCTTCAGGCTTGCGTGCTGGCCGTTCTGGCGGCGAGCACGAAATGCATGCATGTCAAATCTGACCCTTTCTAGGGCAAACCTTCATGTTCAGTATTCTGATCCCGACCTGGAATAACCTGCCGTATCTCAAGATGTGCGTCGACAGCATCCGGCGCCATTCTTCGTTCGAGCACGAGATTCTCGTGCACGTCAACGACGGCAGCGACGGCACGCTCGACTGGGTCCGTGAGCAGGGTATTCGCCATACGTGGAGCAAGGGGAACGTGGGCGTATGCCTCGCCGTGAACGACGTGGCGCGCCTCGCGACGACCGGGTGGATCCTGTTCATGAACGACGACATGTTCTGCACGCCCGGTTGGGATACGGCCTTCGTCGACGCATTGCGCGAAATCGGCCCGGCGCCTGCCTATCTCGCCTCGCAGATCATCGAGCCGACCGACACCGGCAACGGCCTCGTGACGGTCGCCCACTTCGGCACGGGACCTGCCGACTTCAACGAGGCGGGGCTGCTCGAATTCGCCGCGAAGATGAACACAGTGGACCGCAACGGCATCGCGCTGCAGCCGACGCTCGTGAGCCGCGAACTTTGGCTGCGCGTGGGTGGCTATAGCATCGAGTTCGGGCCGGGCATGAGCAGCGACGACGACTTCCTGATGAAGCTCTGGCTGGTCGGCTGCCGCACGTTCCGCTCGGTCGGCGCGAGCCGCATCTACCATTTCGGCTGCCGGACGACGGGACGCATTCGCCGCAACCGCGGCGGCCGCGAATTCCTCCTGAAGTGGGGCGTGACGCAGCGCGACTTCAAGTACAACTACATGGCCCGCACGGCCGAGGCCGCGCCGGGCACGCTTGCGAACGTCCCGCGTCCCAACTTCGTGAGCCGCCTAAAGCGGGTGATCTACGCGTTCGGCCTTTATCCGACTCAGGATCTCGAAGCGTGGGAGCCCGATCTGCCCGCGCAGCTCCAGCACACCGCTTCGTTGACTGAAAACGCCACGCCGCCCCAGTAATCGCGCCAACGCCGACGGCGCCCTTCGGCGCCGGATCGCGCGGACTTTGCCTCGAATTGGAACAGTGCCTTAGGATTCTAGGGGTTAACCCTAGGGATTCGTGAGCATACGATGTGTACATCGGTCGCATGCACACACAGTCGCACGTCGACCGCCAATCCAACTGGAGGTCGTTTCCATGAAGTCCCTGATTCAAGCCGTTGCCGTCGCCACCGTTCTTGCCGCTGCCGCTCTGCCCACCGCTTCGTTCGCGCAGTCGCACTCGACCATCACGCGCGCCCAGGTGCGCGCCGAACTCGTGCAGCTCCAGCAGGTGGGCTACCGCGTCGGTGACGGTGACAACGCCCATTACCCCGAAGCCATCCAGGCCGCCCAGGCGAAGGTCGCAGCGTTGAATGGCGCAAACAGCAGCTACGGCGGCGTGGCGAACGCCTCGCAAGCGGGCGGCCGCGCCACGGTTTCGCCTGAAGACTGGAACGCGATGTACTCGCGCTAAGCCATCGCGGCGCGCGCGCCTTTTATGAAATCCGCGAAGGGGAAGGGTATACGTCAGACAGTGCGAGGCGCTTCGGCTTCGCTGTCCGCAGGTTCTGCGGCGTAGGACGTTTCCTCCAGCCGCGCGAGCAGCGTGCGGGCTTGCGCGAGCGTGTCGCCCGTCATCGGCTGGAACGCGAAGTGCAGCGATTTTTCGAGCTTCGCGAAGTTGCGCCGCGTGCTGCGTGTATAGGCGGGATCGTAGTGCTGCGCGACGAGCGCCTCGTAAAGCTCCGCCCGTCGATCTTCGTCGAGCAGCTTGCACCACGATTCGATACGCTCGCGCCCGTGCAGCGGCGTGAGCTTGTCCAGTTGCTCGCGGAAATACGTACGTTCGTCGAACAAATGTCCGTACTCCTCGAGCAGCAAGTCGATACGTTCTTTACGCGCGACGTCGAGTACGACACAAGGCGCGGCATGCAGACGTTCGACGAGCGCGGGCGGCAGCGTGATGACGCCGATGCGCCGGCTCTCGGCCTCGACGAACACGGGCCGCGTGGCGTCGAAACCGCGCAGCGTCTGCACGAGCGCCGTATCGAACGACTTCTGCGATGGCTGCGCCCGCTGGGGCAGCGCACCCAGCAACGAGCCGCGATGCGCGGCGAGCCCTTCGAGATCGAGCATCTGCGCGTTCGCTTGTCCCAGCGCCTTCAACAGGCGCGTCTTGCCGCTGCCGGTCGGGCCGGCCACCACGATATAGCGAAAGCCTTCAGGCAGTGTGCCAAGCGCTTCCACGACCGTATGCCGGTACGCCTTGTATCCGCCATCCAGCTGACGCGCGCGCCAGCCGATCATGTTGAACCACGCCGTCATCGAGCCGGAACGCTTGCCGCCGCGCCAGCAATAGATGAGCGGGCGCCAGTTGCGCGGACGGTCGGCGAACAACGTGTCGAGATGCATGCCGATATTGCGCGCCACCATGGCCGCGCCCACGCGCGTCGCCTCGAAGGGCGAGTCCTTGTACATGGTCCCGACGATCACGCGCTCCTCGTTGCTGAGCACGGGTGCGTTGATCGCGCCGGGAATGTGGTCCTCGGCAAATTCGAGCGGCGTTCTTACATCGACGATCTCGTCGAATTCGCCGATCTGTTCAATGGTGACGCGCTGGTGATTCAACTGCGATGCTCCGGTGATGCCTGCCACGGCGTCGCGCTACATGAGCACGATGTCGTATTGTTCCTGACTCAAATTCGACTCCACCTGCAGCGAAACCGGCTTGCCGATGAAGTCGATCAACATGGCGAGATGCTGCGACTCTTCCTCGAGAAAGAGGTCGATCACCTGCTGTGAAGCGACCACGCGAAACTCGCGCGGATTGAACTGGCGCGACTCGCGCAGAATTTCACGCAGCACGTCATAGCAAACGGTGCGCGCGGTCTTCACCTGGCCTTTGCCGAGGCAAGTCGGGCAAGGCTCGCACAGCACATGCGCAAGCGATTCGCGCGTGCGCTTGCGCGTCATCTCCACGAGTCCCAACTGCGAGAAGCCGTTCACGGTCACGCGCGTGCGGTCGCGCGAAAGCGCCTTCTTCAGCTCGCCGAGCACCTGGTCGCGATGCTCGATGTTCTCCATGTCGATGAAATCGATGATGATCACGCCGCCCAGATTGCGCAGACGCAATTGCCGCGCGATCGTATGCGCCGCTTCGAGATTCGTCTTGAAGATCGTGTCGTCGAAGTTGCGCGCACCGACGTAGCCGCCCGTGTTCACGTCGATGGTCGTCATCGCCTCGGTCTGGTCGATCACGAGGTAGCCGCCGGACTTGAGGTCCACGCGGCGCGAGAGCGCGCGCTGGATTTCGGCTTCGATGTTGTAGAGATCGAAGAGCGGCCGCTCGCCCGAGTAGTGATGCAGCTTCGGCAGCACGGCTGGCGTGAATTCGGTGGCGAACTCGGTGAGCTTCTGGAACGTTTCGCGCGAATCGACCTGAATGCGCGAGGTCTCGTCGTTCACGAAGTCGCGCAGCACGCGCTGCGCGAGATTCAGGTCTTGATACAGCAGGCTCGTGGCGGGCAGGCGCTGCGCCTGGGCGAGTATCGTCGCCCACGTCTTGCGCAGATACGCGACGTCCGCCGCAAGCTCTTCGCTCGTGGCGTCTTCGGCGATGGTGCGCACGATATAGCCGCCTTTTTCGTCGGCGGGCAGCACGGCCGTAAGGCGCGCGCGCACCGCTTCGCGCTCGGCCTCGCTCTCGATCTTCTGCGAGATGCCGATGTGCGGTTCCTGCGGCAAATAGACCAGCGTGCGCCCCGCAATGCTCACCTGCGTGGAAAGCCGCGCGCCCTTCGTGCCGATCGGATCCTTCACGACCTGCACCATGAGCGTTTGCCCTTCGAACACCGTCTTTTCGATGGGCTGATGATGCACCGGCGCATGCGCTTCGCCGGCAATGCGCGGATGCCAGATATCGGCCACATGAAGGAACGCGGCGCGCTCGAGACCGATGTCGATGAACGCGGACTGCATTCCCGGCAGCACGCGCACGACCTTGCCGAGATAGACGTTGCCGACGCGCCCGCGCGACAGCGTGCGCTCGACGTGAAGCTCCTGTACTGCGCCTTGCTGGACCAATGCGACGCGCGTCTCCTGGGGCGTGACGTTGATCAGGATTTCTTCGTTCATGATTTGTTCTAGAAGTCGATGCCCGCGGCGCGCAGGAGGGCGGCCGTTTCGAATAGTGGCAAACCCATGATACCCGAATAGGACCCGTCGATTCGCTCGACGAATTCCGCCGCGCGGCCCTGTATGCCGTACGCGCCGGCCTTGCCGAACGGCTCGCCGCTCGCCACGTAGCGCGCGATCGCGGCGGGCAGCGCCGGGGCGAAGCGCACGTGCGAGCGCGAGACCGCGACGGGCAGGCACACCCCTTCGGCGTTGACCACGGCCACCGCCGTGAGCACTTCGTGCTCGCGTCCGGCGAGGCGCTCGAGCATCGCATACGCTTCGGCTGCATCGTGCGGCTTGCCGAGAATATGGCCGTCGATGGAGACCGTGGTGTCGGCGGTCAGAATCGGCGCGTGCTTGTGCGAGCCTGCGACGAGGCGCGCGCGGGCGGCGTCGGCCTTGGCGGCGCACACGCGCTCGACATAAACGGCGGCTTGCTCGCCGGGCAGCGCGATTTCGAGCGCTTCGGCGTCTTCGTCGGGGCGCGGCAGCAGCAGTTCGAAGCGCACGCCGAGCTGCTGCAGCAGCTCCTGGCGGCGCGGGCTCTGCGAGGCGAGATAGACGAACGGATAGGGCGCGTTGGTGGGCATCGGAGCGTCTTTGTCGTTACGGACTTCGGGTTGACGTGCGCGGCCGCCATGTCGGGCGCAAGCGGGGCTCGAGCGGGGGGGCGCAAGCGGGGCGCCGGCGCACGACGAGAGGCGGCGCGGGCGCACTGTAAACCTGCATCACACGCGATGATAGGGGTGATTCTGCGTGATGGTCCACGCGCGGTAAAGCTGCTCGGCGAGCAGCACGCGCACCATCGCATGCGGCAGCGTGAGGGAGGACAGGCGCAGGAGCGTGTCGGCGCGCGACTTGAGTTCGGGGTCGAGGCCGTCCGCGCCGCCGATCAGGAACGCCACGTCGCGGCCGTCCTGCTGCCACAGCGGCAGCGTCTTGGCGAGCTGCATCGTGGTCCAGTCGCGGCCGTGTTCGTCGAGCGCGACGATGCGCGCGTTCTTCGGCAGCGCGGCCTCGATGCGCGTGCGCTCGGCCGCCATGACGCTCTCGGCCGAGCGGCCCGACGAACGCTGCTCGGGCTTCACCTCGCGCAGCTCGATGCGCAGCTCCGGCGGCATGCGCTTCGTATATTCCTCGAAGCCCGCGGCGATCCAGTCCGGCATCTTGTGGCCGACGGCGACGATATGCAGTTTCATCGTGCGGGTCGATGGTCGTTCGCGAACGCGCCGCGCTTACTTCGCGGTTTTACGCGCGGCGCTCTTGCGCGCGGGCTTCTTCACGGCCGGCGCGGCTTCTTCGTCTTCGTCCTCGCCGTCCATCGGCTCGCTCGGGCGTGCGCCCACGAAGCCCGTGCTGGCGGCGAGCTTCACGCGCACCGGCTTGTCGCCCCAGATTTCCTCGAGGTTGTAGTACTGGCGCAGCGCGGGCTGGAGGATGTGGACGACCGCGTCGCCGCAATCCACGAGCACCCATTCGCCGATGTCCTCGCCTTCCGTGCTGATGATGTCGCCGCCGGCTTCCTTGACCTTCTCGCGCACGCTGTTGGCGAGCGCCTTGGTCTGGCGGTTCGAGGTGCCGCTCGCAACGACCACGCGGTCGAACAGCTCGGTCAGATGGCTCGTGTTGAAGACGCGGATGTCTTGCGCCTTGACGTCTTCGAGACCGTCGACGATGGCGCGTTGAAGTTTGCGGATGTCCATAGTTACCCGTGATGCAGATAGAGATGATGTTGAAGGATATAGTCCCACACGGCCGCCGGAAGCTTGTCGGCGGCGGTGCCGCGACGTTGCCCGCTTGCCACGCAGGCGGGCAGGTCGCGCCGGATTTCGGTCGCCGAAACGTCGAGCGCGAGCGTGTCGTCGACCAGCAGGTGGCCGTACGGCGTGGTCGCAAGCGCGGCGGCGCTTGCGCGGCGAGCGGTGGCTTCACGCGCGACTTCGGGCGGCAGCGCCGCGAAGTCTTCGTCAAAGCCGAAGCCGGGGCGGCTCGCCACGGCCAGATGCGCGAGCGAGAAAAGCTCGCGCCATTCGTGCCACGAATCGAGGTGCAGCAGTTGATCGGCGCCCATTAACAGCGTGAGCGCCGCTTTCGCGTTGCTCGCGTTGCCGTCGACGTCGCGTCGCGCACGCCAGCGGCGCAGCGTTTCCACTGTGTAGGTCGGGCCGTTGTGCTCGATTTCGTCGGCATCCACTGTCACCGTCACGCCCGGCAGCGCGAGCGAGGCAGTTGCGGCACGCGTCATGGCGAGCCGAGGCTGCGCCGCGGTAACACCCGGCTTTTGCCACGGTTGTCCGGCGGGCAGCAGGATCAGCTCGTTCAGGCCCAGCACGCGCGCAAAGTGGCGCGCGAGCGCGAGGTGGCCCTCGTGGATCGGATCGAACGTGCCGCCGAGCAGCCCGACGCGCCGTTCGAGCGCGTTGGGCGGGACGGTGAAAGCGTGCGTCACGGCGTCAGACCCAGTCGCGCACGGGCAGGAAGTCGCTGTAGAGGCGCGCTTCCGGCGTGCCCGGCTGCGGCTGCCAGTCGTAGCGCCAGGTGGCGCCCGGCGGCATCGACATCAGGATCGATTCGGTGCGGCCGCCGCTTTGCAAGCCGAAATGCGTGCCGCGGTCCCAGACCAGATTGAATTCGACGTAGCGACCGCGCCGGTACGCCTGGAATTCGCGTTCGGCTTCGCCGTAGGGCGTTGCGCGGCGCTTTTCGATGATCGGCAGATACGCCTTCAGGAAACCGTCGCCCACGCTCCTGAGCATGGCGAACGCCTCGTCGAAGCCGCCAGTGGCGTAATCGTCGAAGAAAATACCGCCCACGCCGCGCGCTTCGTTGCGGTGCTTCAGGAAAAAGTACTCGTCGCACCAGCGCTTGAAGCGCGGGTACAGGTCCTCGCCATAGGGCGCGAGCGCGTCGCGGCACACGCCGTGGAAGTGCTGCGCGTCTTCCTCGAAGCCATAAAAAGGCGTGAGGTCCATGCCGCCGCCGAACCAGAATACCGGCGCCTCGCCCGCCTTGGTGGCGAGCAGCATGCGCACATTCATGTGCACGGTCGGGCAATACGGATTGCGCGGATGCAGCACGAGCGAAACACCCATCGCCTCGAAGCCGCGGCCATTCAGTTCGGGGCGCGCCGCCGTTGCCGAGGGCGGCAAGGCGTCGCCGGAAACGTCGGAAAAGCCGATGCCCCCGCGCTCGAAGAACTCGCCGCCTTCGATGATGCGCGTGCAACCGCCGCCGCGGAGCTTCTCGCCGGGGCCGCGTTGCCAGTTGTCGGTGGCGAACGGCTTGCCGTCGAAGGCGCCGAGCGTGTCGGCGATCTGCGTCTGCAGGCCGGCCAGCCAGGCGCGGACGGCGGCGCTGTCGGGGTAGGCGCGGTTAGGGGTGTCGGTCATCGATGAAATGGGGACGGCAGCGCTCGGGCGCTGGAATCGGTTCTTCGTCGGGTTATGCGTTGGGTTACTCGGATAGGCCGCCCGGCGCGGCCTGACAGCGGCAGTGTAGCGCCGATCGGCGCGACGTCCGGCGCTAACGGCGGACGCGCGGGCTGCCGGGCTGCGCGCACTTCGGACTGCTGCGCGGAGGTTGGCTTTTCGGCGCGCGAACCGGCCAGACAAAAAAGCCGTGAGCGCGCCGTTGCGCGGCGGCGCATGGCCGTTCTCTTCCTTTGGGGCCGCATCGAAGCGGGCGGCCCCGGCAAAGCGCTGCGCTTACTGCTTGCGCCCAGCGGCGCGATAGCCGATGTCGTTGCGATACTGCATGCCGTCGAACGAGATGCGGTTCACGGTCTCGTACGCCACGTTCTGCGCGCTGCGCACCGAATCGGCGAGACCCACCACGCACAGCACACGGCCGCCCGAGGTCACGAGCTTGCCGTCCACCATCTGCGTGCCCGCATGGAACGTCACCGAATCGTCGGTTTCGGCGGGGATCTCGCTGATGCGGTCGCCCTTGCGCGGCGTTTCCGGATAGTTGTGCGCGGCGAGCACGACGCCAAGTGCCGTGCGGCGGTCCCAGTCGAGCTCGACCTGGTTGAGCGTGCCGGCGATGGCGTGCTCCACGACCTTCGAGAAGTCGCCCTTCAGGCGCGCCATGATCGGCTGCGTCTCGGGGTCGCCCATGCGGCAGTTGAATTCGAGCGTCTTCGGGTTGCCCTGCGCGTCGATCATCAGACCGGCGTAGAGGAAGCCCGTGTAGCGGATGCCTTCCTTCTCCATGCCCGCCACGGTCGGCAGGATGATTTCGCGCATCACGCGTGCGTGCAGCTGCGGCGTGACGATCGGTGCGGGCGAGTAGGCGCCCATGCCGCCCGTGTTCGGGCCCTGGTCGCCATCTTGCAGGCGCTTGTGGTCCTGGCTCGAGGCGAGCGCGAGTACGTGCTTGCCGTCCACCATGACGATGAAGCTCGCTTCCTCGCCCGTCAGGAATTCCTCGATCACCACGCGCGCGCCGGCGTCGCCGAGCTTGTTGTCGGCGAGCATCATGTCGATGGCCTGGTGCGCTTCTTCCAGCGACATCGCCACGACCACGCCCTTGCCGGCAGCCAGGCCGTCGGCCTTGATGACGATGGGCGCGCCGTTCTTCTCGACGTAGGCGTGCGCCGCCGCGGCGTCCGAGAAGGTCTCGTAGGCCGCCGTCGGGATGTTGTGGCGTTTCATGAACGCCTTGGCGAAGTCCTTCGAGCTTTCGAGCTGCGCGGCTTCCTTCGACGGGCCGAACACCTTCAGGCCGCGCTGGCGGAACACGTTGACGATGCCCGCGGCGAGCGGCGCTTCGGGGCCGACCACCGTGAGGGCGACGCCTTCGCGCTCGGCGAAATCGGCGAGCTCGTGGATATCCGTGATGTCGACGTTGGCGAGCCGCTCGTCCTGCGCGGTGCCGCCGTTACCGGGTGCGACGTAGACGAGCTGCACGCGCGGCGACTGCGCGAGCTTCCACGCCAGCGCATGTTCGCGGCCGCCAGAACCGACGACGAGTAACTTCATGAGAATCCCCGAAAGACCAAGACCAGAAACAGTTGCGGCCGGCGCGCAGTGCGCCGGCCGTGAAAATCGCAAGCAGGAGGCGGGGCCGAACCAGACCTCGACGCGGCCTCCCGCGCCGACGCCTTATTCCTCGGCGATCGACGCGTTCGTGTACACATCCTGGACGTCGTCCAGGTTTTCGAGAGCGTCGAGCAGCTTTTGCATCTTCACGGCGTCGTCGCCCGTGAATTCGACCTCGTTCTGCGGCTTCATGGTGACTTCGGCCATTTCGGCCTTGAAGCCCGCGGCTTCGAGCGCGGTCTTCACCTTCGTGAAGTCGAACGGCGGGCAGACCACTTCGATCGAGCCGTCGTCGTTCGTCACGACGTCGTCGGCGCCCGCTTCGAGCGCGGCGTTCATGAGCTCGTCTTCGGGCGTGCCCGGCGCGAACACGAACTGGCCGACGTGATCGAACATGAACGCAACCGAGCCGTCCGTGCCCATGTTGCCGCCGAACTTCGAGAACGCGTGGCGCACTTCCGCGACCGTGCGGGTGCGGTTGTCGGTCATCGTGTCGACGATGACGGCCGCGCCGCCGATGCCGTAGCCTTCGTAGCGGATTTCCTCGTAGTTCGCGCCATCGACACCGCCCACACCGCGCTGGATGGCGCGGTTGATGTTGTCCTTGGGCATGTTGGCGTCGTACGCCTTGTCGACGGCCAGACGCAGGCGCGGGTTCGTGTCGGCATCGCCGCCGCCCATGCGCGCCGCGACCTGGATTTCCTTGATGAGCCGCGTCCAGACCTTGCCGCGCTTCGCGTCAGCAGCAGCCTTCTTGTGCTTGATGTTGGCCCATTTCGAATGACCCGCCATACCTTTCTCCGTCTCACGCGCCATGCGCGTGCAGTGTGCAATGTGCTGTTGTCGTTGCGATGTTCCCGGGTGCGGCCTTCGCGCGTCGTTCGCGCGGCGCGCGTGAATGTTGCGCGTGCCTCGCACGTCACGGCCGCGCAGCACGATGTGCCGGCAGGATGGGACGCAGCGCCCGTTCAGGTGGATCTGAATTTTATCACGCCGGGACCGTCCGGCTTCGCCTGCCTACGTAACGTAACGCCAGACGATTGCCGGTTACGCCGGCCGCAGAGGGTGCTAAGGGGGCGGGATCGGGTGCGCCCGGCCAAGGCGGGGTAGGGGGAGAGGGCGGCCCGTTTTCGCCGGCCGCCCCTGAGCAAGCTTGGCGCAGCTGTTAGTTTTTCGTGCCGAAGAGCCGGTCGCCGGCGTCACCCAGGCCCGGGATGATGTAGGCGTGCTCGTTCAGATGCGAATCGAGCGACGCCACGTAGAGCTTCACGTCCGGGTGGGCCTTCTGGAACACGTCGACGCCCTCGGGCGCGGCCACCAGCGCGAGGAACAGGATGCGCTCGCCGGGCACGCCGCGGCGCTTGAGCACGTCGATGGCGTGCGCCGCCGAGTAGCCCGTCGCGACCATCGGATCGCAGAGGATGAAGGTGCGGTCTTCGAGGTCGGGCAGGCGCACGAGGTACTCGACCGGGCGATGGTCGTCGGCGCGGTACACGCCGATATGGCCGACGCGCGCAGAGGGCACCAGCTCGAGCAGGCCGTCGGACATGCCCACGCCCGCGCGCAGCACCGGCACGATGGCGAGCTTCTTGCCCGCGATCACCGGCGCATCGATTTCGACGAGCGGTGTCTTCACGCGGCGCGGCGCGACCGGCAGGTCGCGCGTGATTTCATAGCCCATCAGCAGCGTGATCTCGCGCAGCAACTCGCGGAACGTGCGCGTGGACGTGTCCTTGTCGCGCATATGCGTGAGCTTGTGCTGGATCAGCGGGTGATCGAGGATGAAGAGATTCGGGAAACGGCTGTCCTGTTTCATGGCGGGGCGTACGAGGCTGCGAGGGAATCGGGGAATCGGTCGTGCCGTTGCCGCGCGAGCCCGAAGCGCACGCCCGGGTTGCGCGGTGGCGGCGAGCACGGGCCGCCGCGCGGCAAGCGCTCAAGGCTTGCGAGGGCGCCGGGCCGCGCTACAGGCGCAAGTATACCGGTAAGCATGCGCGCACCGGCGCGCGCATGGCGCGTTGCGACGCGCCTTCGCTCACGGGTTGCCGGGCCGCGCGCCATCGGCCTTCCACGCGTCGCGCCCGATTCTTCTAGAATCCCAAAAAGGTCGCAGGGCGGGACGGAGCAAGGCTTGGCCGTATCCGCCCTGTCACAGGACGGTCATCCACGCAAAAGGACACGAAAACGATGGACATGGGCATCGCAGGACGCAACGCGCTGGTGTGCGCGGCCAGCAAGGGACTTGGGCGCGGCTGTGCCGAGGCGCTCGCCGCCGAAGGCGTCAACGTGACGATCGTCGCGCGCACCGCGCAGACGCTGGAAGAAACCGCCGCGCAGATCCGCAAGAGCACGGGCGTGGACGTCAAGGCGGTGGCCTGCGACATCACGACCGAAGCGGGCCGCGCCGCCGCGCTCGCGGCGTGTCCGTCGCCGGATATCCTGGTGAACAACGCGGGCGGGCCGCCGCCGGGCGACTTCCGCAAGTACACCCACGAGGCGTGGATCGCGGCGCTCGAAGCGAACATGCTCACGCCGATCGCGCTGATCCAGTCGACCATCGACGCCATGATCGCGCGCGGGTTCGGGCGCATCGTCAACATCACGAGCTCGTCGGTGAAGGCCCCGATCGACGTGCTCGGCCTCTCGAACGGCGCGCGCTCGGGCCTGACGGGCTTCGTCGCGGGCGTGGCGCGCCAGGTCGCGGCCACGGGCGTCACGATCAACAACCTGCTGCCGGGCGCGTTCGACACCGACCGCATCCAGGCCACCATCGTCGCGCAGGCGAAGGCGAGCCAGATTTCGGAAGAGGAAGCGCGAGCGCGCCGCATGAAGGCGATTCCGGCCGGACGTTTCGGCACGCCCGAGGAATTCGGCCGCGCCTGTGCGTTCCTGTGCAGCGTGCACGCGGGCTATATCACCGGGCAGAACTGGCTGATCGACGGCGGGGCTTATCCGGGCACCTACTGATATCGAGTCAGCGTTGGGCAGCAGCGGCGCCTTTGGCGCCGCATCACGACACGCATCACGACTATTACGCACGCAAACCACACGTCAAGGAGAGTTACGCCATGCCAACCCGCGTCGCACTGATCGCGCACGACCACAAGAAGGATGACATCGTCAAACTGGCGACCGAATACGTCGATACGCTGCGTCACTGCGAGATCGTCGCGACCGGCACGACCGGCTCGCGCATCGAGGCCGCGACGGGCGTGAACGTCGAGCGCATGCTCTCGGGCCCGCACGGCGGCGACCTGCAGATCGGTGCGCGGCTCGCGGAAGGCAACGTCGACATCGTGATCTTCCTGCGCGACCCGATGACCCCGCAGCCGCACGAACCCGACATCAACGCGCTCGTGCGCGCATGCGACGTGCACGACGTGCCGTGCGCAACCAACATCTCGACGGCGCGCATGCTGCTCGACGTGCTCACGCTGCGCCAGAAGAACGCGGTCTGACGCGCGCGCCGCGGAGCCCGATTTCAGGAAACCAGCCAGGACAACACCAAGGAGACGTGATGACCAAGGCAATCCGATACGACAAGACCGGTGGCCCCGAAGTGATGAAGTGGGTCGATGTCGACGTGGGCGAGCCGGGCGAGGGCGAGGTGCGCTTGCACCAGACCGCCTGCGGCCTCAATTACATCGACGTGTATTTCCGCACCGGGCTGTACCCGCAGCCGCTGCCGGCAGGCCTCGGCATGGAAGCGGCCGGCGAGGTGACGGCGGTGGGCAGTGGCGTGAGCGCGCTGAAAGTGGGCGATCGCGTGGCTTACGTCGCGCGTCCGCCGGGTGCCTATGCCCAGGAGCGCGTGCTGCGTGCCGACCAGGTGATCAAGCTGCCCGACGCGATCAGCGACGAAGCGGCGGCCTCGATCATGCTGCAGGGCCTCACCGCGCAATACCTGCTGCGTCGCACGTATCGCGTGAAGGCTGGCGACACCATCCTCATCCAGGCTGCGGCGGGCGGCGTGGGCCTGCTCGTGTGCCAGTGGGCGAAGGCGCTGGGCGCGACCGTGATCGGCACCGTGGGCTCGGACGAGAAGGCCGCGATTGCGAAGGCGCACGGCTGCGATCATCCGATCGTCTACACGCGCGAGGACTTCACGGCGCGCGTGCGTGAGATCACGAACGGTGCGGGTGTGCCCGTGGTGTACGACTCGATCGGCAAGGACACCTACACGAAGTCGCTCGACTGTCTTGCGCCGCTCGGCATGTTCGTGAGCTTCGGCAATGCATCGGGGCCGCTGCCGCCGCTCGATTCGTCGGAGTTCGCCGGGCGCGGCTCGCTCTTCTTCACGCGCCCGACGCTCTTCACGTATATCGCGAAGCGCGCCGACTACGAGGCGATGGCCGCCGAACTGTTCGACGTGGTGTCCTCGGGCAAGGTCAAGACGTCGATCAACCAGCGCTACGCGCTCAAGGACGTCGGGCAGGCCCACGCCGGTCTCGAAGCGCGCAAGACTACCGGTTCGACCGTGCTGATTCCGTGACATGACCATTGATGCACTGCTGCGCCGCATGGGACATGCTCCGGCGCCGGCGCATTGATTCGACCTTTACGTTTCTTGACTCCGTCATGGAGACCCAAAAGGCGCGCAACGCCAACGTTGCGCGCTTTTTTTCTTTGTGCCTCGGCCCGTGATCGCGTCCGCGTTTACGCGCTTTTTATACGAGCGCCAAGACCTTTGATCCGGATTTAATGCCGCAGCGGGTAACTTTCAGCCATCCGTCATCCGCGAATGGAGAACACGACAATGGATGTGCTGTATATCGGGGGGCTGGTGGTTTTCGCCGCGCTCACATACGCGTTGATCGCGGGCTGCGAGAAGCTCATGCAGTACCGCCGCGATCAAGGTGCGAAGGGGGTGCGCCCATGACCTGGATCTTCTGGCTATCGGGGGCGGCAACGCTGTTGCTGTTCGTTTATCTCGTCCATGCGCTGCTGCGCGCGGAGGATATCGAATGAACGCCAACAATCTGCTCCAGGCGGGGATTTTCCTCGTCATTCTGCTCGCGCTCGCGGTGCCTGTATCGGGCTACATGACGCGCGTTCTCGACGGACGCTCGCGCGTCGTGCGGCTCTTCGCGCCGCTCGAAAACTTCCTCTATCGCATCGCCGGCGTCGATCCGCAGGCCGAGATGAACTGGAAGCGCTATGCGCTCGCCACCATCTCGTTCAACGTGCTCGGCGTGGGCTTTCTCTATGTGCTGCTGCGCATTCAGGGCTGGCTGCCCGGCAATCCGCAGCAGTTCGGCGCGATGACGGTGGACGGCGCGTTCAACACGGCCGTGAGTTTCGTCACCAACACCAACTGGCAGGACTACACGCCCGAGCAAACGGTGAGCTATCTCACGCAGATGCTCGGCCTCACCGTGCAGAACTTCCTGTCGGCGGCGACGGGGATCGTGGTCGTGATCGCGCTGATCCGCGGCTTTGCACGCCACTCGGTACAGACCATCGGCAACTTCTGGGTCGACCTCACGCGCACGACGCTCTACATCCTCGTGCCGATGTCGGCGATCATTGCTGGGCTCCTGATGAGCCAGGGCATGATCCAGAACTTCAAGGCGTATCAGGACGTGCCGGTGCTGCAAACCACGACCTACGCCGCGCCGAAGCTCGACGCCCAGGGCAACCCGGTGAAGGACGCGAAGGGCAATCCCGAGACGGTGGACACGAAGGTCACGTCGCAGACGCTCGCCATGGGTCCGGTCGCCTCGCAGGTCGCGATCAAGATGCTCGGCACCAACGGCGGCGGCTTCTTCAACGCGAACTCGGCGCATCCGTACGAGAACCCCACGCCGGCCTCGAACGTCATCGAAATGTTGGCGATCCTGATCATTCCGGCCGCGCTGTGCCTCGTGTTCGGCAATATGGTGGGCGATCGCAGGCAGGGCGTCGCGGTGCTCGCGGTGATGACGGTGGCGTTCGCCGTGGCCGTGGGCGGCGTGCTGTCCGCCGAGCAGTCGGGCAATCCGATGTTCACGACGCTCAACGTCGACCAGCACGGCAGCGCGCTGCAAGCCGGCGGCAACATGGAAGGCAAGGAAACGCGCTTTGGCATCGCGCAAACGGGCATCTTCGTGGTCGCGACCACGGCGGCTTCGTGCGGCGCCGTGAACGCGGCGCACGACTCGCTCACGCCGCTCGGCGGTCTCGTTCCGCTGCTCTTCATCCAACTCGGCGAGGTGATCTTCGGCGGTGTCGGTTCGGGTCTCTACGGCATGCTCGTGTTCGCGCTGCTCGCGGTGTTCGTGGCGGGGCTCATGATCGGCCGCACGCCGGAATATGTCGGCAAGAAGATCGAGTCGTTCGAGATGAAGATGGTCTCGATCGTCGTGCTGCTCACGCCGCTGCTCGTGCTGCTCGGCACCTCGATCGCCGTGCTCTCCGACGCGGGCAAGGCCGGTATCGCCAATCCGGGTGCGCATGGCTTCTCCGAGATCCTGTACGCGTTCAGCTCGGCCGCCAACAACAACGGCAGCGCGTTCGCAGGCCTGACCGTGAACACGCCGTTCTATAACTGGCTGCTCGCCATTGCCATGTGGTTCGGCCGCTTCGGCACCATCATTCCGGTGCTCGCCATCGCGGGTTCGCTCGCGAGCAAGAAGCGCATTGCTGTGACGGGCGGCACGCTGCCCACTCATGGCCCGCTCTTCGTCGTGCTGTTGCTCGGCACGGTGCTGCTGGTCGGTGCGCTCACCTATGTGCCCGCGCTCGCCCTCGGTCCCGGCGTCGAGCATCTGATCATGATGGGCGTGCATTGAACGGGGGCCTTCGCAACATGAGCGAAACGAAAATGAATCAGCATAGTGCAACTCGGTCCATGTTCGATCCGGCGCTGGTGCGCCCGGCCATCGTGGACTCGTTCAGAAAACTCAATCCGCGCACGCAGTTGCGCAACCCGGTGATGTTCTGCGTCTACGTGGGCAGCGTGCTCACGACGATCCTCTGGATCGCGGCGCTCGTGGGCCAGGCCGAAGCGCCCGCGGGTTTCATCCTCGCGGTCGCGCTCTGGCTGTGGTTCACGGTGCTGTTCGCGAACTTCGCGGAAGCGCTCGCCGAAGGACGCTCGAAGGCGCAGGCGGCGTCGCTTCGCCAGGCCAAGAAAGACGTCATGGCCAAGAAGCTCAACGAGCCGCATCCGAAGGCTCCGATCCGCATCATGACGGCGTCCGATCTGCGCCGCGGCGACGTGGTGCTCGTCGAGACCGGCGACACGATCCCGGCCGACGGCGAAGTGATCGAAGGCGTGGCATCGGTGGACGAATCGGCCATCACGGGCGAATCGGCGCCGGTGATCCGCGAGTCGGGCGGCGACTTTTCCTCCGTGACGGGCGGCACGCGCGTGCTCTCCGACTGGATCGTCGTGCGCGTCACGGCGAACCCGGGCGAAGCGTTCCTCGATCGCATGATCGCGATGGTCGAAGGCGCGAAGCGCCAGAAGACGCCGAACGAAATCGCGCTCACGATCCTGCTCGTCGCGCTGAGCATCGTGCTGCTGCTCGCCACCGCGACGCTGCTGCCGTTCTCGATGTTCTCGGTCGAGGCCGCGAAGATGGGCCACGTGGTCACGATCACGGCGCTCGTGGCGCTGCTCGTCTGTCTGATTCCGACGACCATCGGCGGTCTGCTTTCGGCGATCGGCGTGGCCGGCATGAGCCGCATGATGCAGGCCAACGTGATCGCGACTTCGGGCCGCGCGGTGGAAGCAGCCGGCGACGTGGACGTGCTGCTGCTCGACAAGACCGGCACGATCACGCTCGGCAATCGTCAGGCATCGATGTTCCTGCCGGCGCCCGGCGTGAGCGAAGAAGTGCTCGCCGACGCCGCACAGCTCTCGTCGCTCGCCGACGAAACGCCGGAAGGCCGCAGCATCGTCGTGCTCGCGAAGCAGCGCTTCAACATTCGCCAGCGCGACATGCATTCGCTGCACGCCGCGTTCCTCGCTTTCAGCGCCCAAACGCGCATGAGCGGTGTGGACATGCCCGGCCGCGAGATCCGCAAGGGCGCGGCCGACGCCGTGAAGAACTATGTTCAGGCGCATGGCGGCCGTTTCCCCGGCGAAGTCGACAACGCCGTGGACGATGTGGCCCGCCGCGGCAGCACGCCGCTCGTGGTGGCCGAAATGCATGACGGCGCCGCGCGCGTGCTCGGTGTGATCGAGCTGAAGGACGTGGTGAAGGGCGGCATCAAGGAGCGTTTCGCCGAACTGCGCAAGATGGGCATCAAGACCGTGATGGTGACGGGCGACAACCGCCTGACCGCCGCCGCGATCGCCGCCGAAGCGGGCGTGGACGACTTCCTCGCGCAGGCCACGCCTGAAACCAAGCTCGCGACGATCCGCGAACATCAGGCGCAAGGCAAGCTCGTGGCGATGACGGGCGACGGCACCAACGACGCCCCGGCGCTCGCGCAGGCCGACGTGGCCGTGGCGATGAACACGGGCACCCAGGCCGCGAAGGAAGCGGGCAACATGGTCGACCTCGACTCGAACCCGACCAAGCTCATCGAGATCGTCGAGATCGGCAAGCAGATGCTCATGACGCGCGGCTCGCTCACGACGTTCTCGATCGCCAACGACGTCGCGAAGTACTTCGCGATCATTCCGGCGGCGTTCGCTTCGACGTATCCGCAACTGCGCGTGCTCGACGTGATGCATCTGACGTCGCCGTCGTCGGCAATCCTCTCGGCGGTGATCTTCAACGCGCTCATCATCGTGATGCTGATTCCGCTCGCGCTCAAGGGCGTGAAGTACCGGCCGCTCGGCGCCGCGACGCTGCTGCGCCGCAATCTGCTGGTCTACGGCCTCGGCGGCATTCTCCTGCCGTTCCCGTGCATCAAGCTCATCGACATGGTGCTCGCCGCGTTCGGCTGGGTCTGAGCCGCGCAGGCAGACGCCCACGGATAGATACATAGGAAGCCAAAATGAAATCGCAGTTTCGTCCTCTGATCGTGATCTTCGCCGTGCTGACGGTCATCACCGGCCTCGTGTATCCGGCCGTGATGACCGCGTTCGGCCAGGCCGCGTTCCATCACCAGGCCAACGGCAGTCTGGTCGAAGTCGACGGCAAGGTGGTGGGCAGCGCGCTCATCGGCCAGCAGTTCGACGCGCCCCAGTACTTCTGGGGCCGTCTGTCGGCCACCTCGCCGATGCCGTACAACCCGGCGGGCTCGGGCGCCTCGAACCTCGGGCCGACCAACCCGGCGCTCGCCGACGAGATCAAAGGCCGCATCGCCGCCCTCAAGGCCGCGGGCACCGATGTCTCGCAGCCCATTCCGGCCGACCTCGTGACGTCCTCGGGCAGCGGGCTCGATCCGGAGATCTCGCCGGCCGCGGCCGCCTACCAGGTGGCGCGCGTGGCGCAGGCGCGCCATATGAGTGCGAACGACGTGCAGGCGCTCGTGGACCGCTTTACGAGGGGCCGCCAGTTCGGCCTCTTTG
Source organism: Paraburkholderia sp. BR10872 (assembly GCF_040965835.1). Taxonomy (NCBI): domain Bacteria; kingdom Pseudomonadati; phylum Pseudomonadota; class Betaproteobacteria; order Burkholderiales; family Burkholderiaceae; genus Paraburkholderia; species Paraburkholderia sp. BR10872. The sequence continues at coordinate 29,432 of NZ_JBFRCN010000033.1, forward strand.
GCGAGCCGCGTGTGAACGTGCTCGAACTCAACCTTGCGCTCGACGGCAAAGAGGTTAGCTGAGCGGGAACGTTGAGCCGCGCCGCACGCTCGACGCCTCGCGCGTCGCGCGTGCGGTTTGCCATTTCCGTGCCACGGTGAGACGATCATTCGTGCCACAGGTGCAACCTCCGTGAATTTCATCCCGACTTCCGCATGAACCGCCCCGATCCCGACGAACTGCTCGACCGGCTGCAGCGCGACGAAGAAAAACGCCGCCGCGGCAAGCTGAAGATTTTCTTCGGCGCGTCAGCTGGCGTCGGCAAGACCTATGCGATGCTGCAGGCCGCCCGCCGGCGCGCCGAGGAAGGCGTGGACGTGGTGGTCGGCATCGTCGAGACGCATGGGCGCAGCGAGACCGCCGCGCTCACCGCCGGCCTCGACGTGATGCCGCGTCAGCGTATCGCCTACCGCGGGCGGCTGCTGGAAGAGTTCGATCTCGACGCTGCGCTCGAACGCAAGCCGCAGCTCGTGCTCGTCGACGAGCTGGCGCATTCGAACGTGGCCGGCGCGCGCCACATGAAGCGCTGGCAAGACGTGTACGAACTGCTCGACGCGGGCATCGACGTCTACACGACCGTCAATGTGCAGCACCTCGAAAGTCTCAACGACGTGGTGGGGCAGATCACGGGCATTCGCGTCTGGGAGACCGTGCCCGACCGTGTGTTCGACCGCGCCGACGAAGTCACGCTCGTCGACCTGCCCGCCGAAGAACTGCTCGACCGCATGCGCGACGGCAAGGTGTACATGCCGGCGCAGGCCGAACGCGCGGTGCGCAACTTCTTTCGCAAGGGCAACCTGATCGCGCTGCGCGAGCTTGCGCTGCGCCGCACCGCCGATCGCGTGGACGCGCAGATGCGCGAGTATCGTGCCGATCGCTCGATCCAGCACGTGTGGCAGGCGCGCGAGCGCCTCGTCGTCTGCGTGGGACCGGGGCCCGAGGCGAACGCGCTGGTGCGCGCAGCCGCGCGACTCGCCGCGAGCCTGAAGGCCGACTGGATCGCCGTGTACGTGGAGACGCCGAAGCTCCAGCGTCTGCCCGACGCCGTACGCGAGCGCACGCTCGGCGCGCTCAAGCTCGCCTCCGAACTCGGCGCCGAAACGGCGACGCTCGCGGGCGAGGACGCCGCGACCACGCTGGTCGGCTACGCGCGGCTGCGCAATGTCTCGAAGCTCGTGGCGGGCGGGTCGCTGCGCACGGGCTTGTCACGCTGGGTGAAGCGCCCGTTCGGCGAGCGCCTTGCCGAAAAAGCCGGCGACGTCGATCTCACGCTCGTGCGCGCGAGCGCGGGCGAAGCCGTGCGTGGGGGCAGCGAGCCCGGGGGGGCGGCCAGCGCCGCGACGCGCGCCGCCAACGCCTGGCGCGATGCACTTGCGGCGGGCGGCGCCGAGCGCTCGCCGCCGCGCGCCTACGGGGCCGCGCTCGTGATCTGCGCGTGCGTGACGCTCGTCGCGAACCAGCTGATCGACCGCATCGATCTCGCGAACCTCGTGATGCTGTATCTGCTCGGCGTGATCTTCGCGGCGACGAAGCTCGGGCGCGGACCGGGCGTGATGCTCTCGTTTGCAAGCGTCGCGGCGTACGACTTTTTCTTCGTGCCGCCGCGCATGTCGTTCTCGGTCTCCGATACGCAATATCTGCTGACCTTCGTCGGCATGCTGCTCACTTCGCTCGTCATCAGCCATCTCACGTCGAGCCTGCGCCGCGAGGCGAGCGTCGCGCAGCGGCGCGAACAGCGCACCGGCGCGATGTACGCGATGGCGCGCGAGCTGGCCGCGGCGCTGACCACGGAGCAGATCGTGGCGATCGGCAGCCGCCACGTGAGCGAGGTGTTCGGCGCGCGGGTGGCGCTGCTGCTGCCCGATAGCGCCGATAAGGTGCAGCAGAAGATCGAGGAGCCCGATCCGAAGATCATGCTCGACGCCGAAAACCTCGACATCGACGTGGGGCAGTGGGTCTACGACCAGCAAAAGCCCGCGGGCAACGGCACCGACACGCTGCCGGCGGCCGTCGCGCGCTATCTGCCGCTCAAGGCGCCGATGCGCACGCGCGGCGTGCTCGCCGTCGTCACACGCGACGTGCGCGAGCTGCAGGTGCCCGAGCAGCAGCGCATGCTCGACGCGTTCGCCGCGCAGATCGCGCTTGCGCTCGAGCGCGTGCACTACGTCGACATCGCGCGCGACGCGCTCGTCAACATGGAGTCGGAGCGGCTGCGCAACTCGTTGCTCTCGGCCATCTCGCACGACCTGCGCACGCCGCTCACGGCGATCGTCGGCTTCTCGTCGATGCTCGCGCAAACGCACGAGCCCGAGGATGCGCAAGACTCGCGCTCGGGCGAGCTGATCGAGGCGATTCACGACGAGGCGCTGCGCATGACGGGCATCGTCACGAACCTGCTCGACATGGCCCGGCTGCAGGCGGGCAGCCTCAATCTCAATCGTCAGTGGACGCTGCTCGAGGAAACCGTGGGCGCCGCGCTCGCCGCTTGCCGCCGCGTGCTCGCGCGGCACCCCGTGCAGGTGAGGCTGGAAGAAGGCTTGCCGCTGCTTCAGCTCGACGCCGTGCTGATGGAGCGGCTCTTCTCGAACCTGCTGGAGAACGCCGCCAAGTACACGCCCGCCGACACGCCGCTCACCATCGCGGCGCGGCGCGTGGAGGAGGGCGGCCAGCCGTTCGTGCGCGTCTCGATCGAGGACAACGGGCCGGGTCTGCCGCCCGGCATGGGCGAGCGCGTGTTCGAGAAGTTCACGCGCGGCGAGAAGGAGTCGGCCAAGCCCGGCATCGGGCTCGGACTCGCCATCTGCCGCGCGATCGTGGAGGCGCACGGGGGTACAATCGGCGCAGCCAATCGCGTTGCCGCCGACGGCCATGTGGAAGGCGCGACGTTCTGGTTCGCGCTACCCGTGGAGTCGCCGCCGCCGCTGCCCGCCGATGTGACCGATGCGCCGGAGGCACACGAAGCGCTCGAGCCGCTCGAGCCGCTCGAGCCCGCCGGCGATGCAGAACATGCGAGCGCCGCCGAACCTGTCAGAGGCGAATCCGTCGCACGGATGCCCGCCTCTCAAGAAAACGTCGATCCCAAACCCGCAAATGAGTGACCCGAGCATCGCCGTCGTTCTCATCGAAGACGAAAAACAGATTCGCCGATTCGTGCGCGCAACCCTGGAGGGCGAAGGCATCGTCGTGCACGACGCCGAGACCGGCAAGCAGGGCCTCGTCGAGGCCGCCACGCGCAAGCCCGACCTCGTGATCGTCGACCTGGGCCTGCCCGACACCGACGGCCTCGACGTGATCCGCGAACTGCGCGGCTGGAGCGATCTGCCCGTGATCGTTCTGTCGGCGCGCACCCAGGAAAGCGAGAAGGTGGCCGCGCTCGACGCCGGCGCCGACGACTACCTCACGAAGCCCTTCGGCGTGTCCGAACTGCTCGCGCGCATTCGCGCGCAGCTACGGCGGCGCAACCGAGGCGGGGCGAACGAGGTGCCGCAGGTGAGCTTCGGCGCCGTGAACGTCGATCTGGGCTTGCGCCAGGTCACGCGCGAAGGCGCGCCCGTGCATCTCACGCCGATCGAGTACCGCCTGCTCGCCACGCTCGTGCGCGATGCGGGGCGCGTGCTTACGCACCGGCAACTGCTGCGCGAGGTCTGGGGGCCGTCGCACGTGGAGAGCAGCCATTACCTGCGCATTTACATGGCGCATTTGCGGCAGAAATTGGAGCGCGATCCCGCGCAACCGGAGCACATCATCACGGAGACGGGCGTGGGGTATCGGCTGGTCGGCGTGCAGTAGGGCTGCACTGCGAGCCTGCACTGCGCCGGTGCTATCATTACAGCTCTGTAAGGACGGCCTTACGGATTCTGACGTCATCGGGGACGGCCCCATTTTTTAAATGGAGCGTTCCCCATGTCCTGGTTTCTTCTTCTCGTCGCCGGCCTGCTCGAAGTGGCGTGGGCCGCCGGTCTCAAATCTTCCGAAGGATTCACGCGGCTCTGGCCCTCGGTGTTCACCGTGGTCACTGCCCTGGGCAGCTTCGTCCTGCTCGCCATGGCCATGCGTCAGCTGCCGCTCGGCACCGCCTACGCGGTGTGGACGGGCATTGGCGCGGTCGGCGCGTTCGTGTTCGGCATCCTCATGATGGGCGAGGCAGTGAGCGCCGCGCGCGTGGCAAGCGCCGCGCTGATCGTGCTCGGCCTCATCGGACTCAAGCTTTCTTCGGCCGCCTGATTAAATTCGCTGCGCATACCTCGATGCGGACCTGTGCCGCGGCCGCGCAACACCGCTGCGGCACCGCAGCGAGCGTGGCTATAATGGAACGGTCATAACCCGATAACCCTCCGCGCCGCATGAGCGGCGAGCGTGTGCGCACAGCGCCTGCTCTCCCGCTTTGCGCGTGGAGCGCCGGCGCCCCGGCCGCCCGCGCGAGGAGGCAAGCCATGCTGGAACCACTTTCGCTAGCAGCGGGCCTGTCCTGGGGCAGCGGCCTGCGTCTCTATCTCACGGTGCTGATGGCCGGCGTCTTGCAACGTCTTGGCCTGATCCATCTGCCCGACACGCTTGCCGCGCTCGCTTCGCCGTGGGTGATCGGCATCGCCGCCGCGCTCACGGTCCTCGAATTCCTCGCCGACAAGATTCCCGCGTTCGATTCGCTCTGGGACGCGGTGCACACCTTCATCCGTATTCCGGCCGGGGCCGTGCTCGCAGCCGGTGCGCTCGGCCATGCCGATCCGGCGCTGTTGACCGTCGCGGCGCTTGCGGGCGGCACGCTCGCGGGCACGGCGCATCTCGCCAAGGCGGGCACGCGCGCGTTGATCAATCTGTCGCCTGAGCCGGTGTCGAACGTCGTCACATCGAGCGCCGAAGACGGTATGACCTTCGTCGGCGTGCTGCTCGCGCTCTTCGTGCCTGTGCTCTTCCTCGTCATGCTCGTGGCGTTCCTCGTGCTCGCGGCCTGGGCGCTGCCGCGCCTGTGGCGCGGCGTGCAGGGCGGTTTTCGCGGCATGGCGACGCACATGGTTTCGCGGCTTTCGCTGCGAGGTCGTCACGATTGAGCGGCGGCGCGCCTTCTTCCTCCAACGCCAGACCTCCGCGCAGCGAAGGCGGCCCGGGCTTCGTGCAGGCTGAGCCGCCGGGCGCAACTGGTGGCCCGGCCGGTCCTGGCGGCCCGCGTGCGCCGGTGGCCGTGCGCACCACACCAGGCTGGTCCGATCTCGTGCATCTTGCCGCGCGCATGACGGCGCGCGACTGGCGCGCGGGCGAACTCACCATGCTGCTGTTCGCGCTCGTGCTGGCCGTGGCGGCGCTCGCCAGCGTCGGTTTTCTCGCCGATCGACTGCAGCGTGGCCTTGAGCGCGATGCCCGGCGCATGATCGCCGCCGATTTCATCGTGCGCGCCGATCACCCCGTCGATCCCATGTTCGCGCGCGAGGCGCAGTCGCTGTCGCTGCGCACGGCGACCACGGCGATCTTCCCGAGCATGGTGAGTTCGGGGACGCCACAGGCCGCGGCAGCGGCGGGCGCTTCCGCCGCCCCGGTCGCCACGGCCACTCGTCTTGCTGCCGTCAAGGCCGTCTCGGCGGACTATCCGTTGCGCGGCGCGCTGCGCATCGCCGCGGCGCCGGGTGCACCCGATCACGCGGCGCAAGGCATTCCCCCGCCCGGCACCGTCTGGGTGGACGACGAACTGCTCGACGCGCTCAAGCTCCATGTCGGCGACACGGTGAAGGTCGGCACACGCACCTTCACCGTGAATGCGCTCATCACGAAAGAACTCGACCGCGGCTTTTCGTTCGTGAACTTCTCGCCGCGGCTCATGATGCGCGCCGACGAAGTCGCGTCGACCGGACTGCTCGGCTATGGCAGCCGCGTGACCTACCGCCTGCTCGTGGCGGGCGCCGATCCGGCCGTCGCGCAGTTCGCGTCCTGGGCGCGTGCGCGCGTGGATGGCGGCAAGATGCGCGGCGTCGCGCTCGAATCGCTCCAGGACGGCCAGCCTCAGGTGCGCCAGACGCTCGACCGCGCGCGCCACTTCCTCACGCTGGTTTCGCTCCTGACAGCGCTGCTCGCGGCGGTGGCGATCGCCATGGCCGCGCATCGCTACACGCGCCGCCATCTCGACGCCTGCGCCGCGATGCGCTGCCTCGGCGCGAGCCAGCGCACGTTGCGCACGCTGTTCGTGCTGGAGTTCGCGGGGCTCGGACTCGTGGGCGGCGTAGCGGGCGTGGCGCTCGGCTACGCGGGTCATCTCGCGCTGCTGGCGTGGCTCGGTAATCTCATCGACGTCGTGCTGCCGCAGCCCGGGCCGTTGCCCGTGCTCGAAGGCATCGCCGCGGGCCTCGTGCTGCTGCTGGGCTTCGCGCTGCCGCCGCTCCTGCCGCTCACGCGCGTGCCGCCGGTGCGCGTGCTGCGCCGCGAGTGGGGCGACGAAGGACGCGCCGCGTGGGCGGCCTATGGCGTCGGCATTGCGCTGTTCGCGGGGCTGCTCGTGATCGCGGCGGGGGAGTTGAAGCTGGGCGGCATCGTCGCGGGCGGTTTCGCGATCGGGCTGCTCGTGTTCGCCGGCGTGGCGCGCGCGGCGCTCTGGTGCGCGGCGCGCGTGGCGCGCAGCGGACGCCTCTCCGGGCAGGCGCGCGCGGGCGTGGGTTGGCGCTATGCCCTGGCGTCGCTCGAACGGCGTCCGGGCGCTAGCGCGCTGCAAATCACGGCGCTCGCCATCGGCCTGATGTGCCTGTTGCTGATCGCGATGACGCGCAACGACCTCGTCGAAGGCTGGCGCAAGTCCACGCCGCCCGACGCGCCCAACGAATTCCTCATCGACATCCAGCCCGATCAGCGCGACGCCGTGGCCGCCTGGCTGCGCTCGCATGGCATTGCCGGGGCTGCCGACAGCGATCTCCAGCCGATGGTGCGCGGGCGCCTCATCTCGATCAACGGCAAGCCCGTGAATCCCGACTCGTACAAGAGCGAGGACGCGCGCCGGCTCGTCGATCGCGAGTTCAATCTCTCGTACACGACGAAGCTGCCCGACGACAATCGCATCGAGGCCGGCACCTGGTATGGCGACGCGGCCACGCCGCAGCTATCGATCGAGCAGGGACTCGCGAAGCTCATCAACGTGAAGCCCGGCGACGTGCTCAAGTTCGACGTGACGGGCCTGGAAGTCACGGCGCCCGTGACGAGCGTGCGCAAGCTCGACTGGGGCTCGTTCAAGGTCAACTTCTTCGTGCTGATGCCGCCCGAACTGCTGCGCGATTTTCCGGCGACGTACATCACGAGCTTTCACCTGCCGCCCGGGCAGCGCCAGGTCGTGGACGGTCTCGTGGCCCGCTATCCCAACGTCACCGCGATCGACATCGCGCCGATTCTCGCGCAGATCGAGCGTGTGCTGGAGCAGGTGATCGGCGCGGTGCAGTTCCTCTTTCTCTTCACGCTCGCCGCCGGCGTGCTGGTGCTCTACGCGGCGCTCGCGGGCACGCGCGACGAGCGCATGCGCGAGTCGGCGCTGCTGCGCGCGCTGGGGGCATCGCACCACCAGGTGCGCGCGGTGCAGGTGGCCGAATTCGTTTCCGTGGGTGCGCTCGCGGGGCTCATGGCGGCAATCGGCGCGCAGGCAGTGGGCTCGGTGCTCGCCACGCATGTGTTTCTCTTCTATCTTCCGTTCGATCCGTGGCTTTTGCCTGCGGGCATCGCCGCAGGCGTGGTGTGCGCGGGCGTGGGCGGGTGGATCAGCTTGCGGCACGTGCTCGCGCGGCCGGCGCTGCAGTCGCTGCGCGACGCGTAGTGCAGCAACCCGCGGCCACCCGCCACGCGCCGCTGTGCGAAAATCAGCGGTTAGCGGCAGTGCGCTGCCGTCCCTCTTTTTTCCCGATTCAACCGTATGACCGATCCAGCCGACGAAGCGCCGCAGAAACCCACGGCCTTCGAACTCGTCGGCGGCGAGGCGCGCGTGCGCGAACTCGTCGACCGCTTCTATGACCTGATGGACCTCGAGGCCGATTTCGCGGGCATCCGCGCGATGCATCCGCAAACGCTCGACGGTTCGCGCGACAAGCTGTTCTGGTTTCTCTGCGGCTGGCTTGGCGGCCCGGACCACTACATCGAACGCTTCGGCCATCCGCGCCTGCGCGCGCGCCATTTGCCGTTCGCGATCGCCTCGTCCGAGCGCGACCAGTGGCTGCGCTGCATGGCCTGGGCGATGGAAGACGTGGGCCTGGCGGAACCGTTGCGCGAGCGCCTGCTGCACTCGTTCTTCGATACCGCCGACTGGATGCGCAATCATCCGGGCTGATTGACGGGGCCCGATTGTTCCGGTCCCTGCGCCGGTACAGTCAGGCGCTCACGCATCGCGGCCGTCCGGCGGGGCGTTTCGCCTCGCGGCCATAATGGCCTTTTGGCGGGCGTCCGGCTTTGCGCGGCTCGCCGTACGCAAAACAAGGAGACACCCACGATGACGACCACCCGCGCGCTCTTTCGCGAAGACGCCTATCTCACGCAGTGCGAAGCGACCGTGCTTGCCGTTGGCGAGGACGGCGTGCGGCTCGACCAGACCGTGTTCTATCCGCTCGGCGGCGGCCAGGCCGGCGACGCCGGCGCGCTGGTGCTCGCCGACGGCACGCGCATCGAGATCGCCGACACGCGCAAGGCGAAGTTCGAAGGCGCGACGCCCGACGACGCGCTCCACGTTCCCGCGCCCGGCCAGGAGGCGCTGCTCGCGCGTCTCGGCGCGGGCGAGCGCGTGCGCGCCGAGATCGACTGGGCGCGCCGTCACCGGCACATGCGATTGCATACGGCGAGCCATCTGATGTGCGCGGTGCTGCCATATCCCGTGGACGGCTGCAGCATCACGACCGACTATGCGCGGCTCGATTTCGCGACCGTCGAGCCGATCGAGCGCGAGATGGTGGAGGCGCGGCTCGCCGAACTCGTGTCGGGCGCGCACGCGGTGGCGACCGAATGGATCACCGACGAGGAAATGGCGCAACGCCCCGAACTCGTGCGCACGATGAGCGTGAAGCCGCCGATGGGCCTGGGCCGTGTGCGGCTGTTGCGTATCGATAACGTCGATTTGCAGCCCTGCGGCGGCACGCATGTGCGCAATACGCAGGAAATCGGTGCGCTGCGGGTGGCGAAGCTCGAGAAGAAGAGCGCGCGCACGCGGCGTCTCGTGCTGGAACTGGCGTCATGACGCTCGACGCGCGTGCGCGCGAGGTGCTCGACTTCTGGTTCGGCGCGCCGGGTTCGGAGGAGTTCGGCCGCGAGCGCAAGATGTGGTTCCGCAAGAACGCCGCGTTCGACGCCAGGCTGCGCGAACGCTTCGGCGCGCTGCTCGACGCCGCGTGTGCAGGCGAGCTCGACGCATGGTGCGAGACGCCTGAAGGCGCGCTCGCGCTCGTGATCGTGCTCGACCAGTTCTCGCGCAACTGCCACCGCGGCACGCCGCGTGCATTCTCCGCGGACGACAAGGCGCTCGGCATCGCGCGCAGGATGGTGGCGAACGGCGCGGATCTGCGCCTGCCCACGCTGCAGCATCGCTCCTTCGCTTATCTACCGTTCGAACACGCCGAAAGCGCCGAAGCGCAGCACGAATCGCTGCGTCTGTTCGGCGAGCTGGCGAAGGATCCCGAGGGCAAGGGCTACTACGATTACGCGGTGCGCCACGCGCAGATCATCGAGCGCTTTGGGCGCTACCCGCATCGCAACGTGCAACTGGGCCGCGATTCCACCGACGAAGAAGCCGCTTTTTTGCGCGAGCGGGGTTCGTCGTTCTAGCAAAAGCCAGCGCGCGAGTTCAGCGTCCGCCGCTCACATCGAGCAGGGCGCCTGTGACATACGAGGCCGCGTCGCTGAGCAACCACGCGATCGTTTGTGCGACTTCGTCGGCGCTGCCGGGCCGGCCGAGCGGCGTTTGCGCGCCGAGCACGGCCGCGCGGTCGGGGCGTCCGCCGCTCGCGTGGATTTCGGTGTCGATGAGGCCTGGGCGCACCGCGTTCACGCGCACGCCCTGCGGGCCGAGTTCTTTGGCGAGCCCGATCGTCATCGTGTCGACCGCGCCTTTGGACGACGCATAGTCCACATATTCGTTGGGCGAGCCAAGCCGCGCGGCAGCCGAAGAAACATTGACGATCGAGCCGCCGTCGCCGCCGCGATCCTTCGACATGCGCCGCGCCGCTTCGCGTGCGCACAAAAACGCGCCGTACACGTTGACGTCGAACATGCGCTTCAGACGCTCGGCGCTCATGTCGGCGACCTGGCTGCCGGGCGCCACGATGCCCGCGTTGTTCACGAGCGCATCGATACGGCCATAGGCCGATTCGAGCGCGTCGAACATCGCGACGACGTCTGCCTCGCTCGCGACGTCGCCGCGCAGCACGCGCGCGTGGCCGCCCGCGCGGCCCACTTCGGCGGCGGTTTCGTCGGCGGCCGGTTCGTTGTGCAGATAGTTGACGCCCACGGTCCAGCCGTATGCGCCGAGCAGGCGCGCCGTCGCGCGGCCGATGCCGCGGCTCGCGCCGGTGATCAGGACAACCTTGCTCATCGCGATGTACTCGTCATGGAGGTAACTGCGCGTGGTGCCTGCGGATTGTCGGGCGAACGGCGCGATGCGGCCGGGTCAAACGTTCTCGCGCAAATCCGCCCACTTGTCCTTCGTGGGCGCGTGGTAACGCTTGAGCCTGGCGATCAGCGCCACGGGATCGCCGTCGGTTTGCAGCATGTCGCGGTAGGTCTGGCGCATGAAGCCTTCGCGCACCGTGTGATCGAGCAGCGCCATGAGCGGATCGTAAAAGCCGCCGATGTTCAGCACGCCCACCGGCTTGCGGTGATAGCCGAGCTGCGCCCACGTATAGACCTCGAACAGCTCTTCGAGCGTGCCCGCGCCGCCCGGCATCGCGACGAAGGCGTCGGAGAGGTCGGCCATCATCTTCTTGCGGTGGTGCATGTCGGGCACGACATGCAGCTCGGTGAGGCCCACATGGCCCACTTCCTTGTCCACCAGCAGCTTGGGGATCACGCCGATGGCGCGGCCGCCGCCCGCCATCACGGTGTCGGCGATCACGCCCATCAGGCCGACCTTGCCGCCGCCATAGACGAGCGCGAGGTTCGAGGCGACGAGCGCGCGGCCGAATGCCTGTGCGGCTTCGGTGTAGACCGGATTGGCTCCGGGCGAGGAGCCGCAATATACGCAGACTGCTTTCATTCGGCTTTTGCCTTTATTCGCGGTTGTCCTTGGCGGCGCCCGCGCCTTCGCGCGGCGGCAGGTAGTCGTAGAACTCGCGTTTGGCGAGCTTGCCCGAGACGAGATCGTCGAACAGCTCGCGCGCGCGGCCGCGCAGATACGGCGCCATCAGCGAGACGATCTGCACGCTGACCTGGTGCAGCTCGTCGCGAATCGCTTCCTGGTCGTTGTACTTGCGCGGATTCATCACGAACTGGTACGAGAGCCAATAGGTGGCGATCACACCGATATTGGTCGAGATCACGTCGATCTCGGCGGGCGTGGCGACCATGTCGCCGTCTTCCACGAGCTGCTCGCAGAACTGCTTCGCGAAGTGCACCTTGTGGCTGATGATCTGCTTGAAGTGCATCTCCAGCGTGCGGTTGCGCGCGAGCAGGTCGTTCAGGTCGCGATAGAGAAAGCGGTAGCGCCACGTGAAGTCGACCATGTACTGCAGGTACGCCCACATCTCGTCGATGGTGGCGCGATGGTCTTCGGGGAAGCGCAGACGCTTTTCGATCTCCTGCTCGAACTGGCTGAAGATGCTGTTGATGATGTCGTCTTTGTTGCGGAAGTGGTAGTACAGGTTGCCTGGACTGATCTCCATTTCCTCGGCGATGGTCGTCGTGGTGACGTTCGGCTCGCCTATCTCGTTGAACAGCTTCAGCGACAGCTCGAGAATCCGTTCGCGTGTACGGCGGGGAGGTTTGGCATCCATGTCGTCCGGCCCTGAAAATGCAGTGCCGGGCTCAGGCGCCCGCTCGTATGTTGCGGTGCGCGCGGCCCGGACGCGGTTGGTCGTTATAAGACTGTCGTTCGATTATAAACCGACGGCCCGCGCGCACCGACAGCTTGCGCCTGTCAGATGCCGGGGAGCGTGGCGAGGCCCCGCGGACTGGGGGCGTTTAGGCGCTAGAGTACGCCGATTCCGTGCAGCAGCAGCGGGCCGAAACGGGGCACGAGAATCAGTCCCCAGGTCAGGACGCAGAGCAGCAAGGCGAGCGTCACCGCCGCGCTGCCCAGGTCCTTGGCGCGGCCCGAGAGCTCGTTGCGCTCGAGGCCGATGCGGTCCACCGCGTTCTCGATGCTCGAATTGAGCAGTTCGACGATCAGCACGAGGATCACCGAGCCAAGCAGCAGCACGCGCTCGACGGGCTCGACCGGAATGAACACGCCGATCGGCACGAGGATGGCCGCGAGCGTGAGCTCCTGGCGAAATGCGCTTTCCTCGCGGATGGCGGCGCGAAAGCCCTTGATCGAGTACTTGAGCGCCTTCCATGCCCGGGTGATGCCGCGGTTGCCCTTGTAGGGGTTGAAGGGCAGCGGGGCGAGTGGATCGTCGGGGCCGAGCGGTTCGTGCAGATGCGGCGCCTCGGGCGGTTCCGGTGCGGCCGCGCGTGGCGCAGCGGGCCCGGTGGGCTTGGCTGGCTCGCTTGCCGATGCCGGTGCGGCTGGCGGCGCAACGCCAGATGCGACAGCGGCGGAAGCGCTCGCGCGCGGATCGAGCGCTTCGGCGGCGCGTGCGGCGCGCGTAGAGCCGCCGGCACGCTGGCTGGCTGGCGCATTGGAACTGCGTGCGCCCTGGGCGCTATGCGGCGGTAACGGAGGACGTGGCGTCATGGTGGTGCCAGGTAGTACCCCAGTATCGCACGCGTGCGAGGCGGTTGCGCCGGGGCCGTCCGTGTCCCCGGCGCGCTCGCGGACAATCGAAGCGCGCACCATAGCCGGCCCCGCGCTCAGGCAGCGGCGCTGGAGGGCTCCATCGTCGCGCGCGAGCGCGGCTTCAGATGCGCCGCGAACTGCTCGGAGGCGGCGCGCCACGAGAAGCGCTCGGCCCAGGCGCGCGCCTCGGCGCGGTCGATCTTTAACGCTTCGAGGCACGCTTCGCGCAGGTCTTCGTTCATCGAACCCGCGCCGCCCGTGCCCAGCACGTCGATCGGGCCTGTCACCGGGTAGGCGGCCACGGGCGTACCGCATGCGAGCGCTTCGAGCAGCACGAGACCGAAGGTGTCGGTGCGGCTCGGGAACACGAAGACGTCGGCGGCCGCGTAGACCTTCGCAAGCTCGGGCTGGCTCAGGACACCCAGGTAATTCGCCTGGGGATAGCGCGACTTCAGTTCGGCGAGCGCCGGGCCTTCGCCGCACACCCATTTCGAGCCGGGCAGATCGAGCTTGAGAAACGCCTCGACGTTCTTCTCCACGGCCACGCGGCCCACATACAGGAAGATGGGGCGCGCCGTGTTCAGCACCTTCGATTCCATCGGCCGGAAGATGTCGAGGTCCACGCCGCGCGTCCACAGCACGACGTTCGTGAAGCCGAACTTCTCGAGGTCGGTCTTCACGACGGGCGTGGGCGCCATCACCGCGAGCGAAGGCTTGTGGAACCAGCGCAGGAAGCGGTACGTCGCCGAGAGCGGAATGCCGAAGCGCGCCTGCACGTACTCGGGAAAGCGCGTGTGATAAGCGGTCGTGAACGGCAGGTCGTGGTCGATCGCGTAGCGGCGCGCGGCGAGTCCGAGCGGACCTTCGGTCGCGATGTGGATTGCATCGGGCCCGAATGCGCTGATGCGTTCGTGCAGATGCCGCTTCGGAAACAGCGAGAGCTTGATTTCCGGGTAGGTGGGGCACGGTATCGTGCGGAACTCCAGCGGCGTAAGCAGTTCGACCTGATGGCCGAGCGCGATGAGTTCGCGCGTCGTGTTCTTCAGGGTTCGAACTACGCCGTTGACCTGCGGCTCCCATGCATCGGTCACGATCATTACTTTCATCGGTCGTCGGCCCTCTCGTCGTTCGGTAGTGCGGTTATGGCTGTTGCGTAACGGTATCAGTCGATACTCAGGCGGCGCTCACACGCGCCTTGCGCGTGGAGACCTGCGCTTCCGGCGCGCGCTTCACGGTCCAGTAGACGATGCGCAACTCGCCCTCGAACGTCTCGACGAGCGCGGACAGGCTCTCCACCCAGTCGCCGTCGTTGCAGTACAGGATGCCGTCGATGTCGCGGATCTCGGCCTTGTGGATGTGGCCGCAGACCACGCCGTCGCAGCCGCGGCGGCGCGCTTCGTCGGTCATCACGCGCTCGAACGAGGAGATGAAGTTCACCGCGTTCTTGACCTGATGTTTGAGGTACTGCGAGAGCGACCAGTACTGGAAGCCGAGCTTCGCGCGCACGCGGTTGAACCAGCGGTTGAGCAGGAGGATCAGCGTGTAGGCCGAGTCGCCGAGATAGGCGAGCCACTTGGCGTGCTGGATCACGCCGTCGAAGAGATCGCCGTGCACGACCCACAGGCGCTTGCCGGTGAGCGTCGTGTGAAAGGCTTCCTCGCGCACGTGGATGTCACCGAACGCGAGATTGCAGAACTGGCGCGCGCTCTCGTCGTGGTTGCCCGGGATGTAGATGACCTGGGTGCCCTTGCGCGCCTTGCGCAACACCTTTTGCACGACGTCGTTGTGCGCCTGGGGCCAGTACCAGCCCTTCTTCAACTGCCAGCCGTCGATGATGTCGCCCACGAGGTACAGATACTCCGACTCGTTGTGGCGCAGAAAGTCGAGCAGATACGACGCCTGACAGCCGCCCGTGCCGAGATGGATATCGGAGAGCCAGATCGTGCGGTAGCGGGTGGGATCGGGATGGTCGTCGTCGTGGGGGCCGGAGGCGGGGGCGTCGTCGATCGACGAGGGCGGCAGGGGCGGGACGGGAAAGGTGGCTCCGCCGGGAGATGGGTGGAACGTGGCGGAGTCGGTGCCTCGTCCGGTGGTCTGCCGGAACAGGGTGGTCGCTGACGTCTTTTGGGCCATGGCGCGCGCGGCAGGTTGTAATACGCGCATTGCGCCATGCCGCCGTGACGGCAACATGACAGTCACGAGAAGGTCTCGTTACGCAGTCCCAGGGGTCCCGTGCAGCCGCTTTTCCGGCGCGATAGGGGATGTCGTGCGCCGGCTACGCCTTCGCGCCTTGTGGCGCGATTGCGACAATGCGCGTGCCCGCAATGCGGTCGTGAAGGAACTGGCGGTCGTGGGAGAAGCGGGCGCTCGCGGCCCAGATCACGAACCAGCAGGCAACGAGCGCAAGCGTGTGCGGAATCGAAAGATCGAGCAGCGGATGCAGCACGAGGGGCGGCAGGAACCAGAGCCAGGCGGCGAGATAGCGCAGCGTCGCTCGCGCGAGCGCGGGCGGCTTGCCGTCCGGGCCGACCACACGCAGGCGCCAGGTCTTCATCGGCAGCGTCTGCCCGCCCTTGTGCCAGAAGCCGACGAAGTACGTGCCGGCCACGAAGATGATCCAGACTGCCATCGCGTTGTGATGCGTGTAGCCATTGCGCTGCTGCAGGACGAGGCTGAACGCGAGTCCCGCGGCGAAGACGACGCCGAACAGCAGCACGCTTTCGTAGACGAACGCGGCGAGGCGGCGACGAATCGAAACGGGCGCAGGTTCAGCCGGGAAGACGGCGGCGGGCGGCAGGGCGGCGGCTTGGGCGCTTTCGGACACGATGGCGTCAGTTCGGGACGGGACGTCCAAAGCATAACCTCGAAAACGCGCGCGGCGAAACGACCGCAACGCTGCGGCGGGGTTAACGAGGGTGCGAAGGGTGCGCGCGAGGGCGCCGCGAGCACCGGGTTGAGGCTTCAGGAGCCCTTGAACGCCGCGGGTGCTTCGGCGGGCGAGACAGGGATGGGCGTGGCGGGGACGAAGCTCCCGGCGGCGGGAATGCCCGACGCAGACGACGAAGCCACCGCCGGCTCGCCCGGCGCGCCGGGCGCTGTGGGCGCGAGACCCGAACCCGTGCTGCTCGCGCCAGCCGAGCCCGATGCCCCGGTGACGCCTGCGGGCGCGTGCGGCAGGCCGCGGTGATCACGCTCGTTGACGAGGCGCTGGATATCGCGGATCTCGCTCTTGTTGCCGCTGGGCGGGGCGCTCACGACGGTGGGCCGGCGCTTGTGCTCGCTCGCGGCAAGGCGTTCTTTCTGCTCTTCAGGGAGTTGCTGGTAAGCCTTCCAGGCGCGCTGGCGCGCCTGCGCCGGCAGTTCCTTGGAAACCTGGTAGTTTTCGCGCGCAACACGCCGTTGCTCAGGCGTCATGCCGACCCATTCCGCCATGCGCTCATGCAAGCGCTTCTGGGCGTCGGGCGACATTTTCGGGTAACGGGCGGCGATCTTTAGCCATTTGCGCTTGCGCTCGTCGCTGAAGCGGTCCCATTCGACGGCGAACGGCGCGAGCGCCGTGTGCTGCGCATCGCTCAGATGCGCCCACGCGAGCGGATTGGACTGGCCGGGCAGCGGCGCAAAGGTGGTCGTGATCGAATTATCGACCGGAGGCGCTTTCGCCTGCGCGGGCGCGCCAGCGGTGTTTTCGCCGGTGGGCTCGGGATGAAAGCGCGGGTAGGTCGCCACATACGACACCACTGCCGCGACCAGACATCCAATGACAACGGCCAGGCCGCGCTTGTAACTCACCCCGTCAGTCTCCCGCTCAGAGTCCTTAGTGCGCGCGCGTCAGATACGCGTTGAACCCGTGATCGAGGTAGGCCGTGAGCGGCAGGTCGTCGCTCAGCATGGCCGCGTCGATATCGGCGAGTTCAGCGGTGCGTTGCTGATCTTCGAAGTACGCGATGGCAAAGAGGCCCGCCACGAGTGCCGCGAGCGGCCAGGCGAGCGCGAAGCGCGCGAGCGCGGAACGGCGCCGCGCGGGCCGGGGCATGGGCGCGCCGGACAGACCGCCGACGCCCGCCGCGGCGAGCGCCGGGGCGCGTACGAGCACGACCTCGGCCTTTTTCTGGGCGAGTGCGGTCTTGCGTGCGGCGGCGAGTCGGGCGGTGGTGGCAGCGGGCAGGTTGGCGGCGCTCTCGTCGAGCGCACGACGCATTTCCCGCACGAACGCCAGTTCTTTATTTTCGAGGGCGGAGCTCATAGGGTGATTCCTTTGGCCTTGAGCGCTTGAGCCAGCGTGTGGGTTGCCCGCGAGCAGTGCGTTTTCACGCTGCCTTCGGAGCAGCCCATTGCGGCGGCAGTCTCGGCGACATCCATATCCTCCCAGTAACGCATCAGAAACGCCTCCCGTTGACGTGCCGGTAATTTCTGGATTTCGTCGTCGATCATCTGGAGCACCTGCGCGCGCTCGATCTGCTGCTCGCTGCTCTCGGCGCCAGCCGTACCCTGCTCGGCCTCGAAGGTCTCGAGGGGGTCGAATTCCTCGTCGTCGGCGTTGCCGAGCGACGAAAACAGGCTCACCCACGTATTGCGTACTTTCTGCCGACGAAAATAGTCGTGCATCGTATTTTGCAAAATACGCTGAAAGAGCAGGGGGAGTTCTGCGGCCGGGCGGTCTCCGTATTTTTCCGCGAGCTTGATCATCGCGTCCTGCACGATGTCGAGCGAGGCGTCGTCGTCCCTTACGGCGTAGACCGTCTGCTTGAACGCGCGTCTTTCGACGCCCGCCAGAAAGTCGGCGAGTTCCTTGTCTGATGCCATCCGTTGCAGGGCGCCGCCGCCAGCGTACGCGTAATCGTTCGAAAAATGTCGTAAAACTCGCGGATCGTAGCAAATTTTCGCGCCAACAGGCTAGCGGAAGGCCATGAGAATGCTTCGCATCATGGATGCGCCGGCCGTGATGCCTGTCCTGTCGGCCCTTGGCCGGCGCCGCGAGGCGTGCGCGCTGTCGCAACGTTCGTGCCCGGCTTCTCAATAATTGCTTGACCGAAAGGCACCGAGCCGCTATCTTCGACGGTTCGCAACATAAGTGACTAGTCTCAATTCGGATGTGGCCCAAGAAGCTCATCTGTCAACTGGACGCGCCGCTTGAACCCGAGCCACAAGCCCGGCAGAGAGCACCCGATCAATTTTTTGCCGAAAATTCGAAAGGTCAATGATGAACATGCCCAGCGCGGAATTCTCCACGTCGGTCCCCCCTTCGCAAGAATCTGACCCTCAAGCGCATACGTCCATCGGCGGAACCGTGCTGATGAAGGCGCTCGCAGACGAGCAGGTCGAATTCATCTGGGGCTATCCCGGCGGCTCGGTACTCTACATTTACGACGAGCTGTACAAGCAGGACAAGATTCAGCACGTTCTCGTGCGCCACGAACAGGCAGCCGTGCACGCGGCCGACGCCTATGCGCGTTCGACCGGCAACGTCGGCGTGTGTCTCGTGACCTCGGGGCCTGGCGTCACCAATGCGGTGACGGGCATCGCGACGGCCTACATGGACTCGATCCCGATGGTGATCATCAGCGGCCAGGTGCCTACCGCCGCGATTGGTCAAGACGCCTTCCAGGAGTGCGACACGGTCGGCATCACGCGTCCCTGCGTGAAGCACAACTTCCTCGTGAAGGACGTGCGCGATCTCGCCGCCACCGTCAAAAAAGCTTTCTACATTGCGCGCACCGGCCGTCCCGGCCCTGTGCTGATCGACATTCCGAAGGATGTGTCGAAGACGCCGTGCACGTATGAACCGATCAAAAACGTCACGCTGCGTTCGTACAACCCCGTCACCAAGGGCCACTCGGGGCAGATCCGCAAGGCGGTGTCGCTGCTGCTCTCGGCAAAGCGTCCGTACATTTATACCGGCGGCGGCATTATCCTCGCGGATGCGTCGCGCGAACTGAACCAGTTCGCCGATTTGCTCGGCTACCCGGTCACGAACACGCTGATGGGTCTGGGCGGCTACCGCGCGAGCGACCGCAAGTTCCTCGGCATGCTCGGCATGCACGGCACCTACGAAGCCAACATGGCGATGCAGCACTGCGACGTGCTGATCGCGATCGGTGCGCGCTTCGACGACCGTGTGATCGGCGACCCGGCGCACTTTGCCTCGCGTCCGCGCAAGATCATCCACATCGACATCGATCCGTCGTCCATCTCGAAGCGCGTGAAGGTCGATATCCCCATCGTCGGCGACGTGAAGGAAGTGCTCAAGGAGCTCATCGAGCAGCTTCAGCACGCCGATCACGGCCCGGATACGGCCGCGCTCGCCGACTGGTGGAAGGACATCGAAGGCTGGCGCGAGAAGAACTGCCTGAAGTTCGACCGTTCGAGCGAGATCATCAAGCCGCAGTACGTGGTGGAGAAGGCGTGGGAGCTCACGGGCGGCAACGCGTTCGTGTGCTCGGACGTGGGCCAGCACCAGATGTGGGCCGCACAGTTCTACCGCTTCAACCAGCCGCGCCGCTGGATCAACTCCGGCGGCCTCGGCACCATGGGCTTCGGCCTGCCGGCGGCGATGGGCGTGAAGATGGCGCACCCCGACGACGACGTGCTGTGCATCACGGGCGAAGGCTCGATCCAGATGTGTATTCAGGAGCTGTCGACCTGCAAGCAGTACGACACGCCCGTGAAGATCATTTCGCTGAACAACCGCTACCTCGGCATGGTCCGCCAGTGGCAGCAGATCGAATACAGCAAGCGCTATTCGCATTCCTATATGGATGCGCTGCCTGACTTCGTGAAGCTCGCCGAAGCGTACGGCCACGTCGGCATGCGGATCGAAAAGACCGCGGACGTCGAGCCGGCGCTCAAGGAAGCGCTGCGTTTGAAGGACCGCACGGTGTTCCTCGATTTCCAGACCGACCCTTCCGAAAACGTCTGGCCGATGGTACAGGCCGGCAAGGGCATCACCGAGATGCTGCTCGGCTCGGAAGACCTGTAACGGTATTTGCACGGCGCCGTTTCGACCTCGCGCGGCGCGCGTCCACACAAGGGGCGCGCGGGTTCGCGGGGAAGGGCGGCAGCCGCATCTGCCAAATGCGAAACTGGATAAATCGCGGATCACATCATGAGACACATTATTTCCGTTCTGCTGGAAAACGAGCCGGGCGCGCTCTCGCGCGTGGTCGGCCTCTTCTCGGCACGCGGCTACAACATCGAAACCTTGACGGTGGCGCCGACCGAAGACCGTTCGCTGTCGCGCATGACCATCGTTTCCATTGGCTCGGACGACGTGATCGAACAGATCACGAAGCATCTGAACCGCCTGATCGAGGTGGTGAAAGTGGTCGACCTTACCGAGGGCGCCCACATCGAGCGCGAGCTGATGCTGATCAAGGTAAGGGCGGTCGGCAAGGAACGTGAGGAGATGAAGCGGATGGCGGATATTTTCCGCGGCCGTATCATCGACGTCACCGAAAAGACCTACACGATCGAACTGACGGGCGCGAGCGACAAGCTCGACGCGTTCATCGAAGCGATCGATGCGACCGCGATTCTCGAGACCGTCCGTACGGGCGGCTCGGGCATTGGGCGCGGAGAGCGCATTCTGAAGGTGTGACCCGACCACAGTCGATCTTGCACCGGAACCTGACCGGATGCGTCCTTAATCGCATCCGGTGCAGCAAAAGCTAATAGCAGTACCGATATTCACCAGACTCTCGCCAAGGAACCAACATGAAAGTTTTCTACGACAAGGACGCCGATCTCTCCCTCATCAAGGGCAAGCAGGTCACGATCATCGGTTACGGCTCGCAAGGCCACGCACACGCGCTGAACCTGAAGGACAGCGGCGTGAACGTCACGGTCGGTCTGCGCAAGAACGGCGCATCGTGGAGCAAGGCTGAGAACGCCGGCCTGCAGGTCAAGGAAGTGGCCGAAGCGGTGAAGAACGCCGACGTCGTCATGATGCTCCTGCCCGACGAGCAGATCGCCGATGTCTACGCGAAGGAAGTCCACGCGAACATCAAGAACGGCGCAGCGCTTGCGTTCGCCCACGGCTTCAACGTGCACTACGGCCAGGTGATCCCGCGCGCGGATCTGGACGTCATCATGATCGCCCCGAAGGCGCCGGGCCACACGGTTCGCGGCACGTACTCGCAAGGCGGCGGCGTGCCCCACCTGATCGCTGTCCACCAGGACAAGTCGGGCGCAGCGCGTGACATCGCTCTGTCGTACGCGGCAGCGAACGGCGGCGGCCGTGCCGGCATCATCGAAACGAACTTCCGCGAAGAAACCGAAACCGACCTGTTCGGCGAACAAGCCGTGCTGTGCGGCGGTACGGTCGACCTGATCAAGGCTGGCTTCGAAACGCTGGTCGAAGCGGGCTACGCGCCGGAAATGGCCTACTTCGAGTGCCTGCACGAACTGAAGCTGATCGTCGACCTGATCTATGAAGGCGGCATCGCCAACATGAACTACTCGATTTCGAACAACGCCGAGTACGGCGAGTACGTGACGGGCCCGCGCGTCATCACGGCCGAGACGAAGAAGGTCATGAAGGAAGTCCTGAAGGACATCCAGACCGGCGAATACGCCAAGAGCTTCATCCTGGAAAACAAGGCCGGCGCACCGACGCTGCAATCGCGCCGCCGCCTCGGCGCCGAGCACCAGATCGAAGTGGTCGGTGCAAAGCTGCGCGCGATGATGCCGTGGATCGCCGCGAACAAGCTGGTCGACCAGTCGAAGAACTAATCTGACGGTATTAATCTGACTGCGTGTACGGTTTTTTGCCGACACTCATCAGTTTGACCTGAGTCAGACCCGAAAAAGCCGCCCAGGTGGGATGAACCCTGGGCGGCTTTTGCTATCCTACGGTTTTCAAAATAACAGCGAAGCCACCATGAATTACCCTCATCCGATCATCGCGCGCGAAGGCTGGCCGTTCATCGCCATTGCGGCCGTCGTGGCGCTCTTGATCCATGCGGTCGCAGGCTTCGGACTCGCATGGCCCTTCTGGCTGATCCTGATCTTCGTCGTCCAGTTTTTCCGCGATCCGCCGCGCCCGATCCCGAGCCAGGCCAACGCCGTGCTGTGCCCGGCGGACGGCCGCATCGTCGCTGTGGAAACCGCGCACGACCCGTATGCAAACCGTGAAGCGCTCAAGATCAGCGTGTTCATGAACGTCTTCAACGTCCACTCGCAACGTTCGCCCGTGGACGGCGCCGTCGCCAAGGTCGAGTACTTTCCGGGCGCGTACCTGAACGCCGCCATCGACAAGGCTTCGACCGAGAACGAGCGCAATGCCGTGGTGCTGACGATGGCAGACGGCACGACCGTCACCTCGGTGCAGATCGCGGGCCTCATCGCGCGCCGCATTCTCTGCTACGTGCGTGCCGGTGAACCGCTGTCGCGCGGCCAGCGCTATGGCTTCATCCGCTTCGGCTCGCGCGTCGACGTCTACCTGCCCGTGGGCAGCCGCCCGCGCGTGTCGATTGGCGAGAAGGTGTCCGCCTCGTCGACGATCCTCGCCGAACTGCCGACCCAATCGGCATAAAGGAGGGCTGCGATGGCCGGATTCAAACAGCGTCGACCCCGTAACCCCGCCGGCGGGCCGCTGCCGCGGCCGTTCCGGCGCAACAAGGCCGTGCAGGAGCCCATGGGCGTCGCCGCGAACCGGCGCGCGGCGCGCCAGGAGTTCCTGAAGAAGCGCGGCATCTACCTGCTGCCCAACGCGTTCACCACGGCGGCGCTCTTCTGCGGCTTCTTCGCGGTCGTGCAGGCCATGAACGTGCGCTTCGAGGTGGCGGCCATCGCCATTTTCGTGGCGATGGTGCTCGACGGCATGGACGGGCGCGTGGCCCGCATGACGCACTCGCAAAGCGCGTTCGGCGAGCAGTTCGACAGCCTTTCGGACATGGTGTCGTTCGGCGTGGCGCCCGCGCTCGTGATGTACGAGTGGGTGCTCAAGGATCTCGGGCGCTGGGGGTGGCTGGCGGCATTCGTCTACTGTTCGGGCGCGGCGCTGCGTCTTGCGCGCTTCAACACGAACATCGGCGTGGTGGACAAGCGCTTCTTCCAGGGCCTGCCGAGCCCGGCTGCGGCCGCGCTCATCGCCGGCTTCGTCTGGCTCGCTACCGACAACCGCGTGCCCGTGAAGCTCTCGTGGCTGCCGTGGGTGGCGTTCGTCCTGACGATTTACGCCGGCGTGACGATGGTGTCCAACGCGCCGTTCTACAGCGGCAAGGCGCTCGACGTGCGCCATCGCGTGCCGTTCGCGGCCACGCTGCTCGTGGTGGTGGCGTTCGTGCTGGTGTCGTCCGATCCGCCGCTGATGCTGTTCGGCCTGTTCGTGCTCTACGGCCTCTCGGGCTACGTGTTCTGGGCGTACCAGGCCGTGCGCGGACGCTCGAACCCGGCGCGTTCGTCGCCGCGCGAGCGGTAGGGCGCGGGTGCGGGAGGGCTGCAAAGGGGCTGCGCGCGAGCGCGGCCCTTTTTCTTTTTGCGCGCGCCCACGCGGTTGCCCGGGCTGGTCTCTTCCAATTGCGCTATCGGCGGATTCCGGCTATAGTCGGCGGCATGGACACCATCCAGTTCCCCCTCTCCTCTCTTCAAGCCGGCGCGCTACTAAGCACGCTAGCGCTAGCGCGCCTGCCGCGCTGATCTCGCTCGCCCTCCGTAAGCCTCGTTCATTGTCAGCGTCGCCATCGGTGGCGCGAACACCCAAAATCCGTTTTAGACATTGAACAAGTCCCCCTGGAGACCCGAAATGGCAGCAGACAAGCTCATCATCTTCGATACGACGTTGCGTGACGGCGAGCAGTCGCCCGGTGCGTCGATGACGAAGGAAGAGAAAATCCGCATCGCGAAGCAACTCGAGCGCATGAAGGTCGACATCATCGAAGCCGGCTTCGCGGCCAGCTCGAACGGCGACTTCGACGCGATCCACACGATCGCCGGCATGGTGAAAGACAGCACGATCTGTTCGCTCGCCCGCGCGAACGACAAGGACATCCAGCGCGCCGCCGACGCGCTCAAGCCCGCCGACCACTTCCGTATCCACACGTTCATCGCCACCTCGGCGCTGCACATGGAGAAGAAGCTGCGCATGTCGCCCGAGCAGGTGCTCGAGCAGGCGAAGCTCGCGGTGCGCTTCGCGCGCAAGTTCACGAACGACGTGGAGTTCTCGCCCGAAGACGGCAGCCGCTCGGACATGGACTTTCTGTGCCGCGTGCTCGAAGCCGTGATCAACGAAGGCGCGACCACGATCAATATCGCCGATACGGTCGGCTACGGCGTTCCCGAGCTGTACGGCAACCTCGTGAAGACGCTGCGCGAGCGCATTCCGAACTCGGACAAGGCCGTGTTCTCGGTGCACTGTCACAACGACCTCGGCATGGCCGTGGCGAATTCGCTGGCCGGCGTGCAGATCGGCGGCGCGCGCCAGGTGGAGTGCACGATCAACGGTCTCGGCGAGCGCGCGGGCAACACCTCGCTCGAAGAAATCGTGATGGCCGTGAAGACCCGCAAGGACTACTTCGGTCTCGATCTCGGCATCGACACCACGCAGATCGTGCCGGCTTCGAAGCTCGTTTCGCAGATCACCGGTTTCGTCGTGCAGCCGAACAAGGCCGTGGTTGGCGCCAACGCCTTCGCGCACGCCTCGGGCATCCACCAGGACGGCGTGCTAAAGGCGCGCGACACCTACGAGATCATGCGCGCGGAAGACGTGGGCTGGAGCGCGAACAAGATCGTGCTCGGCAAGCTCTCGGGCCGAAACGCATTCAAGCAGCGTCTGCAGGAACTGGGCATCCAGCTCGACAGCGAAGGCGAACTGAACAACGCGTTCGCACGCTTCAAGGAACTGGCGGACCGCAAGGCCGAAATCTTCGACGAAGACATCATCGCGATCGTCACGGAAGAGTCGGCCCAGGCGCAGGACCAGGAGCACTTCAAGTTCATCTCGCTCGCGCAGCACTCGGAAACGGGTGAGCGTCCGCACGCACGCGTCGTGTTCTCGGCCGACGGTAAGGAAGTGACCGGCGAAGCCGCGGGCAACGGCCCGGTGGACGCCACGCTCAACGCGATCGAAACCGAAGTGGGCAGCGGCTCGGAGCTTTTGCTGTACTCGGTGAACGCGATCACGACGGGCACCCAGGCGCAGGGCGAAGTGACGGTGCGTCTCTCGAAGGCCGGCCGCATCGTCAATGGCGTGGGCACCGATCCGGATATCGTCGCCGCTTCGGCGAAGGCATATATCTCGGCGCTCAACAAGCTCTACTCGGGCGACAAGGTCAATCCGCAGCGCTCCGAAGCGGTGTGAGCGGTTGCGAGGCATCTTGCCTCGCATCGCACAGCCGATGAAAACCCCCCGGCTCGCAAGAGCGCGCGGGTTTTGTTTTTTGCGGCGCCGGGGCCGCTGCGGCCAAAGCAATCAGAACAGGCTGCGGCGATCCGGATCGTGCAGCGGATCGGGTGTCTTCTGCGTGAGCCGCAGAATGCCCTGGTCGTCGAAGTAGAAGCTGTAGAGCATGTACCAGACGTTGTCTTCGAGGTAGCGGTAGGTCCACGCTTCCTTCTTCATCAGCGGGAAGTAGGAGGTTTCGACCGGGCGGCCGAAGTTCACGAGCACGTCGCTGCGCGTCCATTTGCCGATTTCCGCGCGATAGAACTCGTTGGGCTGCAGCACCTGGCGCACGTTCACGACGCGGCCGCTGGCGTCGATGTCGGCGGCCGTGGTGACTTCGCCCATCGGCTGGGTCGGCCACATCAGGCGCTTGCCGCCGTCGGGCAGGTCGTAGGTTTCAGCCGGCGGGCCGAAGCGGGCGATCACGGACTGCGCGTCGTCGCCTGCATGGAATTGTTGCCACGGCTGGGCGCAGCCGGTGAGCGCGAGTGCGCCCACGCCCGCGAGGAGCCCGAGACGCAAGCGGCGCGAGGCGAGGCGCACGGGTGTTGCGAGCGAGGTTGAGAGGCGCGTGAACATGATGTCCCCCGATGGCAAGGTTTCAATGACCGCCGTGAATGTGGAACCCTTATTTTGACACGGCGCGAGACGCTCGCGGGGCGGCCCCGTCCGGGCAGGCGGTGGATCGCGGCCTTGCCGTCGCCCCGCCTTGCGGCCTATGATCCGCGCTTCGAATGACAATCGGGCTGGCATCAAACAATGAGAGTAAAGCGCATGACGGCACGCATGACGCGTGCGGCCGCGATCATGGTCGGCGTGACGGCGCTGGCGGCAGGCCTTGGGGCCGCAGCCGGCGCACAGGCGGATGAGGCGCCGACCGGCAAGCCGATCCAGCTCGCGCTCATCGAGGGCATGTCCGGCCCCTTCGCGGACGCGGGCGCGGCCGTCGAGCGCAATCTGCGCTTCGGCGTGGAGCGCGTCAATGCGCGCGGCGGCGTCGTGCTGCGTGACGGGGCGCATCCGCTCGAACTGGTGACGCTCGACAGCAAGGGCAGCCCCGAGGCGGCGCTCGTGCAGTTGCGCATGGCGCAGGACCGCCACATCGGCTACGTCATGCAGGGCAACAGCTCGGCGGTGGCGGCGGCGCTCGAGTCGGCGGTCGATCGCCAGGCTACGCGCGATCCGGAGAACCGCGAGCTCTTCCTCAACTATTCCGCCGACGACCCCGCGCTCACCAACGCGAATTGCAGCTTCTGGCATTTCCGCTTCGACGCGCACGCGGGCATGCGCATGGACGCGCTCGCGGACGTAATCGCCGCGGACAAGTCGGTGAAGAAGGTCTATCTGCTCAACCAGGACTACAGCTTCGGTCACGACGTCAGCACGCTCGCGCGCGCGGCGCTCGCGAAGGACCGTCCGGACATCGCCGTCGTCGGCGACGAGTTTCACCCCATTGGCCGCGTGAAGGACTTTGCGCCTTACATCGCCAAGATTCGCGCAGCGGGCGCCGACGCCGTCATCACCGGAAACTGGGGCAATGACCTCACGCTGCTCGTGAAGGCCGCGCGCGAGCAGGGCCTCGACGCGAAGTTCTACACGTTCTACGGCAATAGCCTGGGCGCGCCGGCGGCGCTGGGCGACGCGGGCGTGAAGCGCGTGATCGCGGTAGCCGACTGGCATCCGAACGTGAACGGCGCCGCCTCCGACGCGTGGTACAAGGCGTTCCGCGCGCGCTATCCGGCCGCGAAGGACGACTACCCGGTGCTGCGCATGTCGATGATGGTGGAGATGCTCGCGCAGGCCATGACGAAGGCAGGCACGGCCGACCCCGCTACGGTCGCGAAGGCGCTGGAAGGCATGCGCTTCGACAATGGCTTTCACCCCATGTGGATGCGCGCCGACGACCACCAGGTGATTCAGCCCCTTTACGTCATGGAGATGGACGAGCAGGGTACGGCCGGCGTGCGCAACGACAACGAGGGTTCCGGCTTTGGCTTTCGCACGGTGCAGACGCTGGCCGCGGCGCGCACTGTGCCCGCCACGGTCTGCCAGATGAAGCGGCCTTGACAGCGTGCCTTACAAGCGGTTTCGCGGCAAATCGGGGCTGTGCTACAATACGCCCCTTGTCGCGAACCTGCGGCAAGACAATCACGCAGTCAGAACCAAGCCACGGCACGGCCTTTCTTCCGTGACCGCTCGTTTGTTTTAAAGGAAAAGCAAAATGTCCGTAGCAGATATCAAGAAGTCCGACGTCGTCGCGCAATTCGCGCGCGGCACCAATGACACGGGTTCGCCCGAAGTCCAGGTTGCGCTCCTGACGTCGCGTATCAACGAACTGACCTCGCACTTCAAGTCGCACGCGAAGGATCACCACAGCCGCCGCGGTCTGCTGCGCATGGTGAGCCGCCGCCGCAAGCTGCTCGACTACCTGAAGGGCAAGGACGCTGACCGTTACCGCGCGCTGATCGAGAAGCTGGGTCTGCGTAAGTAATCGGAAGGTCTTCCGCAAAGATGCCTGTGTCAGTTCCACTGATGCAGGCATTTTGTTTTTGAACGGTGCGCTTCATGCGGCTTTTCAAGCTGTTTTGATGCGATAAACACCGGTCCGTAACACAAGGCAACACCACGTAGCACCAGCAGTACAAGCAGCAGGGCCGGGCCTCGGGGCAGAGCTTTGTGTCATTCCAGCAGATCGTACGCGGCGATGCGTCACAGCCGCATTGCAACCGTTTTGCAACCTCGCGATCCGCTGGAATGGCATAACACTCCTCTTCCTGCGCGGTGTCGGAGCCTGTCTTGCCGCATCGTCCGCGTGTGCGGGCGGCGCATAACAAATGAGTAAGGAGTGAGTGACCATGACCATGTTCAATAAAGTCGTGAAAGAGTTCAAATGGGGCCAGCACAACGTGCGCCTCGAAACGGGTGAGATCGCCCGTCAGGCAAGCGGCGCCGTCATCGTCGACGTCGAAGACACCGTCGTGCTCGCGACCGTCGTCGGCGCGAAGACCGCCAAGCCGGGTCAGGACTTCTTCCCGCTCACCGTCGACTACATCGAAAAGACCTATTCGGCCGGCAAGATCCCGGGCGGCTTCTTCCGCCGCGAAGGCCGTCCGTCGGAAGGCGAAACGCTGATCTCGCGCCTGATCGACCGTCCGCTGCGCCCGCTTTTCCCGGAAGGCTATTACAACGAAGTCCAGGTCGTGATCCACGTCCTGTCGATCAACCCGGAAGTCCCGGCTGACATCCCCGCGCTGATCGGCGCGTCGGCTGCACTGGCGATCTCGGGTCTGCCGTTCAACGGCCCGGTGGGCGCAGCACGCGTGGCCTACATCAACAACGAGTACGTGCTCAACCCGACGCGCGCCCAGATCAAGGAATCGCGCCTCGACCTCGTCGTGGCCGGTACCGAGCGCGCCGTGCTGATGGTGGAATCGGAAGCCGACCAGCTGCCGGAAGACGTGATGCTCGGCGCGGTCGTGTTCGGCCACGAGCAGATGCAAACGGCCATCGACGCGATCCACGAACTGGTGCGCGACGGCGGCAAGCCCGAGTGGGACTGGACGCCGGCGCCGAAGGACGAAGCGCTCATCGCACGCGTCACGGCCATCGCCAACGACAACCTGCTCGCCGCGTACCAACTGCGCGACAAGCAGCAGCGTTCGGCCAAGCTGAAGGAAGTCTACGCAGCGACGTCGGCCAAGCTCGAAGAAGAAGCGGCTGCGGCCGGCACGACGGCGGCCGACAAGGCCACGGTCGGCAACATCGTGTTCGACCTCGAAGCGAAGATCGTCCGCTCGCAGATCCTGAACGGCGAGCCGCGTATCGACGGCCGCGACACGCGCACGGTGCGCCCGATCGAAATCCGCACGGGCGTGCTGCCGCGCACCCACGGTTCGGCGCTCTTCACGCGCGGCGAAACGCAGGCGCTGGTCGTCGCGACGCTCGGCACCAAGGGCGACGAGCAGATCATCGACGCGCTCGAAGGCGAGTACCGCGACCGCTTCATGCTCCACTACAACATGCCCCCGTTCGCGACCGGCGAGACGGGCCGTGTCGGCTCGCCCAAGCGCCGTGAAATCGGCCACGGCCGTCTCGCCAAGCGCGCGCTGGTCGCGTGCCTGCCGAGCGCCGAAGAGTTCGGCTACTCGATCCGCGTCGTTTCGGAAATCACCGAGTCGAACGGTTCGTCGTCGATGGCTTCGGTGTGCGGCGGCTGCCTCGCGCTGATGGACGCCGGCGTGCCGATGAAGGCGCACGTCGCCGGCATCGCGATGGGCCTGATCCTCGAAGGCAACAAGTTCGCCGTGCTGACCGACATCCTCGGCGACGAAGATCACCTCGGCGACATGGACTTCAAGGTGGCGGGAACGGAAGCTGGCGTGACCGCGCTGCAAATGGACATCAAGATCCAGGGCATCACCAAGGAAATCATGCAGGTCGCCCTCGCGCAGGCGAAGGAAGGCCGCATGCACATCCTCGGCAAGATGACCTCGGCCGTGTCGGGTGTGAACACCGAACTGTCGGCGTACGCTCCGCGCATGATCACGATCAAGATCAACCCGGAAAAGATCCGCGACGTGATCGGCAAGGGCGGTTCGGTGATCCGCGCGCTGACGGAAGAAACGGGCACGACCATCGATATCTCCGACGACGGCGTCGTGACCATCGCTTCGACGTCGAGCGAAGGCATGGCCGAAGCGAAGAAGCGCATCGAAAACATCACGGCCGAAATCGAAGTGGGCCAGGTGTACGAAGGCGCGGTCCTCAAGCTGCTGGACTTTGGCGCGATCGTGAACCTGCTGCCCGGCAAGGATGGTCTGCTGCATATCTCCGAGATCGCCAACGAGCGTATCAAGGACATCAACGACTATCTGAAGGAAGGCCAGGTCGTGAAGGTCAAGGTCATCCAGACGGACGAGAAGGGCCGCGTGCGCCTGTCCGCCAAGGCGCTGCTCAACGAGCAAGCGAATGGCGGCGCACCGCAAGGCGAGCCGCAGCAGTAAAGCGGTAAGCTCCAACGGCCGGCAGCGTGCAAAACGCGCCGGCCGTTTTTTATGACAATGAGGGTGAATGGCAGTGCGCATGCGTCAATCCTGTCGCGTGCGCAGCGCCATCCAGACGGGGCGCGAAGCGCTGAGGAGACGCGAGATGAAGGCAGTCGAGATTACGGAATTCGGTGCGCCGGACGTGCTCAAGCTGGCGGAACGGCCAACTCCCGAGCCGAAGGCCGGCGAAGTGCTGATCAAGGTGAGCGCCTCGGGCGTGAACCGTCCCGACGTGTTCCAGCGCAAGGGCTCGTATGCGCCGCCGCCGGGCATTTCCGATCTGCCGGGACTCGAGGTGGCGGGCGAGATCGTCGATGGCTCGATCGACGAGAAGACCAATCCGTTCGGCCTGAAGATCGGTGATCGCGTGTGCGCGCTGATCGCGGGCGGCGGTTACGCCGAATATGCGGTCGCGCCGCTCGGGCAATGCCTGCCGGTGCCGCAGGGGCTCACCGATGTCGAGGCGGCTTCGCTGCCCGAAACGTTCTTCACAGTCTGGAGCAACGTATTCCAGCGCGCCTACCTGGGCCAGGGCGAGGGCGGCGAGAACGAGACGCTGCTCGTGCAGGGCGGCTCGAGCGGCATCGGCGTTACGGCGATCCAGATCGCGCATGCCCTCGGCTTTCGCGTGTTCGCCACCGCGGGCTCGGACGACAAGTGCCGCGCTTGTGAAGCGCTCGGCGCCGACCGCGCCATCAACTACCGCAGCAGCGATTTCGTGGAGGTCGTGAAGGCGCTCACGAACGACCGCGGCGTGGACGTGATTCTCGACATGGTGGCCGGCGGCTACGTGGCGCGCGAGCTGTCCGCGCTGGCGACTGGCGGACGCATCGTGCTCATCGCGACGCTCGGCGGCTCCAAGGCCGAACTCAACATGGGCGAGATCCTGCGCCGCCGGCTCACGGTGACCGGTTCGACGCTGCGTGCGCGCTCCGTCGAGTTCAAGGCCCGGATCGCTCAGGAGCTCAAGGCGAAGGTCTGGCCCCTCATCGAAGAGGGGCGCATCAAACCCGTCGTGTTTCGCGTATTTCCCGCCGCACAGGCCGCTGAGGCCCATGCGTTGATGGAAAGCAGCGAGCATATCGGCAAGATCATGCTCGACTGGAGTAGCGCGGCGTGAGCGCGCGTCGGCAGGAGCGATCCGCTCCTGCTTGATTTTTCGGGATTTTTTTTCGCGTATTTTTTGTGCATCCCGGGCGGGGCGGTTTGACCCGTCTGGTTTTCACGCAGTAAAATTATGTGTTTTGCGTCCGCTTTTAACCGCAACCGGAACAATGACGAAACAACGATCGAAGCTCGTAGTCGGTAACTGGAAGATGCATGGCCGCCTCGCGGCCAACGCGGCACTGCTGGAAGGCGTTGCGCGCGGCGCGCAGGCGCTGCCCCAGGACGTGCACGTGGGTGTGTGCGTGCCGTTCGCGTATCTCGCGCAGGCGCAGGCACTGCTCGGCGGCAGCCGGGTTCAGTGGGGCGCACAGGACGTTTCGGCGCACGAGCAGGGCGCCTATACGGGCGAAGTCGCGGCAGGCATGGTTGCCGACTTCGAGGCCACGTTTGCGATCGTTGGTCACTCGGAACGCCGCGCTTACCACGGCGAAAGTTCCGAATGCGTCGCTGTGAAGGCGCAGCGCGCGCTTGCGGCGGGCCTCACGCCCATCGTCTGCGTGGGTGAAACGCTCGAAGAACGCGAGTCGGGCGCGACCGAGCGCGTGGTCGGCGCACAGATCGACGCCGTGCTGGCCGCGCTGTCGGTCGAAGAGGCCGCGCGTATCGTCGTCGCTTACGAGCCGGTCTGGGCGATCGGCACGGGCAAGAGCGCGAGCTCGGAGCAGGCTCAGCAGGTGCATGCGTTCCTGCGTGCCCGCCTCGCGGCCAAGGGCGCGCAAGTCGCGGACGTGCCGCTGCTCTACGGCGGCAGCGTGAAGCCGGAAAATGCGGCGGAGCTATTCCGTCAGGCCGACATCGACGGCGGCCTGATCGGCGGTGCGTCGCTGAAAGAGGGTGATTTCCTCGCGATCTGCGTGGCCGCTGCGGCGGGCGCCAGCATCGCGAGCTAAAGGCTTGCGCACGAAGCATTCGAACTAAAACGCGTCGTGCGGGCTGCTTATGCGTCTGCTCCGGGAGGGGTGGACGTTCAACCAGGACTCAGGTGAGTGTGATGCTGTATTTGAAAACGTTGATTATCGTCGTCCAGCTTCTGTCGGCGCTCGGGGTGATCGGCCTCGTCTTGCTGCAGCACGGCAAAGGCGCGGACATGGGCGCCGCATTCGGCAGCGGCGCGTCGGGCAGCCTGTTCGGCGCGAGCGGTTCCGCGAACTTCCTTTCGCGTACTACGGCAGTTCTCGCAACGGTGTTTTTCTGCTCCACCCTTGCGTTAACTTACCTGGGGTCGTATCATGCGAAGCCTTCGGCGGGCGTGCTTGGCGCTTCGGTTCCAGCCCCGGTCGTAGCCTCGGCGCCGGCTGCTTCGGCGCCGGTTGCACCTGCTCCTGGCGCATCCGCTCCGGCGGCGGCTTCGCCGGCTGCGGCAGCCTCGCAACCCGGCAACGACGTTCCGAAATAAGTTCGAAAAACCTGTTTTGTGCGTTGAACAACGAACGGAAACAAGTTAGAATCTAAGTCTTGAAGCGATTCGCGGGTTGCAAGATTTTGTTGTCCCGGATTGCATGTAGTGCCGACGTGGTGAAATTGGTAGACACGCTATCTTGAGGGGGTAGTGGCGAAAGCTGTGCGAGTTCGAGTCTCGCCGTCGGCACCAATGTTATCTAAAAAATGCCAGCCGCTTGCTTCAGCTTCGGCTGGCATTTTTGCTTCTTACGTCGTGTTCGTCTTCTGTTCGCAGCGCGAAGTACGTGAAGTGATTCCCGCGGAGCGATGCAAGTTCCAGCGGAACCTCAGAACCAACCGATATAGAGGATAGCCTTGAACCTCGCTGCCTATTTCCCCGTCCTTCTGTTCCTCCTCGTGGGTGTTGGTCTGGGCATAGCGCTAGTGACAATCGGCAAGGTCCTCGGTCCCAACCGGCCAGACAGCGAAAAAAATTCGCCGTACGAGTGCGGCTTCGAAGCCTTCGAAGACGCCCGCATGAAGTTCGACGTACGCTACTACCTGGTCGCCATCCTTTTCATCATCTTCGACCTCGAAACGGCGTTCCTGTTTCCGTGGGGTGTGGCCCTGCGCGACATCGGCTGGCCGGGCTTCCTGTCGATGATGCTGTTTCTGCTCGAATTCCTGCTGGGCTTTGCCTACATCTGGAAGAAGGGTGGTCTCGACTGGGAATAATGGGTTAATCGCCGGATTGCATGGGCGGCACTGCGGGGAAACTGTGGGCTGTCCGTCTGGAGTGGAAAGCACATGAGTATCGAAGGGGTCTTGAAGGAAGGGTTTGTCACCACTACGGCTGACAAGCTGATCAACTGGACGCGCACTGGCTCGCTGTGGCCGATGACGTTCGGTCTGGCGTGTTGCGCGGTCGAGATGATGCACGCGGGCGCGGCCCGTTATGACCTTGACCGTTTCGGCGTAGTGTTTCGTCCGAGCCCGCGTCAGTCGGACGTCATGATCGTCGCCGGCACGCTCTGCAACAAGATGGCGCCGGCGCTGCGCAAGGTCTACGACCAGATGGCCGAGCCGCGCTGGGTCATTTCGATGGGGTCGTGCGCCAACGGCGGCGGCTACTACCACTATTCGTATTCGGTCGTGCGCGGCTGTGATCGCATCGTGCCGGTCGACGTCTATGTGCCGGGATGCCCGCCGACAGCGGAAGCCCTGGTCTACGGGGTGATCCAGTTGCAGGCGAAGATTCGCCGCACCAGCACCATCGCCCGTCAATAAAGGCCGCGAGCCTCCCCACAATATGGCAAGCAAACTCGAGACCCTGAAAGCGAACCTCGAAGCGGCCCTCGGCGCGCGCATCGTCAGCCTCACCGAGGCGCTCGGCGAGCTGACGCTGGTCGTCAAGGCGGGCGAGTCCCTCGCGGTGGCCAAGGAGCTGCGCGACAATCCCTCGCTGCGCTTCGAGCAACTGGTCGACCTGTGCGGCGTCGACTACCAGACCTTCGGCGACGGCGCCTGGGAAGGCCCGCGCTTCGCCGCGGTGTCGCATCTGCTGTCGCTCGCGAACAACTGGCGCGTGCGCCTGCGCGTGTTCGCGCCGGACGACGAAGTGCCTATCGTGCCCTCGCTCGTCGAGATCTGGAATTCGGCCAACTGGTACGAGCGCGAGGCGTTCGACCTGTTCGGCATCGTCTTCGAAGGCCACCCCGACCTGCGCCGCATCCTGACCGACTACGGTTTCATCGGCCATCCGTTCCGCAAGGACTTCCCGGTTTCGGGCTATGTCGAAATGCGTTACGACCCGGAGCAGAAGCGCGTGGTCTATCAGCCCGTCACGATCGAGCCGCGCGAGATCACGCCGCGTGTGATCCGCGAAGATCGCTACGGCGGTCTGAAGAAACACTAAGAGGGTCGCATGTCAGAGATCAAGAACTACACGCTCAACTTCGGCCCGCAGCACCCGGCAGCGCACGGTGTGCTGCGCCTCGTGCTCGAGCTCGACGGCGAAGTGATCCAGCGCGCCGATCCGCACATCGGCCTGCTGCATCGCGCGACCGAAAAACTCGCCGAGAGCAAGACGTTCATTCAGTCGGTGCCGTACATGGACCGTCTCGACTACGTGTCGATGATGGTCAACGAGCACGGCTATGTGCTCGCCATCGAAAAGCTGCTCGGCATTGAAGTGCCGATCCGCGCGAAGTACATCCGCGTGCTGTT
This sequence comes from Paraburkholderia sp. BR10872, assembly GCF_040965835.1. NCBI lineage: Bacteria > Pseudomonadati > Pseudomonadota > Betaproteobacteria > Burkholderiales > Burkholderiaceae > Paraburkholderia > Paraburkholderia sp. BR10872. Next base: position 64,539 of record NZ_JBFRCN010000033.1, read on the forward strand.
CGACGAAGTCACGCGCGTGCTGAACCACCTCATGTGGATCGGCTCGCACGCGCTCGACGTCGGCGCGATGGCGGTGTTCCTCTACGCGTTCCGCGAGCGCGAAGACCTGATGGACGTCTACGAGGCGGTCTCGGGTGCGCGCATGCACGCCGCTTACTACCGTCCGGGCGGCGTGTATCGCGATCTGCCTGACGCAATGCCGCAATACAAGGCGTCGAAGATCCACAACGAGAAGGCGCTCGCCCGCATGAACGAGGCGCGCCAGGGCTCGGTGCTGGACTTCATCGACGACTTCTTCACGCGTTTCCCCGGTTGCGTCGACGAGTACGAAACGCTCCTCACCGACAACCGTATCTGGAAGCAGCGTCTGGTCGGCATCGGCGTGGTGAGCCCCGAGCGCGCCATGCAGCTTGGTCTCACGGGCGCGATGCTGCGCGGTTCGGGCATCGAATGGGATCTGCGCAAGAAGCAGCCGTACGAAGTCTACGACCAGATGGACTTCGACATTCCGGTGGGCGTGAACGGCGACTGCTACGACCGCTATCTCGTGCGCGTCGAGGAAATGCGTCAGTCCACCCGCATTGCGAAACAGTGCATTGAGTGGCTGCGCAAGAATCCCGGCCCCGTGATGATCGACAATCACAAGGTTGCGCCGCCCTCGCGCGTGAACATGAAGTCGAACATGGAAGAGCTGATTCACCACTTCAAGCTCTTCACGGAAGGCTTCCACGTGCCCGAAGGCGAGGCGTACGCTGCCGTCGAACATCCGAAGGGTGAATTCGGCATCTACCTGGTGTCAGATGGCGCGAACAAGCCGTATCGTCTGAAGATCCGTGCGCCGGGCTATGCCCACCTGTCCGCGCTCGATGAAATGGCGCGCGGCCACATGATTGCCGACGCGGTCACGATCATCGGCACGCAGGACATCGTGTTCGGTGAAATCGACCGCTAGGGCGGCGCGCAGTAAGGTGCGCCCGGTCCCGGGCGCACGCAGCATGGAACGCCACGTCTGTCGCAGCGAATGTATGAGAACGCGCGGCAGGTTTTCGTTCGGTAGGAATTGAAAGAGTCGTGTCTGAAAATGATCTCAGCTGAAGGCCTGAAAGAAATCGATCGCGCGTTGACGAAGTACCCCGCCGATCAACGACAGTCCGCCGTGATGGCGGCTTTGGCCGTTGCTCAGGAAGAGCATGGCTGGCTGTCTCCCGAAATCATGCAGTTCGTGGCCGACTACATCGGCATGCCGCCTGTCGCGGTCCAGGAAGTGGCCACGTTCTACACGATGTTCGAGACCACGCCGGTCGGCAAGCACAAGATCACGCTCTGCACGAATCTGCCGTGCCAGCTCGGCCCGGAAGGCGGCTCGGAGAGCGCCGCCGAATACCTGAAGCAGAAGCTCGGAATCGACTTCGGCGAAACCACGCCCGACGGCAAGTTCACCTTGAAAGAAGGTGAATGCATGGGCGCGTGCGGCGATGCACCGGTGATGCTCGTGAACAATCACCGCATGTGCAGCTTCATGAGCCGCGAGAAGATCGACCAGCTGCTCGAGGAGCTTTCGAAATGACTTCGTTGCACGACCGTCACATCAAACCGCTGATTCTCGCGGGCCTCAACGGCGAGAACTGGCATCTCGAAGACTACGTCGCGCGCGGCGGCTACAAGCAGCTGCGCCGTATTCTCGAAGAAAAGATTCCGCCCGAGCAGGTGATCGCCGACGTGAAGGCGAGCGGTCTGCGCGGCCGCGGCGGCGCGGGCTTCCCGACCGGCCTGAAATGGAGCTTCATGCCGCGTCAGTTCCCGGGGCAGAAGTATCTCGTCTGCAACTCGGACGAGGGCGAGCCTGGCACGTTCAAGGACCGCGACATCCTGCGCTGGAATCCGCATAGCGTGATCGAAGGCATGGCCATCGGCGCGTACGCGATGGGCATCACCGTCGGCTACAACTACATCCATGGCGAGATTTTCGAGGTGTATCGCCGCTTCGAGGCTGCGCTGGAAGAAGCGCGCCAGGCGGGCTACCTCGGCGACAACATTCTCGGCACGGACTTCTCGTTCCAGCTGCACGCGCACCATGGCTACGGCGCGTACATCTGCGGCGAGGAAACCGCGCTGCTCGAGTCGCTCGAAGGCAAGAAGGGCCAGCCGCGCTTCAAGCCGCCGTTCCCGGCGAGCTTCGGCGTGTACGGCAAGCCGACCACGATCAACAACACCGAGACCTTCGCAGCCGTCCCGTTCCTGTTGACCGTCGGTCCGCAGACGTACATGGAACTCGGCAAGCCGAACAACGGCGGCACGAAGATCTTCTCGATCTCGGGCGACGTGGAGCGTCCGGGCAACTACGAGATCCCGCTCGGCACCCCGTTCGCGAAGCTCATGGAACTGGCCGGCGGCGTGCGCGGCGGCAAGAAGCTGAAGGCCGTGATTCCGGGCGGCTCGTCGGCGCCGGTCATTCCGGGCGACCTGATGATGCAGACGGACATGGACTATGACTCCATCGCCAAGCAGGGCTCGATGCTCGGCTCGGGCGCCGTCATCGTCATGGACGAAACGCGCTGCATGGTGCGCTCGCTGCTGCGCCTCTCGTACTTCTATTACGAAGAGTCGTGCGGCCAGTGCACGCCGTGCCGCGAAGGCACGGGCTGGCTGTATCGCGTGGTGAACCGTATCGAGCACGGCGAAGGCCGCCAGGAAGACCTGGATCTGCTGAACTCGGTGGCGGGCAACATCATGGGCCGCACGATCTGCGCGCTCGGCGACGCGGCGGCCATGCCGGTGCGCGGCATGCTCAAGCATTACTGGGACGAATTCGAATATCACGTGCACAACAAGCGTTGTCTGGTCGGCGGTCATGCCGGCTCGCACGCGGCCTCGGAGACGGTGGCCGCCTGACAGGCGAAGAGACAGCATGTTGTGCGCGAACCGCGTAGCACGACGCAACGACGCAACGGCGCAGTGACGGGGAATGCTGCTGTGAAATTGAGCGGTAACAGGTTAGGGACGATTAACCATCATGGTTGAACTTGAAATAGACGGCAAGAAGGTGCAGGTGCCCGAGGGCAGCATGGTGATCCAGGCTGCTCAGCGCGTGGACACGTACATCCCGCACTTCTGCTATCACAAGAAGCTCTCCATCGCGGCCAACTGCCGGATGTGTCTCGTCGATGTCGAGAAGATGCCGAAGGCCGTGCCCGCATGCGCGACGCCGGTGTCGCAAGGCATGGTCGTGCGCACCATGTCGGACAAGGCCGTGCAGGGTCAGCAAGCCGTGATGGAATTCCTGCTGATCAACCACCCGCTCGACTGCCCGATCTGCGATCAGGGCGGCGAATGCCAGCTTCAGGATCTGGCCGTCGGTTACGGCAAGTCCGCGTCGCGCTACAGCGAAGAAAAGCGCGTGGTGTTCCACAAGAACGTCGGTCCGCTCATCTCGATGGAAGAGATGTCGCGCTGCATTCACTGCACGCGCTGCGTGCGCTTCGGCGACGAAATCGCCGGCGTGATGGAGCTCGGCATGCTCGGCCGCGGCGAGCATTCGGAAATCACCTCATTCGTCGGCAAGACGGTCGACTCCGAACTCTCGGGCAACATGATCGACCTGTGCCCGGTCGGCGCGCTCACGAGCAAGCCGTTCCGCTTCTCGGCGCGGACGTGGGAACTGTCGCGCCGCAAGTCGGTGAGCCCGCACGACGCAACGGGTGCGAACCTCGTCGTGCAGGTGAAGAACAACCGCGTGATGCGCGTGCTGCCGTTCGAGAACGAATCCATCAACGAATGCTGGATCTCGGACAAGGACCGCTTCTCGTACGAAGGCCTGAACAGCGAAGACCGCCTCACGCGCCCGATGATCAAGCAGGGCGGCGAGTGGATCGAGACCGACTGGCAGACCGCGCTCGAATACGTCGTGAAGGGCATCAAGGGCATATGCGACGAGCATGGCGAGAACCAGCTCGCGCTGCTCGCGAGCCCGCACAGCACCCTCGAAGAACTCTATCTCGCGAAGCAGTTCGCGGACGCGATCGGCACGCCGAACGTCGACTTCCGTCTGCGCCAGAGCGACTTCTCGGCGCCGCTCGAAGGCGCGCCGTGGCTCGGCACGAAGATCGCCGAACTCTCGTATGCCGACTCGGCATTCGTGATCGGTTCGTTCCTGCGCCGCGACCACGCGCTGTTCGCAGCGCGTCTGCGCCAGGCAGCGAAGGGCGGTGCACAGGTCAGCTTCCTGCAGGCCACCGCTGACGGCTCGCTGATCCCGAACGCGCAGCGCATTGTCGCCGCGCCCTCGGCATGGCTGGACGAACTCGCTTCGATCGCAGCGGCTGTCGCCGAAGCGAAGGGCGTTGCGGTGCCGGAAGGTTTCGCGGGCGCACAGGCCACGCACGCCGCGAAGCAGGTTGCCGCGTCGCTTGCGAATGGCGAGCGACGCTACGTGCTGCTCGGCAACGCCGCGGTCCAGCACCCGGAATTCTCGCGCCTGCACGCCGCCGCGCAGTTCATCGCCGAAACGACGGGCGCGACGCTTGGCTTCCTCACGGAAGCGGCCAACACGGTCGGCGCGCATATCGCCGGCGCACTGCCGGGCCGCGACGGCCTGAACGCACGCGAAGCGTTCGAGCAGCCGCGCAAGGGCTATCTGCTCCTGAACGTCGAGCCGGAATTCGATACGGCCAACCCGGCCGCCGCGCGCGCCGCGCTTGCGCAGGCCGAAATGGTCGCCGTGTTCTCGCCGTACAAGACGGGCCTCGACTACGCGGACGTACTGCTGCCCATCGCGCCGTACACGGAAACGTCGGGCACCTTCATCAACGCAGAAGGGACGTCGCAGACCTTCAACGGCGTCGTGCGCCCGCTCGGCGACACGCGTCCGGCATGGAAGGTCCTGCGCGTGCTCGGCACGCTGCTGGGCGCCAAGGGTTTCGAATACGACACCGCCGAAGAAGTGCGCCGCAAGGCGATGGGCGACGGCAGCTTCGAAGGCCGTCTGTCGAACAAGGCCGGCGCCACGATTGCACGCGGCAGCCTCGCGAAGGCCGCGGAAGGCCGCTTCGAGCGTATCGCCGACGTGCCGATCTACCACGCCGATCAAATCGTGCGCCGCGGCGAAGCGCTGCAGCTCACCATGGCTGCCCGCGTGGCGAACGCGATCGGCCTGCCGGCGGCATACTTCGACCAGCTCGGCCTGAAGGAAGGCGACGCCGTGCGCGTGCGCCAGGGCGAGCTGTCGGTGACGGCGCCTGCAACGCGCGATGCGAATCTTGCGCCGACAGTCGTGCGTGTGTCGGCGGCGACGCCGGCCGGAGCGCAACTCGGCAGCCTGTTCGGTGAACTGCTGGTGGAGAAGGCGTAAATGAGCTTGTTCGATACGATCAATGCAGGCGGCAGCCAGCTGCTCGGCGTGGCATGGCCCACCGTCTGGGCGCTGGTGCGCATTCTCGTCGTCGCGGTGGTGATCCTGCTGTGCGTGGCGTACCTGATCCTCTGGGAGCGCAAGCTGATCGGCTGGATGCACGTGCGTCTCGGCCCGAACCGCGTGGGCCCCGCAGGTCTCTTGCAGCCGATCGCCGACGTGCTGAAGCTGCTGCTCAAGGAAGTGATTCAGCCTGCGCAGGCAAGCCGCTGGATCTACATGGTCGCGCCGATCATGGTGGTGGTGCCGGCCTTCGCGGTCTGGGCGGTGATTCCGTTCCAGGCGGGCGCGGTGCTCGGCGATATCAACGCGGGCCTGCTCTACGCGATGGCGATCTCGTCGATCGGCGTGTACGGCGTGATTCTGGCGGGCTGGGCGTCGAACTCGAAGTACGCGTTCCTCGGCGCCATGCGCGCCGCGGCGCAGATGGTTTCATACGAGATTTCGATGGGCTTCGCGCTCGTCGTCGTACTGATGGTGTCGGGCAGCCTGAACCTCTCGGTGATCGTCGAAGGCCAGATGCGCGGCATGTTCGCAAACTGGGGCATTACGTTCCTCTCGTGGAACTGGCTGCCGCTGCTGCCGATGTTCGTCGTCTACTTCATCTCGGGCATTGCCGAAACGAACCGTCACCCGTTCGACGTGGTGGAAGGGGAGTCGGAAATCGTCGCGGGTCACATGATCGATTACTCGGGTATGGCGTTCGCGCTGTTCTTCCTCGCCGAGTACATCAACATGATCGTGATCTCGGCGCTCGCCTCGGTGCTGTTCCTCGGCGGCTGGAGCGCCCCGTTCGCGTTCCTCGACTTCATCCCGGGCGTGTTCTGGCTGGTGCTGAAGGTCTTCTGCCTGCTGTCGGTCTTCATCTGGGCCCGCGCGACGTTCCCGCGCTATCGCTATGACCAGATCATGCGTCTCGGCTGGAAGGTGTTCATTCCGGTGTGCATCGTGTGGCTGATCGTGGTCGGCTTCTGGTACATGTCGCCGTTGAGCATCTGGAAATAAGGGGCGAACACAACCATGAACGCTATCCAAAACTTCTTCAAGACGTTTTTCCTGACCGAGCTGCTCAAGGGGCTCGCGCTGACGGGTCGTTACACCTTCAAGCGCAAGTTCACCGTGCAGTTCCCGGAAGAAAAGACGCCTATCTCGCCGCGTTTTCGGGGTTTGCACGCGCTGCGCCGCTATGAAAATGGCGAAGAGCGCTGCATCGCGTGCAAGCTGTGCGAGGCCGTGTGCCCTGCGCTCGCGATCACGATCGAATCGGAAGTGCGCGAGGACAACACGCGCCGCACGACGCGTTACGACATCGATCTGACCAAGTGCATCTTCTGCGGTTTCTGCGAAGAGAGCTGCCCGGTCGACTCGATCGTCGAAACGCACATTCTCGAGTATCACGGCGAGAAGCGCGGCGATCTGTATTTCACGAAGGATATGCTGCTGGCCGTTGGCGATCGCTATGAAGCGCAGATCGCGGCGAACAAGGCAGCGGATGCACCGTACCGTTGATCTTTCAGTTTGACGCTGCATCGGCCCGCGGTTCGGGCCGGCTGCGGGGAACGCGTGTGCCGAACGCCCGCGCGATACCGCAGCCTGACCGCCGCGGCGCGACGCTCACTGGTCTGGCCGCCAGTCTGCGCCGCGCAATCCGCTTCACGAAGGCCTCAACGATGAACCAGTAATCATGGAATTCACGACCGTCCTGTTCTACATCTTCGCGCTGCTGCTCACGCTGTCAGGGCTGAAGGTGATCACTTCGCGCAATCCTGTCGCGTCTGCGCTCTTCCTCGTGCTCGCGTTCTTCAACGCGGCCGCGATCTGGATGCTGCTCGAGGCCGAATTCCTCGCGATCCTGCTGGTGCTCGTCTACGTGGGCGCGGTGATGGTGCTGTTCCTGTTCGTGGTGATGATGCTGGACATCAACATCGACGTGCTGAGCCGCGACTTCAAGCGCTTCATCCCGGTGGCGACCATCGTGGGCGCGATCATCGTGGTCGAAACCGCGCTGATCCTGTGGCACGGCTTCGGCGCGACGAGCGCGCCGGTGCCCGATACCACGCCGGCTGCCGCCGCCGCGATCTCGAACGCACACCTGATCGGCAAGATCATCTACACCGACTACATCTTCGCCTTCGAAGTCGCCGGCCTCGTGCTGCTGGTGGCGATCGTCGCGGCCATCGCGCTCACGGTGCGCGAGCCGAAGGACTCGAAGCGTCAGGACGTATCGAAGCAGGTCAACGTGCGTCGTCAGGACCGCGTGCGCCTCGTGAAGATGCAGGCCGTCGTGGAAGTGCCGGAGCCCGCGGAACCGGCGCAAGCCGAAGCCGGGGCTGCGCCCGCGGCGGGCGCCGCGCCGGCCGCACCGGCAACGAAGAGCTAAGCGCGAAGGAGCGAACCATGCTGACACTGGCCCATTACCTCGTCCTCGGCGCGATCCTTTTTGCGATCTCGATCGTCGGAATCTTTTTGAATCGGCGCAACGTCATCATCATCCTGATGGCGATTGAGCTGATGCTGTTAGCGGTGAACACGAACTTTGTCGCGTTCTCGCATTACCTCGGTGACGTTCACGGACAGATTTTCGTGTTCTTCGTGCTTACAGTTGCGGCGGCGGAAGCTGCAATTGGTCTGGCTATTCTTGTGACCCTGTTCCGCAGCCTCGACACGATCAATGTCGAGGATCTCGATCAGCTCAAAGGCTAAGGCAGGCTGACTTTATGGCAACGACTCTCAACGAAACTCTTCTGCTGGCGATCCCGCTGGCTCCTCTCGCCGGTTCCCTGATTGCCGGTCTCTTTGGCAAAACGATCGGGCGCGCGGGCGCGCATACGGTGACCATTCTCGGCGTCGCGATTGCGTTCGTGCTGTCGTGCATCACGCTCTTCGACGTGATGGGCGGCGCGAGCTTCAACGCGACGGTCTACGAATGGATGTCGGTTGGCAGCCTGAAGTTCGAAGTCGGCTTCCTCATCGACTCGCTGACTGCGCTCATGATGGTCGTCGTGACCTTCGTGTCGCTGATGGTGCACATCTACACGATCGGCTACATGGCGGAAGAAGAGGGCTACGAGCGCTTCTTCTCGTACATCGCGCTCTTCACGTTCTCGATGCTGATGCTCGTGATGAGCAACAACTTCCTGCAGCTGTTCTTCGGCTGGGAAGCAGTGGGTCTCGTCTCGTACCTGCTGATCGGCTTCTACTTCAAGCGTGAAAGCGCGATCTACGCGAACATGAAGGCGTTCCTCGTGAACCGCGTGGGCGACTTCGGCTTCCTGCTCGGTATTGGCCTGTTGCTCGCGTTCGGCGGCTCGCTGAACTACAACGACATCTTCGCGAAGGGTCATGAAATCGCCGCGCTGACGTTCCCGGGCACCTCGTGGAACCTGCTCACTGTTGCGTGTATCTGCCTCTTCATCGGCGCGATGGGTAAGTCGGCGCAGTTCCCGCTGCACGTCTGGCTCCCGGACTCGATGGAAGGCCCGACGCCGATCTCCGCACTGATTCACGCGGCAACCATGGTGACGGCCGGTATCTTCATGGTCGCGCGCATGTCGCCGCTGTTCGAACTCTCGGAAGCCGCACTGTCGTTCATCGTCGTGATCGGCGCCATTACCGCGCTCTTCATGGGCTTCCTCGGCGTGGTCCAGAACGACATCAAGCGTGTGGTGGCTTACTCCACGCTCTCGCAGCTCGGCTACATGACGGTGGCGCTCGGCGTGTCGGCTTATCCGGTGGCGATCTTCCACCTGATGACCCACGCGTTCTTCAAGGCGCTGCTGTTCCTCGGCGCGGGCTCGGTCATCATCGGCATGCACCACGATCAGGACATGCGCAACATGGGCGGCCTGCGCAAGTACATGCCCATCACGTGGATCACGTCGCTCATCGGTTCGCTCGCGCTGATCGGCACGCCGTTCTTCTCGGGCTTCTACTCGAAGGATTCGATCATCGATGCCGTGAAGCTCTCGCACCTGCCGGGTTCGGGCTTCGCGTACTTCGCGGTGGTCGCGAGCGTGTTCGTCACGGCGCTCTATTCGTTCCGCATGTACTTCCTCGTGTTCCACGGTGAAGAGCGCTTCCGCGGTCCGAAGCATCCGGAATCGCCGATGGCGATCGAAGCAGCCCACGGTCATGGCGATCATGGCCACGACGAACACCACGTGCACGTGCCGCACGAGTCGCCGTGGGTCATCTGGGTGCCGCTCGTTCTGCTCGCGATTCCCTCGGTGATCGCCGGTGCGTTCGCGATCCAGCCGCTGCTCTTCGGTGACTTCTTCTCGCATGGCGTGGCGTTCCAGAACGTCATCTTCGTTGGCGAGAACCACGAAGCGCTCGCGGAGATGGGCAAGGAATTCCAGGGCTGGGCCGCGATGGGCGCGCATGCGTTCTCGGGTCTGCCGGTGTGGCTCGCACTCGCGGGTGTGGTGGTGGCGTGGTTCTTCTACATGAAGCGCCCGGAACTGCCGGCCGTCGTGTCGCGCACTTTCTCGCCGGTCTACAAGCTGCTGGCAAACGCGTATTACCTCGACAAGATCAACGAAATTGTCTTCGCTCGCGGAGCCGTCGCGATCGGTCGCGGTCTGTGGAAGGAGGGCGATGTCGTCGTGATCGACGGCGTCGTAAACGGGAGCGCCAAGTTTATCGGCTGGTTTGCAACTGTCATTCGTTTCCTGCAATCCGGCTATATCTACCACTACGCATTTGCCATGATCATTGGCATGCTTGGCCTCCTTACCCTGTTTGTAACGCTCGGCGGCAAATAAGGCAAAATAAGGCGAGGAAACGCATGCACGCAACTCCGATTCTCAGTATTGCGATATGGATGCCGATCGTATTCGGCATCATCGTTCTTGTAGTGGGTTCCCGTCGGAACCCGAGTGCGGACCGCTGGCTCGCACTCATCGGTTCGGTGCTTAGTTTCCTCGTCACCCTTCCGCTCGTTGCGGGCTTCGATACGAGCACGGCTTCCCTGCAGTTCGAGGAGAAGGCGGTCTGGATCGAGCGGTTCAATATTGCGTATCACCTGGGCGTCGACGGCATCGCGATGTGGTTCGTCGTGCTGACGGCGCTCATCACCGTGATCGTCGTGATCGCGGGCTGGCAGGTCATCACGAAGAATGTTGCGCAGTATTACGCGTCGTTCCTCATCCTGTCGGGCATCATGATCGGCGTTTTCTGCGCCGCCGACGGTCTGCTGTTCTACGTGTTCTTCGAAGCCACGCTCATTCCGATGTACATCATCATCGGCGTGTGGGGCGGCCCGAACCGCGTGTACGCAGCATTCAAGTTCTTTCTTTACACGCTGGCCGGCTCGCTGCTCATGCTGGTCGCGTTGCTGTACCTGTACCGCATTACCGGGACCTTCGACCTCGCCACCTGGCAGGCCGCGAAGATCGCCATGACGCCGCAAATCCTGCTGTTCATCGCGTTCTTCTTCGCGTTCGCCGTCAAGGTGCCGATGTGGCCGGTCCACACGTGGTTGCCGGACGCGCACGTCGAAGCGCCCACGGGCGGCTCGGTCGTGCTGGCCGCGATCATGCTCAAGCTCGGTGCGTACGGTTTCCTGCGTTTCTCGCTGCCGGTCACGCCGGACGCGAGCCACTACCTGGCGCCGGTCATCATCACGCTGTCCCTGATCGCCGTGATCTATATCGGCCTCGTGGCGATGGTGCAGGCGGACATGAAGAAGCTGGTCGCGTACTCGTCGATTGCCCACATGGGCTTCGTCACGCTCGGCTTCTTTATGTTCGGCGAATCGAGCCAGCTCGCGATGGAAGGCGGGATCATCCAGATGATCTCGCACGGTTTCGTCTCGGGCGCCATGTTCCTGTGCATCGGCGTGCTGTATGACCGCATGCACACACGCGATATCGCGGATTACGGCGGTGTGGTCAACACCATGCCGAAGTTCGCGGCGCTGGTCATGCTGTTCGCGATGGCCAACTGCGGTCTGCCGGGCACCTCGGGATTCGTCGGCGAATTCATGGTGATTCTGGCGGCCGTGAAGTACAACTTCTGGATCGCATTCGGGGCGGCGTTCACGCTGATCCTGGGCGCGGCCTATACGTTGTGGATGTACAAGCGGGTGTATTTCGGCGCCGTTGCGAATGACCATGTTCGCGAGCTGAAGGACATTAACGGTCGCGAATACTTCATTCTCGGAGTACTCGCACTGTTTACGCTTTTCATGGGCGTCTACCCGAAGCCCTTTACCGATGTGATGCACGTTTCCGTGGAAAACCTCCTCTCCCACGTCGCAGTGTCGAAACTGCCGCTGTCACAGTAATACCCGAGCGGAGGAACAAAAGATCATGCCAAACGCCCCTATGTACGCTCTGCTGCCCGACGGCCTGGTGATGACCGGCCTCGTCGTCGCGTGGCTCAACGACACGTTCACCGGACCTGAAGGCCGGCGCACGACCTACTTCATCGCGCTGCTGACCACGGTCATAGCCGGTATCTGGTTCGCGGTGGACGCGTTCGATCCGCACGTGTACTACTACTTCACGCGCATGTACGTGGTCGATCCGTTCGCGAGCGCCATGAAGGCGGTGGTCACGCTCGGCTACGCCGTGTCGATCGTGTACTCGCGCAAGTACCTCGAAGACCGCGACATGTTCCGGGGCGAGTTCTTCCTGCTTGGCCTGTTCTCGCTGCTCGGCCAGCTCACGATGATCTCGGGCAACAACTTCCTCACGCTGTACCTCGGCCTCGAGCTGATGTCGCTCTCGCTCTACGCGGTCATCGCACTGCGCCGTAACGCGGCGCAGTCGAACGAAGCGGCCATGAAGTACTACGTGCTGGGTGCGCTCGCTTCGGGCTTCCTGCTCTACGGCATCTCGATGCTGTACGGTGCGACCGGCTCGCTCGAGCTGAACGAAGTGTTCAAGGCCGTGGCTTCGGGCCACATCAACGATATCGTCCTGCTGTTCGGCGTGGTGTTCATCGTCGCCGGCGTGGCGTTCAAGATGGGTGCGGTGCCGTTCCACATGTGGGTGCCCGACGTCTATCAAGGCGCGCCTACGGCCATGACGCTGCTGACCGGCGGCGGCCCGAAGGTCGCGGCATTCGCCTGGGCCGTGCGCTTCCTCGTGATGGGCCTGCTGCCGCTGGCAGTGGACTGGCAGGAGATGCTGATCATCCTCGCGGCACTCTCGATGATCGTCGGCAACATCACGGGTATCGTCCAGCGCAACATCAAGCGCATGCTCGCGTACTCGGCCATCTCGAACATGGGCTTCGTGCTGCTCGGCCTGCTTGCCGGCATCGTCGACAACAAGGCGACGGGCGCGGCCAGCGCATACAGCTCGGCCATGTTCTACAGCATCGTCTATCTGATCACGACGCTCGGCGCGTTCGGCATCGTCATGCTGCTGTCCCGCCGCGATTTCGAAGCGGAAACGATCGACGACTTCAAGGGCCTGAACCAGCGCAACCCGGTGTTCGCGTTCGTGATGATGCTCATGATGTTCTCGCTCGCCGGCATTCCGCCGACCGTCGGCTTCTACGCGAAGCTCGCCGTTCTCGAAGCGACCATGAACGCGGGCCTCACGTGGCTTGCCGTGCTCGCCGTGGTTACGTCGCTGTTCGGCGCGTTCTACTACCTGCGTATCGTCAAGCTGATGTACTTCGACGCACCGCAGGACGAAGCACCGATCGAGAGCCACGCATTGAACCGCGGGCTGCTCACGCTCAACGGCGTGGCGGTGCTCGTGCTGGGCATCATTCCTGGCCCGCTGATGTCGATCTGCCTGCAGGCTGTCACGCATACGCTGCCGCTCTGATGTCGGCAGCGGGCTGGTTCATCGTGCTGTTGGCGCTCGCGGGCGCCAACCTGCCGTTCCTCAACCAGCGATTGTTCGGCGTGGTGCCGCTTCGCGCACCGAAGAAGAGTGCGTGGATTCGCATCGCTGAAATGATCGTGTTGTACTTTGTGGTCGGTACGTTCGGCTTCCTGCTGGAGGCGCGCGCCGGCAATCGTTTTGACCAGGGCTGGCAGTTCTACGCGATCACCTTCAGTCTTTTTGTCGTGTTCGCGTTTCCCGGCTTCACCTGGCAATATCTCGTCAAACGCCGCCCGGCGTGACGCGCGTGGCCGGCCCGCGGCCGGCACGCGCGGTGCGACCCGCAGTCCGGCCGCAGTCTGGCCGGTTTCACTTCAAGCGGCGCGCGCGCGGCTTCCCGAATTTCCTGAGCACCCACGAGGCTGACTATGGCTGAACATCATCAACACGACCCGGCGCTCGCCGAGACGTGCGTGGAAAGCACGACGCTCTACGCCGGTAATTTTCTTACCCTGAAGCGCGACACCGTTGCGCTGCCGGACGGCAAGCATGCGACGCGCGAGTTCGTGCAGCATCCTGGCGCGGTGATGGTCATCCCGCTGTTCGACGACGGCCGCGTGCTGATGGAGCGCCAGTACCGCTATCCGCTCTCGCGTGTGATGACCGAATTCCCGGCAGGCAAGCTCGACCCGCAGGAGGGCGCGCTCGCCTGTGCGATCCGCGAGCTCAAGGAGGAGACGGGCTATACGGCGCGCGAGTATGTCTATCTCGCGCAGATCCATCCCGTGATCTCGTACTCGACCGAGTTCATCGACATTTACCTCGCACGCGGGCTGACCGCGGGCGCGGCGCAACTCGACGACGGCGAGTTTCTCCAAACCTTCACGGCGAGGGTTCCGGAACTGCTCGAATGGGTGCGCACGGGCAAGATCACCGACGTGAAGACAATCATCGGCACGTTCTGGCTCGAAAAGGCGCTGTCGGGCGCGTGGCCGCTCGCGAACGCTGAGCAGGGCTGACACGCTACCCGGCAGCGGATTCCTGAGCAGCGGCGGCCCTTGTGGCCGCCGTTGTCGCTTCTACGCGCACCCCAAGCGCAGGTACACCTGAAGCACCTTCAGCGCGCCCGCCCGCGCGGCGCTACAATCGAACCCCCGGGAAAGTCCCGGTGGCTGGCCGCAGGAATTTTTTCGAACGGTCGTTCACAAATTTACGATTTGCGCTAAACTCATCGCAAGCCTCGATTCCCCATGAAGGTCCTCGATTTACAGTGTCCAGACGGCCATCGGTTTGAAGGCTGGTTCGCCTCGGTTGACGACTTCGAGTCGCAACTGTCCCGCAAGCTGGTCGAATGTCCGATGTGCGGCGCCACCCATGTGACCCGCTTGCCGTCCGCGCCCCGGCTGAACCTGTCCGGCGCGAGCGAAACGCCGAAAGCGTCGCCGCACGAGCAGGCAGCGCAATGGCAGGCGCATGCGATGCGTGTGATCCGCGAGGTCCTCGAGAAGACGGAGAACGTAGGCGACCGTTTCGTCGAGGAGGCGCGGCGCATTCACTACAACGAAGCGCCGTCGCGCAATATCCGTGGAGTCGCTTCCGCGGACGATGCGCAAGCTCTCGTCGAAGAAGGCATCGATGTGATGCCGCTGCCGGTTCCGGCCGCGTTGAAGGGTCCGCTGCAATAACGCCATGCGGGTCTTCGCCGCGGCGCGAGGTTCGCTCGCACCGGCCGCGGCCAGGAGACATTGCGCATGGATCTGGACTACACCCCCGCTGACGACGCATTTCGCGCCGAAATCCGCGCCTGGCTCGAGGCCAATCTGCCTCAAGCGATGCGCGACAAGGTTCTCAACCACAAACGCCTCTCGCGCGACGACATTGCCAACTGGCACAAGCTGCTAGGCAAGAAGGGCTGGTCCGCGCCCGCGTGGCCCGCGCAATGGGGCGGCCCAGGCTGGACCGAAGCGCAACGCCACATCTGGGACGCCGAGTGCGGACGCATCGGCGCGCCGCCGGTGCTGCCCTTCGGCGTGTCGATGGTCGCCCCCGTGCTCATGAAGTACGGCAACGAGGCCCAGAAGCGCCGCTATCTGCCGCGCATCCTTTCCGGTGAAGACTGGTGGTGTCAGGGGTACTCCGAACCGGGCTCGGGATCGGACCTCGCATCGTTGCGTACACGCGCAGTTCGTGAAGGCGATCACTACGTCGTGAACGGGCAGAAGACCTGGACCACGCTCGGCCAGCACGCCGACATGATGTTCTGCCTCGTGCGCACCGATCCTGCGGCCAAGAAGCAGGAAGGCATCTCGTTTCTCCTCATCGACATGAAAACGCCCGGCATCACCGTGCGTCCGATCATCACGCTCGATGAAGACCATGAGGTCAACGAAGTCTTTTTCGAAGACGTGAAGGTGCCGGTCGAAAATCTCGTCGGCGACGAGAACCGCGGCTGGACTTACGCGAAGTATCTGCTCGGCCACGAGCGCACGGGCATCGCGCGCGTGGGCGCGTCGAACCGCGAACTCGCCTTCCTCAAGAGCGTCGCGCTCAGGCAGAAGAAGCATGGCAAACCGCTGCTCGAAGATCCCGTATTCGCGGCGCGCGTGGCCGCCGTCGAGATCGAGCTGATGGCGCTGGAAGTGACCGCCGAGCGCGTGATCGCGAGCGCGGAGGGCGGACGCGGCCCCGGTCCCGAAGCGTCGATGCTCAAGATCAAGGGTACGGAGATCCAGCAGGCGCTGACCGAGCTGATGGTCGACGCGGTCGGCCCGCTTGCAGCGCCGTTCGACCCGGCCTACCTCGAGGGCGAGCACGAACACGCGGCCGGCGGCGACGACGACGCGGCCCCGCTCGCGGCGTACTACTTCAACTATCGCAAGACGTCGATCTACGGCGGGTCGAACGAAATTCAGAAGAACATCATCTCGCAGATGATTCTGGGGATTTGAGGAGCGGCGCCATGAACTTCAATTTCACCGAAGAACAACAGCAACTCGCCGACGCGCTGCGTCGCTATCTCGACAAGAACTACGGCTTCGAAGCACGCCAGGCGATCGTGAAGACACCGGCCGGCGTTTCGGACCAGCACTGGAACGCGTTCGTCGAACTGGGACTGACCGCGCTGCCGGTGCCGGCGGCGCAGGGCGGCTTCGACGGCGCGCCATTCGACATGCTCGTCGTCATGCAGGAGCTGGGCCGCGCGCTCGCGGTCGAGCCGTACTGGGCAACCGCGGTGGGCGTCGAGGCGCTCAAGCTCGCGGGCGGTGCGGCCGAACCGGAAAGCGCAGCGCTGCTCGAACGCGTCGCCTCGGGCGAGATCAAGCTCGCTGCCGCGTTCCACGAGCCGCCGTCGCGCTACGACCTGTTCTCGCTGGAAACACAGGCGAAGGAGACGGGCGACGGCTTCGCGCTCACCGGCACGAAATCGGTCGTGCAGCACGGCGCCCAGGCCGACCACTGGATCGTGCCGGCGCGCTTCGCGGGCGAGGTTGCGCTCTTCGTCGTCGCGCGCGATGCGCACGGTGTCGAGGTGGGCGATTACCGCACGATCGACGGCCAACGCGCTGCGACGCTGACCTTCAACGAAGCGCACGCGCGCCGTCTTGGCGACGAGCATGCCGGCGCGGCGACGTGGGAGAAGATTGCCGACTACGCCACGTTCCTGCTGTGCGCAGAAGCCGTGGGAGCCATGGACGCGCTCAACCACGCCACGGTCGAATACACGAAGACGCGTCAACAGTTCGGTGTGCCGATCGCGCGCTTCCAGGCGCTGCAGCACCGTATGGCAGAGATGCTGATCCACGCCGAGCAGGCCCGCTCGCTGACTTACCTGGCCGCCGCGCGTTACAGTAGCGAGTCGGCCGAAGAGCGGCGCCGCGCGATCTCGGCAGCGAAGGTGCGCGTGGGGCAGGCGGCGCGTTTCATCGGCCAGCAGGCCGTGCAGCTGCACGGCGGCATGGGCGTCACCAACGAAGTGGCGGCCGCGCATCTGTTCAAGCGTCTCGCGATCATCGAAACGACGCTCGGCGATGTCGATCACCACCTCGAACGCTTCGCATCGCTGCCCGGTTTCGCGCAGGCAGCAGCGTAACGCGTGGCGGCAGCAGGCAACAACGGGCAACATCGGCGGAGAAAACGGATGGGCGTGAGTTACGAAGATCTCGAAGTGGGCAAGCGCTATGTGGTCGGTTCGCACACCTTTGGGCGTGACGAGGTGGTGCAATTCGCGGAGCAGTTCGATCCGCAACCATTCCACATGAGCGAGGCGGGCGGCGAGGCGTCGATGTTCGGCGGGCTCGTCGCGAGCGGCTGGCATACCTGCTCGGTCATGATGGGCATGCTCGTGCGCAACTTTCTCAAGGACTCGACCTCGATGGGCTCGCCCGGCGTCGACGAGATTCGCTGGCTCAAGCCCACGCGCGTGGGCGACACGCTGACGATGACGAACGCGATCCTGAGCAAGCGCGTTTCGGCGAGCAAGCCCGATCGCGGTATCGTCGAAACGCAGTGGGAAGGACACAACCAGCACGGCGAACTGATCGTGACCGTGCGTTCGAAGGCACTGTTCGGCCTTCGCCATCCAGGGAGCGTAGCGTGAGCGAAAGCGATGTCATGCAGATTGCCGACGCGGCGGCGTTGCGCGTGCTGATCGGCGCAGGGCCGCTCGTGAGCGGCTGGCGCGAGGTGAGCGAGGCGGACGTGCACGGTTTTGCCGACGCCACGGGCGACCACCAGTGGATCCATATCGACGCCGAACGTGCGCGCCGCGAGTCGCCGTTTGGCGGCCCGATCGCGCACGGCTTTCTCACGCTTTCGCTGATTCCCGTGCTGCTCGGAGGGACGCTGCACATGCGTCAGCGCATGGGCGTGAACTACGGGCTCAACCGCGTGCGCTTCACGCAGCCGGTGCCCGTGGGCGCGAAGGTGCGTGCACGCATCGCGGTGAAAGAAGTGAGCGACGTGGAGGGCGGCGGCGTGCAAGTCGTGTGGGATGTGAGCATCGAGCGCGAAGGCAGCGAGCGGCCCGCATGCGTGGCCGAGTTCATCACGCGGCACTACTTCTAGTTTGATTGCGTGCTCAACGAAAAGGGGCGCTCCGTTGCACGGCGGGCGCCCCTTTGATTTTGCGCGGATTTCCGCGTAATGCGTTAGTGTCTGGCGTACTGCGTCGCGCCGAACAGCATCTCCTTCGCCTTCTCATCCATGAGCGGCTTGCGCGCATTGGCGAGCACTTCCACGCCGCGCTTGACCGCCGGCCGCGCGGCGATCGTTTCGTGCCAGCGCTTCACGTTGGGCAGCGAATCGAGATCGATGCCCTGGTTTTGCCAGGAGCGCGTCCACGGGAATGCGGCGATATCCGCGATGGTGTACTCGTCCCCGGCCAGATACTCGGTCTTTTCCAACTGCGTTTCCATCACGTTGTAGAGCCGCTTCGCCTCGTTCGTGTAGCGATTGACCGCATACTCGATCTTCTCGGGCGCGTAGATGCGGAAGTGGTGTGCCTGGCCGAGCATGGGGCCGAGGCCGCCCATCTGGAACATCACCCATTGCAGCACGTCGTAGCGCGCCGCGAGGTCTTCAGGCATGAAGCGGCCGGTTTTCGCGGCGAGATAGATCAGGATCGCGCCCGACTCGAACAGCGAGAACGGCTGGCCGTCGGCGCGGCGCGGGCCTTCGGAGTCGGTAATGGCGGGAATCTTGTTGTTCGGGCTGATGGCGAGGAATTCGGGCTTGAACTGGTCGCCCGCGCCGATATCGACCGGATGCACCCGGTATTCGAGGCCGGTTTCCTCGAGCATGATATGGACTTTGTGACCGTTCGGCGTGGCCCAGCTGTAGACGTCGATCATCGTGGCTCCTTGGCACCATGAAAGAAGGCGCCGCGAAAGTCTGGATAGTCTTGCGCGACGCCCGATCTGGCGCAAATTAGCATAGATCGGCGTCGCTCGCAGAGGGCGCAAGAGCGCCCCTGCTGCGCTTGTGGACTTACGTGGACTCGCGCGGACTTACGAGCGCGTGACCGGCATTTCCACGCGCGATGCCGCGCCCGCGTCCATATGGCGAGCGAGTTCGAGCTTGGCGATGGCGTTGCGGTGCACTTCGTCGGGGCCGTCCGCGAAGCGCAGCGTGCGCGCCGAAGCGTACGAGTACGCGAGCGGGAAGTCGCCGCTCACGCCCGCCGCGCCGTGCACCTGCATGGCCCAGTCGATCACCTGGCAGGCCATGTTCGGCGCCACCACCTTGATCATGGCGATCTCGCCGCGCGCGCCCTTGTTGCCGACGGTGTCCATCATGTACGCGGTCTTGAGCGTGAGCAGGCGGGCCTGCTCGATCATGCAGCGCGCTTCGGCGATGCGCTCCTGCGTGACCGTTTGCTGGGCGACCGCCTTGCCGAACGCCACGCGGGAGAGGGCGCGTTTCGCCATGAATTCGAGCGCGCGTTCCGCGAGGCCGATGAGACGCATGCAGTGGTGAATGCGGCCCGGTCCGAGCCGCCCTTGCGCGATCTCGAACCCGCGGCCTTCACCGAGCAGAATGTTCGAAGCCGGCACGCGCACGTTTTCGAGCGTGATCTCCATATGGCCGTGCGGCGCGTCGTCGTAGCCGAACACGGTGAGCGGGCGGCGCACGGTGATGCCGGCCGTATCCGACGGCACGAGGATCATCGACTGTTGAGCATGGCGCGGCGCATCGGGGTCGGTCTTGCCCATCAGGATGTAGATCGCGCAGCGCGGGTCGCCCGCGCCCGACGACCACCACTTCGTGCCGTTGATCACGTAGTCGTCGCCGTCGCGCTCGATGCGCGTCTGGATGTTCGTCGCGTCCGACGAGGCCACGTCGGGCTCGGTCATCAGGAAGGCAGAGCGGATCTGCCCTGCCAGCAGCGGCGTGAGCCATTGCTGCTTGTGCGCCTCGCTGCCATAGCGCTCGATGGTTTCCATGTTGCCGGTGTCGGGCGCGCTGCAGTTGAATACTTCAGGCGCCCAGTGCACGCGGCCCATGATCTCGCACAGCGGCGCGTATTCGAGGTTCGTGAGACCCGCGCCGCGTTCGGAGGCGGGCAGGAACAGGTTCCATAGCCCGGCCGCGCGAGCTTTTTCCTTCAACTGCTCGACGATCTCCGTCGGCACCCACGCATTGCCGTTCGCGCGATTGCGCTCGACTTCCTCGTGGAAGATGGCTTCGTTCGGATAGATGTGTTCGTCGAAGAACGCGAGCAGTTTCTCGCGCAGGGCCTGCACTTTCGGGGAGTAATCGAAATTCATCGGTGACCTCGCAATGCGATGCAGTGACAGTGAAAAGTGAGTCGTTCTCGAACGGGGTTTCAGCGCACCTTCTGCGCGTAGCGCCAGGCGAGTTCCGCCATGGGCCTCGCGCGGCGGCCGGCGTCGATGGCCTGCGCGCTCGCGGCTGTGCCGTCCACGACGCGTTTCATGATGCCCTGCAGGATCGCCGCGATCCGGAACATGTTGTACGCAAGATAGAAGTTCCAGTCGCCGCGAATCTCGAGGCCGGTGCGCTCGCAATAGCGCGCAACGTACTGCGCCTCGTCGGGTATGCCGAGCGCCTGCCAGTCGAGGCCGGCAATGCCGCGAAACTGCGCGGGATCGACGTGCCAGGCCATGCAGTGATACGAGAAGTCGGCGAGCGGGTCGCCGAGCGTGGAGAGCTCCCAGTCGAGCACGGCCAGCACGCGCGGCTCGCTCGGATGAAAGATCAGGTTGTCGAGCCGGTAGTCGCCATGCACGACCGATACGCGCGAGCCCGCATCGTCGGGCGTGTGCTGCGGCAGCCATTCGATCAGGTGATGCATGGCGTCGATGCGCTCCGTTTCCGAGGCCTGATACTGGCGGCTCCAGCGATCGATCTGGCGTGCGAAATAATTGCCTGGCTTGCCGTAGTCGGCGAGGCCCACGGCGTTGGGCGTCACGTTGTGGAGCGCGGCGATCACACGATTCATCTCGTCGTAGATCGCGCCGCGCTGCTCGCGCGTCATGCCGGGCAGCGACTGGTCCCAGAGCACGCGCCCCTCGACGAACTCCATCACGTAGAACGCGCGGCCGATCACCGCCTCGTCGTCGCAGAGCGCGAGCATCTTTGCGACCGGGACATCGGTTGCGGCGAGCGCATCCATCACGCGGTATTCGCGTTCGATCGCGTGCGCGGACGGCAGCAGCTTCGCCTTGGGTCCTGGCTTCGCGCGCATCACATAGGTGCGGCCGGGGGTGACGAGCTTGAACGTCGGGTTCGACTGGCCGCCGGCGAACTGCTCGATCGTGAGGGGGCCCTGGAAGCCTTCCACGTGAGCGGCGAGCCAGGCGCTCAGCGCTTCGGTGTCGAAGCGCTGGCGCTCGGCAACCGGGCGCGTGCCTTCGAACGCCGAGTAGTCGGGGCGCGTTTGCGCGTTGTTTTTCGTGTCTCCATCCGGGGTGGCTTGCGCCATATTCGTCTCCCTTCTCCTGATTCTCCTGTGGGTCGCCGCGCGTCAGCCGCGCGGTCTATAGCGCAGGTATTGCGCGTACAGCATCTCCATCGTCGTGTTGCGGGTGTCGCGATGCAGCGGTGAGGGCGGAGCGTAGTTGAGCATGCGCACGACCCAGTCTCGCGGCGCGGCGCCGACATCGAGTGCGTTGATGCAGCCCGTGGCCTGCGCGAGATGGCCGAAGAATGCGCGTCCGCCCGCCGTGATTGCATGCGAGAGAATCGCGCGGTTTACGCCGCCGTGCAGCACGAGCAGCGCCGAGTCCCACGTGAGGTCGGCGCGCAGCGCATCGAGCGGCGGCAGCACGCGGTCGAGCAGCTCGCCGATGGTCTCGCCGCCGAGAAAGCGCGTGTCTTCCGGCACGATGCCGTCGAACACGCGCAGAAAGGCGTTTTCGACTTCAGCGGGAGGAATGGCGGCGAGACGGCCGCCGCGAATCTCCTCCCACGCGCTCTGCACTTCGAGTTCGATCGACTGACCGCTTGCCGCGAGCACGCGCTGCGCGGTCTCGACCGTGCGGCGCAGTCCGCTCACGATCACGCGGTCGAAACGCACCCCCTGCAAGGCGAACGCTGCGCCGGCGGCGGTGGCCTGGGCGCGGCCGTTCTCGTTGAGCGACACGGTGTCCGGGTCGATTGCGCGACCGGTCTCGTCGAAGTAGGTGACGTCGCCGTGACGCATCACGTAGAGGCGCCGGCGCGCGGGCAACGGGTACTCGGTCATGGGTGTGTCGCTCGTGCGGATTGAAGCCGGTTCACTTGTAGACAGGGGCGCGTTTTTCGAGGAACGCAGTAATGCCTTCGAGGCCGTCGCGGTGATGCAGCGACGCGACGAAACTGTCGCGCTCCGCAGCGAGCTGTGCTTCGAGCGGCTGCGCGTCGGCGACGTTCGTCAAACCCTTGATGCGCGCCACCGAATTCGGCGAGATCTTCGCGAGTTCGTCGGCCCAGGCAAGCGCCGTATCGAGCGCCGATTGCGGCTTCGAGAGCCGGTTCACGACGCCCAGTTCCGCGAGACGCGCCGCGCCGATCGGCTTGCCTTCCACCATCAGCTCGAACGCGAGGGCGCGCGGCAGCGAGCGCGCGAGGAACCACGAACCGCCACCATCGGGCGTCAGGCCTACGCGCGAATAGGCCATGACGAACTTCGCATCGTCGGCGGCGACGAGCAGGTCGGCGGCGAGTGCGAGCGAGAAGCCCGCGCCGGCGGCCGCGCCTTCCACGGCCGCGATGATCGGCTTGCTCGACTGGCGCATCGCGGTGACCCACGCAGCGAGCATGTCGATGCTGGCGGCCTGCACCGACGGGTCCTTCGCGCGGTTTTCGAGCAGGCGGTTGAGGTTGCCGCCCGCACAGAAGAAGTTGTCGGCGCCCGTGAGGACGATTGCGCGCAATGACGAATCGCGCTCGGCGGTGTCGAAGGCTTCGACGGCAGCGGCGTACATGTCGGGATGCAGCGCGTTGCGTGCGCCGGGGTTCGACAGCGTGAGGACGAGTGTCGATTCGTGGCCTCGCGGGCGGGTGCTGAGGAGTTCGGCGCTCATTGCGGTGCCTCGTTCGATGCGTTGATGTCTGCTGCGTCTGCTTGCGTCAGCGAAAGGCCGAGCTGCGCGCGGCGCGCGAGCCACGGCGACGGGCGATAGCGCGGATCGCCGAGCACGGTGTGGATGTTGCGCAGGATCGTGAGGATCGTGCGCGCGCCCAGCGCGTCGCCGAGCGCGAGCGGGCCGCGCGGGTAGCCGAGACCCAGCGTGACCGCGAGGTCGATGTCACGGGGCGTGGCGATTTGTTTTTGCGCGATGTCGCAACCGATGTTGACGATCGTCGCGACGATACGCTGCGCGACAAAGCCCGTCGAATCGCGGATCACGGTGACCGGCACGCCGTCGGCGGCGAAGAGCGCGTGGCCCGCGTCGCGGGCTTCGCGCGTGGTGGCGGGCGTCGTCATCAGCGTGCGGCGCTTCGCGGTGTCGAGCGGGAACAGCGTGTCGACGGCGACGACGCGGCTCGCGTCGAGCTGCTCGTCGAGCGCGGAGGTCGTGGCGTCGAGGCCGAGCGGCGCGACGACGATCAGCGAACCGGCTGCCGGCGTATCGCTTTCGTCGACGGCCACACCCGCTTTTACTGCGAGCGCGAGCACGGCGTCACGCGCGGCGGCGTTGCGGCGGCTCACCCAGACGCGCGCAGGCAGCGCCGTGGGCGCTGCGGGCTCGTCGGGCGCCTGCTGCTTGCCATCGACATAGCGATAGAAGCCTTCACCGGCTTTGCGGCCAACGAGGCCGCCTGCGAGCCGCACACCCGTGATGGGGGAGGGCGTGAAGCGCGGCTCCTCATAGAACTGGTGATAGATCGACTCCATCACCGGATGCGAGACATCGAGGGCGGTGAGGTCGAGCAACTCGAACGGTCCGAGGCGAAAGCCAGCCTGTTCGCGCATGATGCGATCGATCTCGACGAAGCTCGCTACGCCTTCGCCCGCCACGCGCAGGCCTTCGGTATTCATGCCGCGGCCCGCGTGATTGACGATGAAGCCGGGCATGTCCTTCGCGCGCACTGGCGTGTGGCCCATGCGGCGCGCGAGCGCCATGAGCGCGTCGCCAGCGGCGGGATCGCTGCGCAGGCCGTCGATCACTTCGACCACCTTCATGAGCGGCACGGGGTTGAAGAAGTGATAGCCCGCCACACGCGATGCATCGCTGCACGCGGCAGCGATGGCGGTAATGGAAAGCGAAGAGGTGTTCGAAACGAGCAGGCAACGCTCGCTCACCACGCTTTCGAGCTCGCGAAAGAGCGTGCGCTTGGCCTCGAGATTCTCGACGATCGCCTCGATCACGAGATCGCAGACCGCGAGTTCATCGATCGTATGCGCGCCGCTCACGCGTTCGAGCGCGGCGTTGGCGGCAGCCTCATCGAGCTTGCCTTTTGCCGCGAGTTTCGCGAAGGTGTCGGCGAGATAATCGCGCGCGGCGGCGACCGCCTGCGGGTTCGTGTCGTAGAGGCGCACCGCGAGGCCTGCCTGCGCAGCGATCTGGGCGATGCCGCGGCCCATCGCGCCGGTGCCGACGATGCCGATTGTCTCAATGTTGAAATGATGTGAAGTCATTGGAAGCCTGGCTCCATGATTGGCCTAGAATAGCACGGTCGTACAATTTTATGAAAACGGTTCGGCAGTTCCGAAAAGGGAGCTGCCTCTCTGAAGGAGGCAACGAGGATGATCAAGCTGCACGGTTTCGCGCTTTCGAATTACTACAACAAGGTCAAGCTTCTGCTGCTCGAGCACGGCATCGCGTTCGAGGAGCTGCCGAACAAGCTGCCGCTCGAAGAGGCGCAGCTCGCGCAGTCGCCGGCCGGCAAGGTGCCTTATATCGAAACGGAGCAGGGCTTTTTGTGCGAGTCGGAAGTGATCGTCGAGTATCTGGCAGCGCGCTTTCCAGAGAAGCACATTTTCGCGGCGGATCCGTGGCAGGCAGCGAAGGAGCGCGAACTCATCGTTTTCATCGAAACGCATCTGGAGTTGAACGCGCGTGAGCTGTATGGCGAGGCGTTCTTCGGCAGCAAGGTGACGGACGAGGTCAAAGCGACCATGGAAAAGCGGCTGCGCCGTTACGTGGCGGCCTTCAGGCGGATCGCGAAGTTCGCGCCTTACGTGGCGGGCGAGCAGTTCGGCGTGGCCGATGCGGCGGCGTTCGTGAGCCTGCCGCTCGTGGGCCGCGCGACGCAGGCCGTCTACGGTAGCGATTTCCTCGCCGACGTGGGTATCGACTGGAAAACGTATATCAAGCTGATCGGTGAACGCCCGACGGCGCAGCGCGTCAACGCGGACCGCAAGGCGTATATCGAGGCGAACTCGTAAGCGTTGCGGCGTTTTGCACGTTGTTGCGCGCGATGATCGGGAACGCACTGCCGTTCGTGGATTCATCGCGCGCGCACGACATCAGAGCCGCGCAAGCCGCTCGAGCGCGGTCGCGAGCGTGCTTTCCTGCTTGGCGAAGCAAAAGCGCACGACGCCCGATTCGTGCGCCTCGTGATAGAACGCCGACACCGGAATGGCGGCCACGCCGATCTCCGCAGTGAGCCACTTCGAGAATTCCGCTTCGGGCAGATCGCTGATCGCCGAATAGTCCACGCACTGGAAGTAGGTGCCTTCGCACGGCAGCAGCTTGAAGCGCGTGTTGGCGAGTCCGGCGCGGAAGAAGTCGCGCTTCTTCTGGTAGAACGCGGGCAGTTCCAGATACGGCTTCGGATCACGCAGATACTGCGCCAGGCCGAACTGCATCGGCGTGTTCACGGTGAAGACGTTGAACTGGTGCACCTTGCGGAACTCGGCCGTGAGCGGCGCGGGCGCGGCGACATAGCCCACCTTCCATCCCGTCACGTGATAGGTCTTGCCGAAGCTCGACACGATGAAGCTGCGCGCGGCCAGCTCCGGATAGCGCGCCACGCTTTCGTGCGGCTGGCCGTCGTAGACCATGTGCTCGTAGACCTCGTCGGAGAGGATCAGCACGTTGGTGCCGCGCACGATCTCCTCGAGCTTTTGCATGTCCTCGGCGCGCCACACCGTGCCCGTGGGGTTGTGCGGCGTATTGATGAGGATGAGGCGCGTTTTCGGCGTGATGGCCGCGGCGAGGCGGTCGAACGCAATCGCGTAGTCGGGCGCTTCGAGCGTCACGAACACGGGCTTGCCGCCCGCCAGTTCGATCGACGGCAAATAGCTGTCGTAGGTCGGCTCGACCACGATCACTTCGTCGCCCGCGTGCACGGTCGCGAGAATCGCCGTGAGGAGCGCTTGCGTGGCGCCGGCCGTCACCGTGATCTCGCTATTGGCGTCGTAGCGGCGGCCGTACACGTGCTCGATCTTGTCCGCGATCGCTTCGCGTAGCGCGGCGATGCCTGCCATCGGCGGGTACTGGTTGTGACCCTCGCGCATGGCTTGCGAGACGGCGTCGACGATGCGCCCGTCGCAATCGAAGTCGGGAAAGCCCTGGCCCAGGTTGACCGCGCCCTTTTCGGCGGCGAGCGCGCTCATCACGGTGAAGATCGTCGTGCCGACGTTCGGCAGACGCGACGGAAAAGAGGGCGTGAGCAGGGTGTCCTGCGAATTCTGCGTGGGATGCGGTGCGTTCATGTCGCGGGCGGGAGTCGGGCGTTGGGTTGGGTCAAAGTCCGATTGTAGGCAAATCGGCACCGCTGCGGTGGTCAGGCCGGGCGCGCACGCCGTGATGCAGGGGCATCAGGCCTGCGCTGCTTGAGCAGCGCTTTGCACGCATTCGGCGACGAAGGCGTCGGGCGTTGCGATGCGAAAGCCAAAGTCGCGCGCCACGCGCTTCGCGAGCTTGAGCACCGCGCGGTCCTTCGAGACGAGCCACCGTGCGCCGCTTGCGCGCGCCAGTTCGAGAAACTTCTGGTCGTCGCGGTCGCGGCATTGGGGCAGGGGCCGCGCGTCGGCGGCAAGCCCGGGCAGCTCGATCAGTTCGACGAGGCCGGCCAGCGCCGCGAGCGCGTCCGCTTTCGCGACGCCGCGGCCAGCGAACTGCGGATAGTCGAGCACGTGGGCCAACTCGGCCTGGCAACGCGCGTCGATCAGCGCCTGGATCGCGCCGCGCTCGAGCGCCGCGCGAATGGGGCGCGTGTGCGCGTCGTCGAACACGAGGATATCGAGCCAGACATTCGAGTCGAGAACCACGGGGAGCGCGCGAGCGGCGGCGGGCGAGAGGGATGCTGCGGTTGGGGGCGTGAGGCCGGTCATTCGTGAATTCGCTACAATCGGGCTTTCGCCTTTGAACATCGGCACATCGTGCCTGCAAGCCTCTATGATAATCGTTCTGTCGCCGGCCAAATCGCTCGACTATGACACGCCGGCGCACATCGAAGCCCACACTATCCCCGATTTCGTCGACGACGCAGCCGAGCTGATCGCGGGCTTGCGCCGCCTCTCGCCGCAGCAGATCGGTTCGCTCATGAGCATTTCCGACCCGCTCGCGCGCCTGAATTTCCAGCGCTACGCCGACTGGTCGAAGCAGTTCAGCCAGACCAACGCGAAGCAGGCCGTGCTCGCGTTCAACGGCGATGTCTACGAAGGCTTCGACGCGAAGTCGCTCTCGTCGGCGGATCTCGACTATGCGCAACAGCATGTGCGTGTGCTCTCCGGGCTCTATGGCCTGCTGCGTCCGCTCGACCTGCTGCAGCCTTATCGCCTGGAAATGGGCACGCGTTTCGAAAATGCGCGCGGCAAGGATCTCTACGCGTTTTGGGGCGAGCGCATCACGCACGCGATCAATGCGCAGATCGAGCACGACCAGGCGAAAGCGGCGAAGGGTGCGCGCGTGCTGGTGAACTGCGCGTCGAACGAGTACTTCAAGGCCGTAAAGCCGAAGAAGCTCGCCGCGCCTGTGATCACGCCGGTATTCGAAGACTGGAAGGGTGGGCGCTACAAGATCATCAGCTTCCACGCGAAGCGCGCGCGCGGCTTGATGGCGCGTTATGCCGTCGAGAACCGCGTGGCGGAGCCCGAGGCGCTCAAGGCGTTCGACGTGGAAGGCTACGCGTTCGATGCGGATGCATCGAACGATTCGACCTATGTATTTCGTCGGCGCATCGCCGAGTAAATGAACAAGCAAGCGGGAAGGAAAACACCATGACGATTGCCATCTCCAGCCATTTCGATGCGGGCGCGATCGAGGTCCTGTCGTGCGAGCGCGCCGACGACATCCGTCTGCGCGTGCGAGCGGATAACCAGTCCGAGTTCGCGCAATGGTTCTACTTCCGCCTCTCGGGCGCGCGCGGCGAACGTTGCGTGATGACGTTCGAGAACGCGTCGGCCTGCGCATTTCCCGAGGGCTGGCGCGATTACCAGGCCGCGGCGAGCTACGACCGCGTGAACTGGTTCCGCGTGCCGACCTCGTATGACGGGAAGGAACTCGTCATCGACCACACGCCCGACTTCGACAGCATCTACTACGCGTACTTCGAGCCGTATAGCGAAGAGCGTCACTCGGAGTTCCTCGGCGCGCTTCAGCAACTGCCGCACGCCACACTGACGGAACTCGGCCAGAGCGTCGAGGGCCGCCCCATGTCGCTGCTCTCGCTTGGCATGCCGGGCGACACCGCGCCCGACGGCAAGCCCAAGAAGACGGTCTGGATCATCGCGCGCCAGCATCCGGGTGAGAGCATGGCCGAGTGGTTCGTCGAAGGGTTGGTCAAGCGGCTCGCCGGTTGGGGCGACTGGGCTGGCGATCCGGTCGCGCGCAAGCTTTACGACCGCGCCGTGTTCCATATCGTGCCGAACATGAATCCGGACGGCAGCGTGCACGGGAATTTGCGTACCAACGCCGTGGGCGCGAACCTGAACCGCGAGTGGATGGCGCCGGACGCGCAGCGTAGTCCCGAAGTGCTGGTCGTGCGCGATGCGATCGAAGCCACGGGCGTCGATCTCTTCTTCGACATCCACGGCGACGAGACGCTGCCCTATGTGTTCGTGGCGGGCTCGGAAATGCTGCCTGGCTTTACCGATCAGCAACGCGCGGAGCAGAAGGCGTTCATCGAGGCGTTCAAGGTGGCGAGCCCCGACTTCCAGGATCAGCACGGCTACGAGGCGAGCCGCTACCGCGAAGATGCGCTCAAACTCGCGTCGAAGTACATCGGCCATCGCTACGGCTGCCTGTCGCTCACGCTCGAGATGCCGTTCAAGGACAACGCCAATCTGCCCGACGAACGCGTAGGTTGGAACGGTGAGCGTAGCGCCGCGCTTGGCGCTGCGATGCTGCAGGCCATCCTGCATCACGTGGAGGCGTTTGCGTAACACGCGTCTTCGCCGCGCAGACATCAAGAAAAGGGGGAAACGGCCAGGCCGTTTCCCCCTTTTTCGCGTCGAGAACACCGACGGGTTCAGTTGGCCGTCGTCTTCTTCTTTGAAGTCGCTTTTTTCGCAATGGATTTTGTCGTCGTCGATTTGCTGGACGACTTCGTGCTGCTCGTCGACGTTTTGTGGCTCGACTTGTTCGCAGGCGTTTTTTTCGAACCGTTGCCAGTGGCCTTCCTGGTCGAATGCTTGCCCTTTCCATGGGCGCCGCTCGACGCCGTGCCGCGCTCGCTGCGTGCGTGCGCCGGCGGGACCGGATCGTTCCAGCTGAACGCGAGCATCTGCTGCCCGACATAGCCGCAGCGAAACTTCAGGTCATAGGGCGAGTTGCCGCTTTCTTTGGGAATGCCGATGCCGTCGACTGTCACGATCGTATCGACCTTTACGCGCTGCTTGCCTTCGTCGAACGAGTCGTTCCACGGCGTCACGCTCGCATGCGCGCTGTCGAACGAACTGGGCGGAAACTCGACGTGATCGAGCGCTTGCGATGTGCTTGCGACGAAGTCGCCGTGCGCCGCGCAGTCCGCGACTAGCGGGTCCGCGTGCATCTGGGTGACGAACTGCTTGACGAGATCGTTGTGTTGATCGAGTTGATCGGCCTGCGCGGCTGGCGCGGCGATGAGCATGAGGCTCGCGGCGCACGCCGCCAGTTGACCGGCTACGAACAACAGCCGGCGAGATGCATGGTTGCAGTCCATCTGCTTGCTAGGGATGAGGGATGAGACGTCAGGCACCGTAAGATGCAGCCCAGCCAGCTTGAGTTCAATCCGGAAACAATTATTTTCTTCTGTCAGAGCAGTGGGATCGGCGCAAGCGCTGCTGCGTATGCGCTTGCGGCCGAGCGCGACGTGCGGTCGCGCCGTCGCCACGTTGCTGGCGGTGGGGCGTCTGGCTGAGGCAGCGTTCAGGTTCGCGGGCCGCCCAGGCGATAGCGACGCACGTCGTACGTGGTGACCCAGGCCGGCCGGTAGACGGCGATCAGCGCCGTTGCCATACCTGTGAACCAGGCTTCGCCCGAAGCGAGTAGAAATACGCTGAATGCATAGCCTGCGGGCACGGTGATCGCCGATCCGCCGTTGAGCGCCACATGGGTGCCGAGCGCGAGATAGGCCGCCGCCGAAACGGCGATGGCTGGCGACACGAAACCCTGGCCGACGATGAACATGAAGAGGTTGCGCGGCAGCCACGCGGTGCAGGCGCGCTGCAGTAGCGCCGAAATCGCGACAGGGAAGGCGCCGAATATCAGGAAGGTGAGGGCGACGCCTTCCCAGGGGGCGTCGAAGACCAGTGCGGCGAGCCCGACGACGACGCCCATGGCGACGAGCGCGAGCCCCCAGTCGAATAGCGTGACCACGAGTGTGGCGCCGAGCAGGTGCAGCACGGTGCCGTCTTCGAGCCACGCATTACTTGCCCACAGCACGGAGATTGCGACGACGATCGCAAGCCACACGTGCTGGAGCGTGGCGTCCTGCAGACGCTTGAAGGGGTTCTTCCATAGCGCGAGCGCGAGCAGCCCCACGGTGACAACCCAGGCACCGATAGCAACCCAGAACGGAAGCGGCGTAAATAGGAACCCCATGTGCTTCATATTACTCGTTGGAAGGCGAGCCGTGTGCGCGAGCGAGCACCAGGGCTTCCTCCTCCGTGCTCTCACTGGCCTCGCCGACGTCGACGGGGCGCATCTGCTGCGCCGCGGCGAGGTCGCCATAGGGCGTCACTGGCTCCGCCGCGATGGGTAGGGGAGCCGCACTGTCGCCTGACAGCAACGGATAGCGATGCGCAAGAGCGTCGCGTGCGCGCAATGGCACCGGACCGTGCTCGCCGTGCCTGGGCTTCGCCGCCCGCTCGCATTCTGCGCGCAGCACTTGCAGCTGGTTCGCGAGCAATCCGTTGTAGATCGCGACGGCTGCCGCGCGATTGGGCGCGCCGAGCTGCTGAAAGATGCTTGTCAGATGGACTTTCACCGTGCCCTCGCTGATGCCGAGCGCTCTCGCGATCATCTTGTTCGTATTGCCCATATGGACGCAGCGAAGGATCTGCTCCTGTCGTGGTGACAGGTCCACCTTCGGACGTACCTTGCGGGCCTGTGCGGCGGCCTGGGCATCGCGCCGGGGCGGCAGCGGCCATGGCGTGCATGGACCGAGCACGTCGGCCGGCAGATGATCGCCACCAAGCATGATGAGTTCCAGAAACTTCACAATCAGGACGGAGTCCGTTGTGCGCCGGATGACGCCGCGGGCGCCTTCGTTGATGAGCGCGCGCACAGTCGTGGGCGTCTCGGCGCTGTCAACCAGTATGGCGACGGGCAAGCTGCGGTGCCGCATGACAAAGTGGCGCAGTTCGCCGGCACGGATGTCGTCGTGCCAGTCGATCACGATCAGGTTGGGGGTGAACCGTTGCAAGGCGCGCTCAGCGCTGCGCCAGTCCGGCGCATCATTGAAGCGTGCGCGACGGTCGATTTGTCTTAACAGCGCCTTGAGTCCTTCGCGCCTTTCGGCGTCCGGATTGAGTACAACGAACCGCATGGATATGCCCTCCTTTCGTAACGGCCTCTCGCAATATTGTGAAATGCGCACCGCTTCTACTCGGCGGTGAACCAGACCAGCAGCACCATGATGACAAAAAGGTTGCGCGCTGGCGGCCTGTCCAAAAGGCATAAGACATAGGGCAAAAAAAAGTCCCGCACACAGGCGGGACCGGGTAGGAATTTGGGCGTTGTCCTAGTGGAAATGTGGCTGTACGGGCTCAGCATCTTCTGGCATCTCGGCGTGGACGATCTCGCCGAGTGGATCCGCATAGAGCGGCACGCCGCAGTCATCGCAGTATTCCGGCTCGAAGCGGCCAGCGTGACGACGGATATCGGTGATGCCCGATTCCTTCAGCAGCGCAACGATCTCTTCGAGCGGACCGCTGCTGACACTCTCCTCGGTCGGCTCTTCGTCGATGTCGGCGTCGCCGTTCTCGCGGCCATAGAGCGGCCAGACCACGCCGTACAGCACGTCATTGCTGCCGCGCTTCGTGAAGCCGATGCGGTATTCGTCGATACGGCGCTCGCCGAACCCGGCGACGACGGCGCGCAAGTCCTGCGCGCCCGCGCCGATCGTGTCGAGCAGATAGCGCACGGCGGTGCGGATCGTGTGCGGGCGCACGCGCTCATCCGCGTCACGGCAGGCAGAGTAGTAGGCGTCCGGCAGCAGGCATTCGAACTCGCATCCTGGCATGACGACGGCAAGGTTGGCGCCGCCCTGGGTAGCCCATTGTTCCAGGCATTGACCGCGCTCGATGCGCGAGCCGTGTTCCTCTTCTTGCCAGCGGAAGAGCGGGGCGCCAACGGGCGCGGCGACGACGGCGAGCAGGAAACGCGGATCGGCGAGGATCGGCGACGTTTCCGGCAGTTCGCCCGAGCTGATTTTCG
This sequence comes from Paraburkholderia sp. BR10872, assembly GCF_040965835.1. Classification (NCBI taxonomy): domain Bacteria; kingdom Pseudomonadati; phylum Pseudomonadota; class Betaproteobacteria; order Burkholderiales; family Burkholderiaceae; genus Paraburkholderia; species Paraburkholderia sp. BR10872. Next base: position 97,484 of record NZ_JBFRCN010000033.1, read on the forward strand.
CCGGCGCGCCGCTCAATGCCGCCTGGGTAAGCTGTTGTGCGAGGCGCCAGGTTTCGACATGGTGGCGCGGCAACTGGTCGATGCTATAGAGATAGGGGGCCATCGCCACGCGCGTGCCGTTCGCCAGCACATGGGCCTGAAGATGGGTGCGCAGGGCGTCGGCGCCGTCGGCCTTCAGCGGGCCCGAAGGGATGACATAGCGCGTCCAGGCCAGCACCGGCGCGGCGACGAGCAGCGCCTCGTATTGCGCGCCGTCGTGTTCGACGATGAACGACTCGCTGTGCGTCTCAGCCATGTCGGCGAGCGCGCCGTAGGCGTCCGGATGATTCTGCTGCAGATGATCGAGCGCGGCGTCGAGTGTGGTCTGATTGCCGTTGCGCACGACCTTCGCTAGCAGCGTGTCGAGCTTTGCCTCCCAGAAGCGGTCTTCGGTGCGGCTGCCCGAGGCGAACAGGGCGAGCGAGAGGCCGACGAGTTTGTCGGCGTCAGGAGGAAGGCGTTTGGCGATTCGCGAGCGCATAAATCTGTGAGTTTGGGTGCAGAGAACCCCATATTCTAGTCGGTTCCGTGCGCGCCATCGGATTGGGCAGCAGGAGCGCACCGAATGGGCCCCGGTGCGATGCAGGATCGTCGTTGCTGCACAGCCGGAAGGCATCGACCGGAAGCACTATGACGACTGCTCTATGGAGCAGGCGAGCCGTGGTCAGCCCGACTTTACTAGCCGGTCAAAAAACCGCTTGCAAGATGTCATCTGCGTGACTAGAATTCCGGTCTTTCGCGCTTTCGATGAAGGCGCGGGGAGACGGGAAGCCTGGGGCGAAAGCCTTGTGGCGACTGGGTCTGCGGGTGATTCGAAGTTGAGCGGCAGGTTGAACGAAGTAAAAAAACCGGTTGACAGATCGCCAGACAGTCTTCATAATCTCGTTTCTCTGCTGCTGACGCAGCAACGCAGAAAGAAGCCGGTAGTTGAGCAGTTTTAACGGCGCTTTCGCGATCGATCTTTAAAAATTTACAGCC
>NZ_JBFRCN010000034.1:0-98040 GCF_040965835.1 Paraburkholderia sp. BR10872
ACCATCAGGCGCGACTCTCATCGTGGCGCGGGGAGTGATCCCCACAACGACGCCGGATAGATTTAGGCAAGCCAACCACAACGTCAACGATCAAGGTTGCAAAAACGGGGGTGACCATAGATTTTTTATGCGCGAACGATAGGCCTTACATCGGCCGTGGCCGCGCGGCGCGCCGTTCTTCGCTTTGTCATGTGGCCCTGCTAACGTCGCGGCAGCCTTTGCCGCGAGGAATCACCATGGAGTTCTCGAGCGCCGAAACTGAAGCGCTTTCCCCGTCCGCCACCCGCGCTGAACCCGTCAGGCGGCCAACCCACTCGCCCCAGCCCGCGACGGCGGCTCGCACCAACGCCGCGCTGATCGCATTCGCGTTCACCGCGCTCTGCTACGAACTCGTCGGATTGCCGCTCTTGCTGGACGCAACGGGCGGCCCGATGCTCGGCTTGCTGGCGACGCTCGCCCCCGTCGTGCTCGCCACGCCGATCCACTGGGGCCTCATTCACGAAGGTATCCACGGACAGCTGGCGCGCGACCGCCGCGTGAACGAATGGCTCGCCCGCGCGCTCGCGATCGGTCTGGCGATGCCGTTCGACGCCGTGCGTTTCGGACACCTGATGCATCACCGCTTCACGCGCGAGCCGTTCGACCGCCCCGATGTGCACGACACGCATGGGGCGAGCGGCCCGCGCTGGCGTCGTCGCGTGGCGTACTACGGGCGGCTGATGGGTGGTCTCTACCTCGCCGAATTGCTGCTGCCGCTTCTGGCGTTCATGCCGGGGCGGCTCGCGCGCACGATCATCGAGCGCGGGGTGGGCGCGCATGGCCGCGAAGGCGTGCAGGTGCAGCGGCTCTTCGCGAACCACGCCACCGATCCCGTGAGGCGCCGCCGTGCGCGGCGCGACTGGCTTGCGTCGCTCGCCCTCTATGCGGCTTCGTTCGCGCTCTACGGCAAGGCCTGGCCCGTGCTGCTCGCGGTGATGTATCTGCGCGGACTGTGGCTCTCGCTCGCCGACAACCTGCCGCACTACGGCGTCGCGCTCGACGAACCGGGTCGCGCGCGGGATTTTCGCGTGCCGCGTGCGCTGGGCGTGCTGCTGATGAATCACCATCTGCATCGCCAGCATCATCTGCGTCCGACGCTGCCGTGGACGGCGCTGCCCGCGCTAGCACACGCCGAAGAGGCCGCAGGCGCGTCTGCGCGAACGGGCTATCTGGCCGCTGCGTTGCGTCAGTTCAAGGGCTTGCAGCCGGGCGTCGATCCCGGCTGAGGAGGGGGCAAGCGAATGCCGCGCGTGTGCGCAAGCCGCGGCGCTTCGAGCCGCGAGGATTCCGCTTCGTCGCTTCGTCGGTTCGCGCTGCTGCGCATCGCGAGCCGCCGTGCGTAGGAAGCGTACGGCAGACGTCCGCTACATCAGCGCCGGCAGTGTCTCGACGAGTGCAACGGCCGCGAGTACGCCGATCAGCGCGCCGATCACGCGCAGCGTGTTGTGTCTGAATTCCGTTGCGCACGGCACTGCGCCAAGAAAGAGCGCGCCAGCGAGGGCCATCGGGATGATCATCACGAAATCGCCGATCGTGAAATAACCTTCCATGCTTGTCTCCTGTCGATCCGGAGTGAGTGCTTCAGCACTGACTCCGGTCCCATGCAGGGGTTGCGTATCGTATGGGCGACGAAGGCTCGCAATGGTTGTCGTTCTCGTCGCCATGCCAATGGCATGGCGCTGCGGCCCCGGGCCTGAAATCGAGTATAGGTGAGGCCGGCGAGCGCGGCGGCGCGCGTGAGCGCCGCGAGGCTTTCCGTGAATCTCCTGTCGCGCCGCAAAAGCCCGCCAGAGGCGGAGTTCCGCTGCTGTGCGATGCGCGCGGACGTGCAAATCGCCAGTCGTCTGAATATTACGGACGCCTTTCGATTGCGGTGGCGCGCGGCACACAGAGGCGCGGGTGCGAACGTTGCGTGCCGCGCGGGCTCAGGCCGCTCCGGCGCGCTCGCGCGCGCGCAAGGTGAGCGCGAATGCTAGGCCCACGACCAGCAGCACGATCACGAGGCCGGCCACGCCGCCCCAGCCTGCACCGGCCCAGAAGTGTCCGCCGATCGAACCCATCACGCTCGAACCGAGGTAATAGGCGAGCAGGTAAAGCGCAGCCGCCTGGCCCTTCGCTTCGCGCGCGAGGCGCCCAACCCAGCCGCTCGCTACTGCGTGCCCCGCGAAGAAGCCGATGGTCAGGCAGGCGATGCCCGCGGCAATCGCCGTGAGCGGCGCGAACAGCGTAAGCACGACGCCCGTGAGCATCAGCGCGAGACTGGCGATCAGCACGCGGCCGCGCCCGAACGTGTCGGCCATACGGCCCGACCACGGCGAGGCGACCACGCCCGTCAGGTAGACGAGGAAGATCGCGCCGATGGCCGCCTGGCTCATGTGATAAGGCGCCGCGATCAACCGGTAGCCGATGTAGTTGTAGAGCGTGACGAAGCTGCCCATCAGCACGAAGCCCATCACGAACAGCATGGGCAGACCCGGCCGCGCGAAATGGCGCAGCAGCGCCGCGCGATGATGCGCGAAACCGAGGCCGCTCTTCGGCGCGAAGTGGCGCGAGGGCGGCAGCAGCGAGCGGAACGCGAACATGGAGGCGAGCCCGAGCACCCCGATCACGGCCACGGCCGCACGCCAGCCGAACAGATCGGTGACGATGCCCGTGATCACGCGCCCCGCCATGCCGCCGATAGCCGTGCCGCCGACGTAGAGGCCCATCGAGAGACCGAGGCCGTCCGGGTGCATTTCCTCGGCGAGCCAGGCCATGGCCACCGCGGGCACGCCGCCGAGCGCGATGCCCAGCAGCGTGCGCAGCACGAGCAGCTCATGCCAGTGCGGCACGAAGGCGGTGGCGAGCGTGAGCAGCGACGAGGCGCACAGCGATGCGGTCATCATGCCGCGCCGGCTCCAGCCTTCGGAGACGAAGCCCGCGACGAAGATCGCAACGGCAAGCGCGGCCGTGGTGAACGAGAGCGAGAGGCTGCTCTGCGCGGGGCTCACGCCGAAGGTCTGGGAGAACGCGGGCAGGAGCGGCTGCACGCAGTAGAGAAGCGAAAAGGTGGCGTAGCCGGCGAACAGCAGCGCGAGGCTTGCGCGCCAGAATGCGGGGGTGCCGCGTTCGATGTACGGAACGGCGGAGGGCGCGGAAGTGCGCGGGGCGCCCGGTGATGCAGTCACGACAGGATCTCCAGCAATATGGCAAAGGCGCAACGATACGCCTGTTGGGCAAATGGCGTTGTCGAGCGCCGCAGGCCGGGTGCCTGGCGTGACCGCGCGGCCGTTTAGCCCGGAGCGCGCGAGGCGCCTGGCTGCGCGCTGCGAGCGGCGGCCGGCGCAGCGCCTTGCGGCCCGCTGGCGGGCTGCGCTTTGTGCGCATCGTCCGGGTGGACCAGCGCCGCGTCGCTCGGCAAGTCCGCCGCGTTCCAGCCGCCGCCGAGCGCCTTCACGAGCGCGACGCTCGCCGCCATGCGCCGGCGCGAGATCGCCACGGCCTGGCGTTCGTTGGTGAGCGCCGTGGTTTGCGCGACCACCACGTCGAGATAGGTGATCGCACCGCCCAGATAGCGATTGTTGATGGTGACGAGCGTGCGCTGCGCGGCATCCACCGCGCGGTCCTGGGCGTTCGCCTCCTGCTCCAGCACCCGCAGCGCCGCGAGGTTGTCCTCGACCTCGCCGAAGGCGTCGAGCACGGTCTGGCGATATTGCGCGACGTTCTCGTCGTACTGCGCGCGCGCTTCGTTGCGCACCGCCTCGCGCCCGCCGAAGTCGATCAGCGTGCCCGCGAGCGTCGGCCCGAGCGACCAGAAGCGCGCGGGCGCGACGAGCCACTGGCTGAAGTTGGTCGCCTCCAGGCCGCCCGTGACCGCGAGCATGAGGTTCGGGAAGAACGCCGCCGTCGCCACGCCCACCTGCGCGTTCGCGGCGGCCACACGGCGCTCTGCGGCCGCGATGTCGGGGCGCCGTTCGAGCAGCGTCGACGGCACGCCCGGCGGGCTCGCGATCGCGCGCACCGCGTAGGCTTCCTTCGGCGCGGCAGCGAGTGTGAACGTGGAAGGCGACTGTCCGGTCAGGATGGCGATGGCGTGCTCGAGCTGAGCGCGCTGCACGCCGAGATCGATCGCCTGTGCCTCGGTGGTCTGCAGCTGCGTTTGCGCCTGGCCCACGTCGGCGTCGGTGGCGATGCCGCCCGCGTAGCGGTTCTGCGTGAGTTCGAGCGATTCGCGGTAGGCCTTGATCGTGTCGTCGAGCAATTGCCGTTCGCGGTCGATGCCGCGCAGCTCGAAGTAGTCGGTCGCGAGTTCGGCCTGCATGGAGAGCAGCACGGCCTGCATATCGGCGGCGCTCGCCTGTGCGTTCGCCCTGGCGGCCTCGACGTTGCGCGCGACGCGGCCCCAGATATCGGGCTCCCATGTGGCGTCGATGCCCACGGAGTAGTCGTTGATCGTTTGACCGGCCTTCGACGTGTACAGGAGATTCTGCGAGGTGCGGTAGCGCGAGAAGTCGCCGCTCGCCGTCACGAGCGGGAAAAAGCTGGAGCGCTGCTGCGCGACGTTCGCGCGCGCCGCGCGAAAGTGCGCCTGCGCGGCCTGCACGTTCTGGTTCGCGCCTTCGACCTGGGCTTCGAGCGCGTCGAGCGTGGCGTCCTCGTAGATCGTCCACCACGCGCCACGCGAGGCGCTATCGGCGGGCTGCGCAATCGTCCAGCCCGTGCCTTCGAGTTCCTTGAACGTCGCGGCCACGGGCATGGTGGGGCGCACGTAGTCGGGGCCCACCTTGCAGCCGCCGAGCGCCGCAAGCATGGCCAACGCGCACAGTCGAATCCGCGCGTGCTTCATCATTCGCCCTGCGCCTGCGCGCTGTTGCCCGTGTTCCTGCCCGCGCCACTCGCACCGCTCGCGCCATGCGCCGCGCCGGCCTCGTGCTCGTCGTGCGGCTGCACGATGCGCACCGGCGTGCCGTCGACAATCGCGTCCTGCGGATTGACGATCACGCGCTCGTCGCCGGAGAGCCCCGCCGCTACCGCCACCCGCGTGCCGAAGTCGGTGCCGAGCGTCACATTCACGAGCTTCACGCGATCTTGCGCATCGACAGTCGCCACCTTCACGCCGTCGGGGCGGAACAGGAACGCGTTGCCGGGCAGCGTGATCGGCGTGGCCGAACCGTCGAGCGCGAAGTGGACCTGCGCGTAGGCGCCGGGCAACAGTTCGCCGCTACGGTTGTCCACATCGACTTCGACCAGCATCGTGCGCTGCTGCGCATCGACGGCACCCGCCGTGCGCGCGACGATGCCGGGAAAGTGCTTGCCCTGCTCTTCGTTGAGCGTGAGATACGCATGCTGCTGCACGCGGATCTGCTGCGCGTAAGCCTGCGGCACGTTCGCGTACACGCGCAGACGGTCGGCCTGCGCAAGATGGAACAGCTCCTTTTGCGAGGTGCCGCCGTTGCCCGCGTCGATGAGTGCGCCCACGTCCACGTTGCGCGCCGTGACGATGCCGTCGAAGGGCGCCGTCACGCGTTCGTACGACTGCAGCTGCGAGAGCCGTGAGACGTTGAAGCGCGCGGAGTCGAGCGTGGCCTTTTTCGCGAGCATGTCGCCGACTTTCTCGTCGGTGTCCTGTTTTGCCACCGAGCGCGTTTGCAGCATCTGCGTCCAGCGGTCGGCCGTGGTTTTCGCGAGCGCGTAGTTCGCTTCGGCGTTGGCGAGATCGGCGCGCGCGGCGCGCAACTGGTCGTCCACTTCGGGCGCGTCGATTTCGGCGAGCAACTGGCCCGCCTTCACGTGCGCGCCGATGTCGAAGTACCACTTGCGCAGATAGCCGCTCGTGCGCGCGTAGATCGGCGTGTCGAGAAAGGCCTGCACGTTGCCGGGCAGCACGAGGTCGAGCGCGCGCGTCGAGCGCTGCGGCGTGACGACCTGCACGGTCAGCGTGCTCGCGCTCTTTGCCTCGCGTTCGAGCGCCGCATGCGCGCTATGGCGCGACCAGATACCCTGCGCCGCGAGGCCGAGCACGATGAGCGCGGCGAGCACAAGGGGCCAGCGCCGCGATCGATGAAGCGACGGCTCTTGCGGCGAAGGCGTTTGCGAATGATTCGTCATGACAGGGTATTCATGATTTGGGCACCACGTTTTCACTGGCGCGCTGGCGGCGCTCGCCGAGCTTGCGGTAGATGAGCGAGAACACCACGGGGACGAAGATCAGCGTGGCGAGCGTGCCCACCGCGAGGCCGCCGATCACGGCGCGCCCGAGCGGTGCGTTCTGCTCGCCGCCTTCGCCCAGGCCGATGGCCATCGGCACCATGCCGATCACCATGGCGAGCGCGGTCATGAGCACGGGGCGAAAGCGCGTGTAGCCCGCTTCGATCGCGGCGCGCGCCGCATCGCCGTGCAGGCGCAACTGCTCGCGCGCGAAGCTGATGACGAGAATGGAGTTCGCCGTGGCGATGCCGATACACATGATCGCGCCCGTGAGCGCGGGAATGGACAGCGTGGTGTGCGTGAGGAACAGCATCCAGACGATGCCCGCGAGCGCGCCCGGCAGCGCCGTGATGATGATGAACGGATCGAGCCACGACTGGAAGTTCACGACGATCAGCAGATACACGAGCACGATCGCGAAGACGAGCCCGCCGAACAGTCCGGAGAACGAATCGTTCATCGTCTGCACCTGGCCGCGCAGCTTGATGCTCGACGTCTTCGGCAGCTCGCCGCGCGTCTGGTCGACGATCTTCGCGATGTCGTCGGAAACGGCGCCCAGGTCGCGCCCGTCGGCGGTGCCGTAAATGTCGATGGTGGTCTGCGCGTTGTAGTGCGTGACCACCGCGTCGCCCGAGATGCGCTGCATGCTCGCGAGCGAGCCGAGTATGTTGCTGCGCCCGTTCGCGGTGAGTGGAATGTTGGCGAGCGATTGCAGCGAATCGATCGTGTATTGCGGGGCTTCGGTGACGACGTTGTAGCTCACGCCGTTGATCGGGTTGAGCCAGAACGTGGGGGTGGTCTGCTGGCTGCCCGAGAGTGTGATGAGCAGGTCGCTCGCCACGTCCTTCTGCGTGAAGCCCGCCTGCTGCGCGCGCGTGCGGTCCACGTCGATGAAGATGCGCGGCAGGTCCGCGGGCTGCTGGATGCGCGCGTCGACGAAACCGGGCACGCCGCGCAGCCGAGCGAGCAGCTTCGCCGCGAACGCGCGGTTGCCGGCCACGTCGCGCCCGACGATCTGCACATCGATGGGCGAGGGCATGCCGAAGTTCAGCGTCTGGCTCACGATATCGGCGGGCAGGAAGGCGAATTGCACGCCCGGAAACTCGTCGTTGAGCGTGTGCCTCAGGAGGCGCACGTAGCCGGCGGTCGGGTGATGGTCCTCGTTCAGCGAGATCAGCACGTCCGCGTCGGACGTGCCGATGGTGCCCGTATTGCTGTACGAGAGGTTGATGCCCGAGACCGGCAGGCCGATGTTGTCGATGATCGAATGCAGCTCACCCGGCGGAATCAGCGTGCGCACGCGCTTGTCGATACGGTCGACGAGCACGGCGGTTTCTTCCACACGCATGCCGGTTTTCGCGCGCACGTGCAGCGCGATGGTGCCCGCATCGACCTGCGGAAAGAAGTCGCGCCCGAGGAACGGCATGAGCAGCAACGACGCGCCACAGCAGGCGAGAAACGCCACCACGAACCACACGGGATGCTTCACGCGCGCCGTGAGAAACCCGCGATAGCGCTCGCGCAGCCCCTCGAAGCCGCGCTCGAACGCGAGGTGCACGCGCATGAACGGATTGCGCGTCGCGCCATGCGTGTGATGCAGGTCGGCGGGCTTGCGATGGTGGCGCATCAGGTACTTCGCGAGCGTGGGCACGAGCGTACGCGAGAAGAAGTACGACGCCAGCATCGCAAACACGACGGCTTCCGCGAGGGGAATGAAGAGGTAATGCGCCACGCCCGTGAGCAGGAACATCGGCACGAACACGATGCAGATGGAGAGCGTGGAGACGAGCGTGGGGATCGCGATCTGATGCGCGCCGTCGAGAATCGCCTGTTCCAGCGTCTTGCCTTGCTCCAGTTGCTGGCTGATGTTCTCGATCGCGACCGTTGCGTCGTCAACCAGAATGCCGACCGCGAGTGCGAGCCCGCCCAGCGTCATGATATTGATGGTCTCGCCGAGCGCCGCGAGCACGATGACCGAGGTGATCATCGACAGCGGAATCGAGATCGCGATGATGAGCGTGGCGCGCCAGTTGCCGAGAAACAGCAGGATCATGAGCGCCGTGAGCGCGGCGGCGATGAGCGCTTCGCGCAGCACGCCCTGCACGGAGGCGCGCACGAACAGCGACTGGTCGGCGACCGGATCGATATTGAGCGACGGTGGCACGAGATTGCGCAGCGTCGGCATCATTTCCTTGATGCGATCGACGATCTCCAGCGTCGACGTGTTGCCGCTCTTGTTGATGGTGAGAAGTGAGGCGCGCTGTCCGTCCACGCGCACGATATTGGTTTGCGGCACATAGCCGTCGCGCACGTGCGCCACGTCGCGGATGTAGATCGTGCCGCTCTCCGTGGTTTTCACGGGAATGTCGTTCAGGCCCGCTAAGCTCTCGGGGCTTGCATTCATCGTCACCGAATATTCGGTTGCACCGATTTTGGCTGTGCCCGAAGGCAGGATGAGGTTTTGCGCGCTGATCGCGTTCACCACGTCCATGGGCGAGAGATTGTGCTGCTGCAGCGCGCGCTGGTTGATGTCGACCATGATCTGCCGCTGCTTGCCGCCATAGGGCAGCGGCGCGGAGGCGCCCGGCACGGTCGCCAGCTGCGTCTTCAGGAAGTTGTTACCGTAGTCGAACAGTTCCTGCTCGGTCAGCTGCGGCGAAGACAGCGACAGGCGCAGGATCGGCACCGTCGAGGCGTTGTAGCGCAGGATGAACGGCGGCTGGATGCCGGGCGGCAGCGAGCGCAACTGCGCCTGTGACAGCGCCGTGACTTCGGCGAGCGCTTCTTGGATATTGGCATGCGGCTGGAAGAAGATCTTCACGACCGCAATGCCATTCAGCGACGTCGATTCGGTGTGCTCGATATCGTTCACCGCCACGGAAAGGCCGCGCTCGTAGTTGAGCACGATGCGCTTTTCCATCTCGTCGGCGGGCAGACCCGTGTAGGTCCAGATCACCGAGAGCACCGGAATGTCGATGTTCGGGAAGATGTCCGTGGGCGTGCGCAGGATCGTCAGCGGCCCGACAATCAAAAGCAGCAACGCGAGCACGACGAACGTGTACGGGCGCTTGAGCGCGAGTCGAACGATCCACATGGAACGGCGGGTTCCTTCGCTGGTGGCGGAGTCTGGCTCGCGCGGCTGGTCTGGCCGCGGTGGCGAGCGTTCAGGTTATCGGTATCGTGGCCGGCTGTTGTGGCGCGCGTGCGGTCTTTGCCTGTGCTGCGCCGGGCCTTTGTGGTGCACGGTTGGGACAGGACTATAGCGCCACTCACCTTGCATCAGCGTACTTTTTCAGGGACTGCCCTAGCAAGGTCGCGAAGAATGGGGTTTACCATCTGTTACAGTCAGGTTTTCGTAAGATGCGGGAGCGAAGCGGCGCGGGGCTGTGGCGGCACGAGGCGCCAAATGCATGCCGCCGTTGATACACCCCCCTATTTTTTCGCTTTGCTCGCGCGCTCAAACAGGCAACAATGGGGTTGCCAAGGGTCCGGCCGTGCTTAAGCGCGCGGCGAGAGCGGGTCGCCCGAGGCGGGTTTGGATGCGCGCGCAACTGATCGTGCGCATCGGTTTTTTTGTCAGCATGCCGACCGGACTTCCTTCGAGGGAGCCGGCGAAGGTAGCGAGGTAACGGGGAAACATCATGCAAATCGGTTCTATTGTCCGTTCCGTTCATATCGCGGTGCCACAGGGTGCGCGCGGCATCGTGATGCGCATTCTCGGCGACATGGCGATGGTGACGTGGTATGCCGGGGAGCCCGGCACGTCGGCGCAGCTCAATACCGAGCCCTTTTTTCTCGAAGATCTGATCGATACGGGCGAGCACGTCATGCCCGCCGGCGCGCAGATCCACTGAGTCTGGGCCGTGTGACACGTTGACGAGGCGCCCTGCGTCTCGTCGCAGGGTTGTGCGCCGCGTTTGTGTTCATCATGTCTGCCGTGCGCAGCGATTGCTCGCCGGCACTGCCCGCAAGAGGCACAATTGCGGGTATGAATTACGATCCTTCTCCTGTCCCGGGCGGCCCCTCCGGTCCCGGCGACCAGCAAGCCGCGCCGTACGCGCGCCTCACGCCCGAATGCGTGCTCGACGCCGTCGATGGCGTGCTGATCCCGGCCGAGCGCCGCACGGATGGCCGCATGCTCGCGCTCAACAGCTACGAGAATCGCGTGTACCAGGTGGGCGTGGAAGACGGGCCGCCGCTCATCGCCAAGTTCTATCGCCCTGAGCGCTGGAGCGACGAGGCGATACTCGAGGAGCACGCATTCGTCGCCGAACTCGCCGCGCGCGAGATTCCGGCCGTGCCTGCGCTCGCCTTCGATGGGCGCACGCTGCACGAGTTCGACGGGTATCGCTTCTCGCTGTTCGAGCGGCGCGGCGGCCGCGCGCCGGATCTCGACCGCAGCGACACGCTCGAATGGCTCGGCCGTTTCATCGGGCGCATTCATGCCGTGGGCGCAACGAGGCCGTACGAGGCACGCCCCACGCTCGACATTCAGTCCTACGGCTACGAGCCGCGCACGTATCTGCTCGAACACGGCTTCGTGCCCGAGGACGTGCGCGAAGCATGGCAGGCCGCGGTGACGCTCGCGCTCGAAGGCGTGGAGGCGGCCTTCGAGCGCGCGGGCGACGTGCGGTCGTTGCGCCTGCACGGCGACTGCCATCCGAGCAATGTGCTCTGGACCGACGCCGGCCCGCATTTCGTGGACTTCGACGACAGCCGCATGGGTCCCGCTATCCAGGATTTGTGGCTGCTTTTGCCCGGCGATCGCGCGGGCGCTTCGCGTGCAATGGCCGATTTGCTCGCGGGTTACGAGGACTTCTGCGAATTCGAGCCGCGCGAGCTGCATCTCGTCGAAGCGCTGCGCACGCTGCGCCTCATCCACTACTCGGCCTGGCTCGCGCGCCGCTGGCACGATCCCGCGTTTCCGGCCGCCTTCCCGTGGTTCAACACGCAGCGCTACTGGGAAGAGCGCATTCTCGAACTGCGCGAGCAGATCGGCGCGATGCAGGAAGGACCGCTCTGGCCCGTGTGAACGTCGTGCGCCGGCTCACTGCGCGCTCGCCGGACTATCCGGCGCGCCGCCCTGGGCCGACGGCTTGACGATCAACTGCGCGCGAAGGTCGCGCGCCATCGTCTCGAACGCGGGGCGCATCTGCGCGAAATCGTCGGCGCTGCATACGTCGCTCGCGAAATGCGTTTGACCCGTACGCGTGACGCGCAGCACATTCGCCTGCGGGTCGAGCGCGTAGTGCGAACTGAAATCGATGAAACGGTTGTCGGCGTGCTGCGGCATGGGGACGTCGAGTACGCGCATGCCCGGCGGCAGCACGATGCGCGTGCGCTCGGTCACCACCACGTTGCGGCACATGAAGGGCTGCGTGCGCCGCGATTCGCCGAGCCAGTAGCGCAGATTCGCGTCGAGCCCGCCCACGAAGCTCGTGAGCGTGGGCACGGGCGTGGTCATTTCCGGGTCGACGAAACCGTCGAAGGTGCCCGTGAGCGTGAGCACGAGCGGACCCGCCGTGGCGTCGAGCGGGCTGGAGGCGAGCGTGGCGTTGCCGCGCAGGTTGGCGTTGCGCAGCTCCCATTGCAGCGACTCCTCGCGCTGCGCGGGCGTTTGCAGGCGCAGCACGCTGCGCGTCTGTTCGGCGGACCAGCCCTCCGACTGCAAGCGATAGATGAAGCGCGCCGAGCCGTCGGGCGCGACCGTGATGTCGAGATCGCTCTCGCGCGTGGTCGTGGCCGTGGCGGGCGTGCGGACCTGCGTGCCGTCGCCGGCGAGCACGGCCTCGCGGTCCATGTCCGTCGACGGCAAATAGCCGAACTCGATGTTGCTCGCCGTGGAGTCCGCGAACATCTGCAGATCGGGCAGCCAGGTGATGACGTGATTGATCACGCCGAAGCCCGGCACGCTCGGCAGCGTGTAGACCGTGCCGCTGTTCACGAGCGCCGGCGTGCTGCGGATGCCAACGGCCCCGAGCAGCGCGCCGTAGAGTGCGACGTGGTCCTTGCAATCGCCGTAGCGGTTCGCGAGCACGTCGGTTACGTGGTGCGGCACGATCTCGCCGCGCCCGATATTCATCGCCACGTAGCGGATGTTGCGGCGCACCCAGTCATAGAGCGTTTGCGCTTTGGCGCGCGGCGTATCGTCGTGCGCCGTGAGCGTCTGCGCAAGGCGCACGATGGCCGGGTCGCGCACGGTCGGATCCGCCGCCGCCTCGCGATAGACCGTCGCGAAGGCCGCGTAATCGGGAAAGGTGGACACCATCAGCCGGTCGCCGTAGCTCACGTAGGCGACCGAGCCATATTCGAGGCGCTCGAAGTTCGACTTGTCGTAGCGGTACTCGTAGCGCGTGCGGCCGTTCACGGTGGCGGGCGGCAGCACGGTGAAGCCGCGCGCGTCGGCGTAGAGCGGCACTTTCGCGGGCAGGTCGTAGATCACGCGAAAGCGGTGCGTGGGCGCGAGGTCGGGCGGCGTGAAGTCGCTGAACCAGCCCGGCACGAGCGGCACGCGCTGGATCTTGCGCCACGTGAGATGCACACGCGCGCCCGGCTCCACGGCGGGGAACACGATCACCTTGTCCTGCACGTCCTGGAACATCGGGGCGTCGAACGAGCGCACTTCCTGCACGTCGCGGATCTGCTCGGGGCGCACGTCGTGACGCCCGCCCTGGGCGTCCTCGGTCCACGCTTCGAGCACCTCCACGTGGGCCATCTCGCGGTTGAACCACACGTAATACTGGCCCGCGCGCGCGATGCCGGCCTCCGTGTTCACGCGCAGCGTGAGCGAGTCGAGCTTGGTGTACGAGCCGTCCGCGTTGACGGTGAAGGTCTGCGTTTCCGCTTCGTTGGTGTAGGGCGCCTGCGCGGCGCTGCCTGCCGGATTCAGCGTGCCCGCTTCGAGGGGCACCGGCGTGAGCTGCGCCACGCCCGGGCGCAGGTCGGCGGCGAAGGTTCCCGTGACGGGGCCGAGCACGGCTAGGCAAAGAGCGAGAGCGAGGCGCATGGGGGGCTCGGCAGGTGGCGGGTCGCAGATAGGCGCTACTTCTGCCACTTAAAAGTCATGCAACCCGCTTGTCAAGCGGATGGCCCGCACACCGCCCGCAGGGGGCCCTGAATCGAGTGTTGAGTCTAAATGCTGGGCCGCGCAACGACATGCCCGCCTGCAACGTTCTCCGCGGCGTCATAGGTCCCCCCACCGATTTGCTGCGCACGCAACAATCGAGGAAACACGGCGGCGCGCGGGCCGTTGTAGGGCATATGTATGTTTACCTCATATTGCCAAGGAGGCGGTTGGGGACTAAGGTTCGTGCAGCCGTCAAGCGGCAATTAAGTGTTCTATGCGTTTGCGCATGTAAAGAGCACGAAAGACCACGCCTACCAACAGCCATTTTGGATGGGACCAGAGCGAGCGCTTACCCCGCGCTCTCAACCTCTGGTCGATTCGGGAGATCCCATGAGCAGCGTTGCAGATTCGACGCGCGGTGCGCAAAGCGCACCTTTCTTTTCCAAAGAGGCGACCATCGCCCCGCCGGGCTTTTCGCGCTGGATGGTGCCGCCCGCGGCGCTGGCCGTGCATCTGTGTATCGGCCAGGCCTACGCGTTTTCCGTGTTCAACGCGCCGCTCACGAAGGTGATCGGCATTACGCAGTCCGCGGCCGATGACTGGTCGCTCACCACGCTGGGCTGGATTTTCTCGCTGGCCATCGTGTTTCTTGGCCTTTCCGCCGCGTTCGGCGGCAAGTGGCTCGAACGCGTGGGCCCGCGCCGCACGATGTTTACCGCGGCGTGCTGCTTTGGCGGCGGTTTCCTCGTTTCCGCGCTCGGCGTGTATCTGCATCAGATCGCGCTGCTCTATCTCGGCTACGGCGTGATCGGCGGCATCGGCCTCGGGCTCGGCTATGTCTCTCCGGTTTCGACGCTGATCCGCTGGTTCCCCGACCGCCGCGGCATGGCAACGGGCCTCGCGATCATGGGCTTCGGCGGCGGCGCGATGATCGCCGCACCGCTCTCCGTCATGCTGATGAAGCATTTCGCGAGCGACACGAGCGTGGGCGTCGCCCAGACCTTCGTGGTGCTCGGCGTGGCCTACTTCATCTCGATGACGATCGGCGCCATCACCATCCGCGTGCCCGCGCCGGACTGGAAGCCGGCGGGCTGGACCCCGCCCGTCGTGGCGAAGAAACTCGTGTCGAACCAGCACGTGCATATCGACCAGGCGCTCAAGACGCCGCAGTTCTATCTGATCTGGCTCGTGCTGTTCCTCAACGTGACGGCCGGCATCGGCATTCTGGGTCAGGCCTCGGTCATGATCCAGGAAAGCTTCAAGGACACCGTGAGCGCCGGCGCGGCGGCGGGCTTCGTCGGCCTGCTCTCGCTCTTCAACATGGGCGGGCGCTTCGTGTGGGCGTCGGCCTCCGACTGGGTGGGCCGCAAGAACACCTACTTCATCTTCTTCGTGTTCGGTGCGGTGCTCTATTACGCGGTGCCGCAGTTCGCGCAGAGCGGCAACATCGTGTTCTTCGTGCTCGCGTTCTGCCTGATTCTCTCGATGTACGGCGGCGGCTTTTCGACCGTGCCCGCGTATCTCGCGGATATGTTCGGCACGGCGTTCGTCGGCGGCATTCACGGCCGTCTGCTCACCGCGTGGGCCGCGGCAGGCGTGGCGGGCCCGGTGCTCGTGAACTACGTGCGTGCGTATCAGGTCGCACACGGCGTGGCGAAGGCCGATGCGTACACGATGACCGTGCACATCATGGCCTCGCTGCTCGTGGTCGGCTTCATCTGCAACCTGCTCGTGCGCCGCGTGGACGCGAAGCATCACATGAGCGAGACGCAACTCGCCGCCGGTAAATAAGGAGGAACGCGCAATGTCTACCCAAGCTGCCCCGAAATCGTCGAACAAGACGCTGATGGCGATCTTCTGGCTCTACGTGCTGGTGCCGCTCGTGTGGGGCGTGACCAACACGCTCACGCAGGCGATGAAGCTGTTCGGCTGATGCCGTGACGCTCAGGTGAAGCGAGGCGGCGCAAGCCGCCCGCCAGAAACACCCTATTGCGGGCCGCCGACGAAAGTCGCGGCCCGCAGTTTTTTGGGGGGCATAGTAGTGACACGAGCGCGAGACAGACGACGACGGGCGCTCACCTCACGCGTGAAGGCGGCCGCGCAGCGGCCTCACACGTCGCACGTCGATCCCGCGCCTGCCGCGTGTTCGCGCGCGGCCTTTGCGCCTTCCACCTGGAGAATGGTCGGCAGCGAGACGCCATTCTTCGCCGCCGTGACCTCCGCGAGGATCGACACCGCGATTTCCGGCGGCGTGCGGCTGCCGATGTAAATGCCCACCGGCCCATGCAGCCGCGCGAGTTCCGCCTCGCTCAGGTCGAACTCCTTGAGTCGCTCGCGCCGCGCCGCGTTGTTGCGCCGCGAGCCCAGCGCGCCGACGTAGAACGCGGGCGTCTTGAGCGCCTCCATCAGTGCGAGGTCGTCGAGCTTGGGGTCGTGCGTGAGCGCGATCACGGCGCAGCGTTCGTCGAGCTTCATGTCGAGCACCGTGTCGTCGGGCATCGTGCGCACGAGCGCCGTGCCGGGCACGTCCCAGGTGTCGGTGTATTCCTCGCGCGGGTCGCACACCGTCACCTGGTAATCGAGCCCCACCGCGATCTGGCAGAGATAGCGCGAGAGCTGCCCCGCGCCGATCACCAGCATGCGGTAGCGCGGCCCGTGGATCGTGAGCAGGCGCACGTCGTCGAAGTCCACGCCATCGGTCGCTTTCGCGGGGCCGAGCGTGGCGCGGCCGGTCGCCATGTCGAGTGTGCGCGCAACGAGTTCGCCGCGCTCGACGGTTTCGAGCAGTTCGCGAATGCCCGAGGCATCGGAGAGCGGTTCGAGCACGAGCTGGATCGTGCCGCCGCACGGCAGTCCGAAACGATGCGCCTCTTCCGCCGTGATGCCGTATTTGACGGCTTCGGGCTTCACGATCGTCACGCCTTCGCGGCGCACGCGGTCGATCAGATCGTCCTCGATGCAGCCGCCCGACACGGAGCCGACCACGAGGCCGTCGCCGCGCACCACGAGCATCGCGCCCTCGGGACGCGGCGACGAGCCCCACGTTTTCACCACTGTCACCAGCAGCGCGCGGTGCCCTGCGTCGAGCCAGCGCACGCTGGATTTCAGGACTTCGAGATCCACGCTGTCCATGATCGTTTCCTCTTCGGTGTTTCCTCTGCGCCTTCGCCTTGCGGCTGGCCTTCTGCGTCGCTCGCGGCGGGTTCCGCCGTCTCGTCGGTATTTTCCTGCGCGCCGCCGCCCAGCTGTTCCCCGAAACGCTTGAAAAACTCGCCGGCGATCTTGCGCGCCGCGCCATCCACGAGCCGCGAGCCGATCTGCGCGAGCTTGCCGCCCACCTGGGCGTTCGCGGTGTAGGTGAGCGTGGTCGATTCGTCGCCGGCGGATTCGAGCTTCACGTGCGCGTCGCCCTTGCCGAAGCCTGCGGCGCCGCCCTGGCCCTCGAAGACGATCGTGTAGCTGTTCGGCGCGTCGATATCGGCGAGCTGCATGCGGCCTTTGAAGCGCGCCTTCACCGGGCCCACCGCGGCGGTCAGCGCGACGGCGTAGGCGTTCTCACCGTCGGCTTCGATGCTTTCGCAGCCCGGTATGCACGCCTTGAGGATCGCCGTGTCGTTGAGCGCTTCCCAGGCGCGCTGTTGCGGCACGGGCAGCGTGTGGCTTTCAGTCAGCTCCATCGTGTGTCTCCTTGTGCCGGGCGCGCCGCCAGAGTATGCAATGCGCGTGCCGGTTTTGGCAGATGAGTCGCCAGATGCGTTGCTGCACGAGGCGCGGGCCCGATCGGCGCGGCTTCGCACAGGCTGCGCGCAAACGCTTCGAGGCTGTCGAGATTGTGGACGGGGTAATGCGCGTCGACGTGGGGCAGCATCGCCTGCACGCCGCGCGCCTTGGGCGCGAAATCGCGGTAACGCAAGAGCGGATTGAGCCAGATCACGCGATGCGCGAAGCGGTGCAGGCGCGCCATCTCTTCGCTGAGCAGACCGCATTCATCGTGATCGAGCCCGTCGGTGACGATCAGCACTGTCGCGCGCCCTCCGAGCATGCGGCGCGCCCAGCGGCGGTTGAATTCCGCAAGCGTGGCGCCGATGCGCGTGCCGCCGGACCAGTCCGCGACCTGGGTGGCGAGCTGGGCGAGCGCGACGTCGGGGTCGCGTTCGCGCAGCGCGCGCGTGGCGTGGGTCAGGCGCGTGCCGAACAGGAACACCTGCAGGCGTTCGCGCGATTGCAGCAACGCATGGCAGAAGTAGAGCACCGCGCGCGAGTAGCTGCTCATCGAGCCGGAAATGTCGAGCAGCAGCACGAGCGGCAGCTTGCGTTCCACCGGCGCGCGATATTTCCACACGGTCCAGTCGCCGCCCGCGCGTACCGCATGGCGCGCGCTCGCGCGCAGGTCGGCGTGGGTGCCGCGCGACGATGCCTTCAGGCGCCGCGTGCGAACGGTGGCGAGCGGCAGGCGGCGCGCGCGGATCAGGTGGCGCAGCGTGCGCCATTCGTCGGCGGTGAGCGTATCGAAGTCGCGCTGGCGCAAGCGCTCTTCGGCGCTGAACGTGGCGTGTGCGCGCAACTCGTGTTCTTCGTGCGAGGGCGGTGGCTTCGCGCCCGGGCGATGGGCAGGGCGCGCCGCGAGCGCGTCGGCGAGGCGGTTGTTGCGGCGCGGCGGCGGCACGCCGCCTTGCACCTTCGGCAGCAGCAGCGCGCGCAGCTTGCCTTCGAAATCCGGATCGCGCCAGAACAGCGCGAACGCCGCGTCGAAGATCTCGCGCTCGTCGGGCGCGCTCGTGAGGAGCGCGGCGAGCGCTGCGTGCACGTCGTCGCGGCGGCCGAGGTCGATGTGGCGCAGCGCGTCGATCGCGTCGACGGCGCGCGAAGGCGACATCGGCAGGCCCGCGCCGCGCAGCACGCGCACGAAATGCACGACGTTGCGCGCGAACACGGGCGCGAGCGTGGGCATGGCGGCGGGCGATGTGGCGCCGGGCATCGTCCTCACTCCGCGAGCGCGAGCGTTTGCGCGATGCGTTGCGCGTCGAGCTGCGCGAGGTCGTCCTGGTACTTCAGCAGCACGCCCAGCGTATCCTGCACCGACTGCGGATCGAGTTCCGTCACGGCGAGCGCGCTAAGCGCGCGGCACCAGTCGATCGTTTCCGCAATGCCGGGCGCCTTGAAGAGATCCATCGTGCGCAACTGGTGCACGAACGCCACGGCGCGTTGCTGCAAATCCGCGGCGGTTTCAGGCGCGCGCGCGGCCACGATCGCGAGTTCGCGTGCACGGTCCGGGTAGCCGAGCCATTGATAAAGGCAGCGCCGCTTGAGCGCATCGTGCACTTCGCGCGTGCGGTTCGACGTGATCACGACGAGCGGCGGCGTGCTCGCGCGCACGGTGCCGTATTCGGGAATCGATACCTGGAAGTCCGAAAGGAGCTCGAGCAGGAAGGCTTCGAACGGCTCGTCCGCGCGGTCGATTTCGTCGATCAGCAGCACGCGGCGCGCGCCCGGGTTTTGCGGGTCGGGCTGCAGCGCCTGCAGCAGCGGGCGCTTGAGCAGAAATTCGTCGCGATAGAGCGTGTCGTTGCGGGGCTTTTCGCCGGCGGCTTCGGCCAGTCGCAGCGCCATGATCTGGCGCGGATAGTCCCACTCGTAAAGCGCGCTCGCCGTGTCGAGCCCTTCGTAGCATTGCAGGCGCAAGACCGTCGTGCCGAGCATCGCCGCCGCGGCCTTCGCGAGTTCGGTCTTGCCCACACCTGGCTCGCCTTCGAGAAACAGCGGGCGTTCCATGCGCAGCGCAAGAAAGAGCGCCGTGGCGAGTTCGCGGCTCGCGAAATAGCCGCGCGCTTCGAGTTGTGCGAGGGTGTCGTCGATCGAGGCGGATTGCATGCGGGAATCTGGCAACGCGAATCAAAGGCGGCGAGCGCTCCCATGTTCACCTGGAAGCGCTCGCCCTCGGGACCAGCCTAGCCGTTGGCCTTCGCGACCGCGCGCGCCGCGAGCACCGGGATGAGGTGCGCGCGATAGGCCGCGCTCGCGTGCAGGTCGGTGTTGAGGTCGTCGGCGGGCATCTTCACCGCGCGTGCGGCTTCGGGCGCGAAGTTCGTCTTCAGTGCGCTCTCCAGCGCACCCGCGCGAAATACCGAAGGCCCGGCGCCCGTGACCGCCACGCGCACCTCCCCGGCGTACTTTGCGACGAACACGCCCGCGAGCGCGAAGTGCGAGGCCGGATTGCGAAACTTCTCGTAGGCCGCGCGTTCGGGCACCTGGAATTCGACGGACACGATCAGCTCGTCGGGTTCCAGCGCCGTTTCGTACATGCCGAGGAAGAAGTCGTCCGCTGCGATGCGCCGCCGGTCCGTCACCACCGTCGCGTTCAGCGCGAGCACCGCCGCGGGATAGTCGGCGGCCGGATCGTCGTTCGCGAGCGAGCCGCCGAGCGTGCCGAGCGCGCGCACCTGGCGGTCGCCGATCATGCCCGCGAGGTCCGCGAGCGCCGGCAGCGTGTTGCGGATCTGAGCGTTCTCGGCGACGTCGGCATGGCACACGGCCGCGCCCACTTTCACCACCTTGCCGTCCACCTGCACGGCTTTCAGCTCGGGAATGCGCGTGACGTCCACGAGCGTGGTGGGCTGGGCGAGCCGCAGCTTCATCGCCGCGAGCAGGCTCTGACCGCCGCCGAGGAATTTGGCGTCGGCGTCGGCGGCGAGGGCTTTCACGGCGCCTTGCGCGTCGCTGGCGCGCTGATAGTCGAATGCGTACATGGAGCGCCTCCGCTCAAGGTTGTGAAGTGGCCTGCGCGGCCTGGATCGCTTGCCATACACGATGCGGCGTGGCCGGCATCTGCAGGTCCTTCACGCCTAGCGGCGCGAGTGCGTCAAGAATCGCGTTGATCACGGCGGGTGGCGAGCCGATCGCGCCGGCTTCGCCGCAGCCCTTCACGCCGAGCGGATTGTGCGTGCACGGCGTGCCTTTCGCGGTTTCGACCGTATACGAAGGCACATCCGACGCGTGCGGCATCGCATAGTCCATGTACGAGCCGGAGAGCAACTGGCCACTCTCGTTGTCGTACACGCACTGCTCGAGCATCGCCTGGCCGATCCCCTGGCCGAGACCGCCATGCACCTGGCCTTCGACGATCATCGGGTTGATGACGTTGCCGAAATCGTCCACCGCGGTGAAGCGTTCGATACGCGTCTCGCCCGTCTCGGGATCGACTTCGACTTCGCAGAGATACGCGCCCGACGGATAGGTGAAGTTGGTCGGATCGTAGAACGCGCTTTCGTCGAGGCCGGGTTCCAGCGTCTCCAGCGGATAGTTGTGCGGCACGTAGGCGGCGAGCGAGATTTCCGCGAAGGTCTTCGTGCGGTCGGTGCCCGCGACGCGGAACACGCCGTCGGCGAACTCGATGTCCTCCGCGCCCGCTTCGAGCATGTGCGCGGCGATCTTCTTCGCCTTCGCCTCGATCTTGTCGAGCGCCTTCATGATGGCCGAGCCGCCCACCGAGATCGAGCGCGAGCCATAGGTGCCCATGCCGAACGGAATGCGGCCGGTGTCGCCGTGCACGATCTCGACCTGTTCGATCGGCACGCCGAGGCGATCGGCCACGACTTGCGCGAACGTCGTCTCGTGGCCCTGGCCGTGACTGTGCGAGCCCGTGAACACGGTGACGGAACCGGTCGGGTTCACGCGGACCTCGCCGGCTTCGAAGAGGCCCGCACGCGCGCCGAGCGCACCCGCGATGTTCGACGGCGCGAGCCCGCATGCCTCGATGTAGCACGAGTAGCCGAGACCGCGCAGTTTTCCCTGCGCCTTCGATGCGTCGCGGCGCGCGGCGAAGCCCTTCACGTCGGCGAGCTCCAGTGCGCGCCCGAGACAGGCTTCGTAGTCGCCCGTGTCGTAGGTGAGGCCAACGGGCGTGGCATACGGGAAGCTCTTGATGAAGTTGCGGCGGCGGATTTCGGCCGGGTCGATGTTCATCTCGCGCGCGGCCGTCTCCACGAGACGTTCGACCACGTAGGTCGCTTCCGGACGCCCTGCGCCGCGATACGCATCCACGGGCACCGTGTTCGTGAACACGGCCTTCACCTCGGCGTAGATCGCGGGCGTGGTG
Organism: Paraburkholderia sp. BR10872; assembly: GCF_040965835.1. Taxonomy (NCBI): domain Bacteria; kingdom Pseudomonadati; phylum Pseudomonadota; class Betaproteobacteria; order Burkholderiales; family Burkholderiaceae; genus Paraburkholderia; species Paraburkholderia sp. BR10872. The sequence continues at coordinate 21,387 of NZ_JBFRCN010000034.1, forward strand.
TACTGGCCCGCGAGCAGCGTGGCGTAGAGGATGGTCGGCACGCTCGAAGCGAACGTCGAGAGATACGCGCCCATGTTCGCCGTGGTGTGCACGCGCATGGCGAGGAACTTGCCGTCCTTGTCGAGGGCGAGTTCGGCCTTGGTCACGTGGTCGCGGCCGTGCGCATCGGAAACGAAGGACTCCGATCGTTCGGCGGTCCACTTCACCGGCCGGCGAATTTTCTTCGCGGCCCACGTGAGCGCGACATCTTCGGCATACAGAAAGATCTTCGAGCCGAAGCCGCCGCCCACGTCGGGCGCGACGATGCGCAGCTTCGTTTCCGGCAGCCCGAGCACGAACGCGGCCATCAGCAGGCGCTCGACGTGCGGGTTCTGGTTCGCCACGTACACGATGTAGCTGTCGTCGTGCTGCGAGTAGCTCGCGTTCACGGCGCGCGGCTCGATGGCGTTCGGTATCAGCCGGTTGTTGACGATGTCGAGCGTCGTCACGTGCGCGGCCTGTGCGAAAGCGGCGTCGGTCGCGGCCTTGTCGCCGTGGCCCCACGTGTAGCAGGTGTTGTTCGGCACGCCGTCGTGTACGAGAGGCTGGCCGGCGTCGGCGGCATGCGCCGTGTCGACGGCGGCAGGCAGCTCTTCGTAATCGACCTCGACCAGTTCGGCGGCATCCTTCGCGGCCTTGACCGAATCGGCGATCACGAGTGCGACCTGGTCGCCGACGTGGCGCGCTTTCTCGTGCGCGATCACGGGATGCGGCGGCTCGTTCATGGGCGTGCCGTCGATGCTGTGGATGAGCCAGCCGCACGGCAGGCCGCCCACGTTTTCCGCGGCGAGGTCCGCGCCGGTGAAGACCGCCACGACGCCGGGCGAGGCCTTCGCGGCATTGACGTCGATGCGCTTGATGCGCGCATGGGCGTGCGGCGAGCGCACGAACACGGCGTAGGTCTGTGCGGGCAGCACGACGTCGTCGGTGTACTGGCCGACGCCGGTGAGGAAGCGGAAGTCTTCCTTGCGCTTGACGGGTGCGCCGATCATGCGATTGGGTTCGGGTGCGTTCATGGTGGCCTCCCGAGTCACGCCGTCGTGGCGGCAGCGGGGGCGCCGGTGCGCATTGCCTGCGCGCCCGCGGCCACGGCCTTCACGATGTTGTGATAGCCCGTACAGCGGCAGAAGTTGCCGTCGAGTCCTTCGCGTATGTCGCTTTCCGTGAGGTCGGGATTGGCGGCGGCGAGCGCGGTCGCGCACATCACCATGCCGGGCGTGCAGAAACCGCATTGCAGGCCGTGGCATTCGCGGAACGCGGTCTGCATGGGATGCAGCTCGCCATTTTTCGCGAGGCCTTCGATCGTCGTCACCTCCATGCCGTCGCACTGCACCGCGAGCTGGTTGCACGACTTGATCGCGCGGCCGTTCAGGTGGACGGTGCAGGCCCCGCATTGGGCAGTATCGCAGCCGACGTGCGTGCCGGTGAGACGCTGCTGTTCGCGCAGGAACTGGACCAGGAGCGTGTGAGGTTCGACCTCGGCGGTCACGGGCGCGCCGTTGACCGTGAGGCTAATACTGATCGCCATTGATTGTCTCCAATGTCGACCGGAGCACGGCGCTGCGTGTGGCTCCGGTCCCATGCCAGATGATGGGATAGAGACCTGCCTGGGCCCGCTTTTTTACACTGAATCGACCGCCATAACCGCCCGTGGGAAAACTCGCCCGTTTAACGCGTTGCGCCTCAACGCGCGCGCAACGCACGGCGCCACGCAAACCACGCGGGGCGCTTCGGGCGGATCGAACCATTGCGGGTGGAGCGGAATCTGGGTCCGGCTGGTGCCTTGCTGTTCAGTGAAGCCTGGGGTGACGCCCGGACAGTAAAGCACAATTTGCCGAATTTCGCTGCGCGGAGTTTTACCCTCCAGAATGCTTGCGGCCAGCAAAAAAAACGGCCCGCCTCGATGACTCGGGCGGCCCGTTGCGTTGCAGTGCAGCGATGAGTCACCGCGAGATCACGCGCATCAGTCGTGATGCACGTGCTCGTGCGGTGCGTGCGCGAGACGCGAATGGCGACGCGAGTAGCCGAAGTAGACGATGAGGCCGAACGCGGTCCAGACCAGGAACGCGACCCACGTGAGCGGCTGGAGATTGATCATGAGGAACAGGCACGAAGCGACCGCGAGAATCGGCACCACGGGCACACCCGGGCAGCGGAACGCGCGCGGCAGGTGCGGGTGCGTACGGCGCAGGACGAGCACGGCGATCGACACCATCGAGAAGGCGGCGAGCGTGCCGATGTTGATGAGTTCGGCGAGCACGTTCAGGGGCACGAGCGCGCCGATCAGACCAAAGAAAATGCCGACGAGCCAGGTCGTGAAGAACGGCGTGGCGAAGCGCGGATGCACCTTCGAGAGCTTCGCGGGCAAGAGACCGTCGCGCGACATCGCAAAGATGATGCGGGTCTGGCCGTAGCTCATCACGAGGATCACGGTGAGCATGCCGAGCACGGCGCCCAGATCGATGAAGCCCGCGACCCAGTTTTCGCCCGCCACCTGCAGCGCGAACGAGACCGGGTGGCCGACATGGGCGAAGCGCGGCGAGGGCACGATGCCGGTCACGACCGCCGCCACGGCGACGTAGAGCACCGCACACACGGCGAGCGAGGCGATGATACCGATGGGCAGATCGCGCTTGGGGTTCTTTACTTCCTCGGCGGCGGACGACACCGAGTCGAAGCCGATGAACGCGAAGAACATCACGGCCGCGGCGCCGAACACGCCGCGCCAGCCGTTGGGCATGAACGGATGCCAGTTCGCGGGGGTCACGTGGAACACGCCCACGGCGATCACGAGCAGCACCACGGTCACCTTGATCGCCACCATGATGTTGTTGATGCGCGTGGATTCACGCACGCCCACGGAAAGCAGCCCCGTGATCGCCATCATCACGAGGAAGGCGGGCAGATTGAAGAGCGTGTGCACGCCGGGCACGGCGCCGGGCGCGGCCGAGAGCGCGGCCGGCAGCGTGAGGCCGAAGCCCGAAAGCAGCGACTGCAGGTAGCCCGACCAGCCCACCGAGACTGCGGAAGTGGCGAGCCCGTACTCGAGCATCAGGTCCCAGCCGATCACCCACGCGGCCAGCTCGCCGAGCGTGGCGTACGAATAGGTGTAGATCGAGCCGGCCACGGGAATGGTGGAGGCGAACTCGGCGTAGGCGAGCGCGGCGAAGCAGCAGGCCACGGCCGCGATCAGGAACGCGATCATGAGCGCCGGGCCGGCCTGCACGGCGCCGGTGCCGGTCAGCACGAAAATGCCGGTGCCGATGATCGCGCCGATGCCGAGAAAGGTGAGGTCGAGTGCGCCGAGTGCTTTTTTCAGGCCGGCGCCCTGGGCGCTTGCCTGCAACATGTGCTCGACGTTCTTCTTGCGAAAGAGGGACATTTGGCGGGGAACTCCACGTAAAACGCGCGAAGGCGAGGAGCTGGAGCGGTGGTTGACCCGTGGTTGACCCATGATTGACCTACGCCCGCCTGCGCCGGCTTCGCGTGCCGGATGCCTTTGGGGGAAACCCTAAATTTTAGCGGAACTCGCGCGCGAGACCGGTCGAGCAGGGTCGGAAACGTTCGTTTGACGCGGACGATTCCGCCGCAATCCGCGACGCCCGCGCGCGATCCTTGCGGGGACCCGCGCAAACGGCGAGATTCATTTCCGGATCAACGGGTTGTGGCGAAAGGCCGCCTTGATGCCGCAGGGGCGCCGCAACGTCAGGCGTTGACGGTAGGCGAAAGGTCGACGAGCCGGTTGCTCATCACATAGAAGGTCAGCTCGGCGTTATTGGTGAGCTTCATCTTTTCGAGCAGGCGCGTGCGGTAGACGCTCACCGTCTTCACCGATAGCGAGAGCGCGTGCGCGATGTCGGTGAGACGCTTGCCCGAGGCGAGCATGCACAGCGTCTGGTATTCGCGGTCGGAGAGCTTCTCGTGCGGCAGTTGCTCGCCGTCCACCAGCACGTAGTCGGCGAGTGCTTCGGCCATGGCCGGGCTGACGTACTTGCGGCCCGCGGCGACCTGCTGGATCGCGGAGATCATCTGCGCGGCGTCCACCGTCTTCGACAGATAGCCGGCCGCGCCCGCCTTCAGCGCGCGCACCGCGTATTGATCCTCGCGATACATCGAGAACATCAGCACTGGCACGCGCGGCGCCTTTTTCTTGGCGCGCTTGAGCACCTCCACGCCATTCATGTCCGGCAGCGAGATGTCGAGCAGGACCACGTCGCACACATGCTTCGCGATCGCGGCCAGCGCCTCGGCGCCCGTTTGCGCTTCGATCACCTCGGTGGCAATGCCACGGTCGAGCAGCAACTGGCGAACGCCCTGGCGCACGACGGCATGGTCATCGACGAGCAGGATGCGATGGGTCATGAGCGGGCGCCTTGTTTCATGAGGAGGGGCGAGGCGGAATGGGCGGCGCCGAGCAGCGCGTCCCAGGCGAAGCGCGCGCGCACGGTCGTGCCGCGCGGGGCGGCTTCCTGTGGTGCGTCGTCGTGGTGCGCGTGCGTGATGCCGCCCTTGACGGCGCGCAGCGAGCCGCCGAAGGCGGCGCAGCGCTCGCGCATGCCGGCGAGGCCGTAGTGGCCGGAGCGGCTCGCGCCTTTGGCTGTGCTGTCGTCGCCATGACCGTTCGTCAGGCTGCGGCGCGTGCGGCCCGCGGCGTGCGCGAGGCCGATGCCGTCGTCGGCGATGGTGAGCGTGAGGTGGCGCGCCGTGCTTTCGAGCCGCACCTCGGCGCACGTGGCCTGCGCGTGGCGCGCCACATTGGCGAGCGCCTCCTGGGCGACGCGGAACACGGCGAGAGCGGCCTCGGCGGGCAGGCGGGCAAGGCGCGCGTCGTCGCCGGCGCCGGCTACGCTTGCGGCGAGGCCCGTGCGCGCTGCGAAGCTGTGCACCCACGACGAGAGCGCCGGTGCCAGGCCCGCGTCGAGGTGCGGCGCGTGCAGGCCGTCGAGCACCTGGCGCATTGCGCCGGTGGCGGCTTCGAGCGAGCGGGCGACGAGCGCGAGCGCCTCGGCGCATTGCGGCGGGGCATTGGCGGGCAGCCAGGTGTGGACGTTGGCGAGCGCGAAGTGCGTGGCGGCGAGTTCCGCGCCGACGCTGTCGTGCAGGTCGCGCGCGAGCTGGTGGCGCACGGCTTCGTCGGCGTGAATGGACTGGGCGGCGCTGCCGTGGGCAAGCGTGCGGCTCGCGCGGCGGCGTGCGCCGCGCGCTGGCGCGGCAATCTGCCGATGTGCGCGCTCGAGGCCTTCGAGCGCGGCCACCGTGGCCGCCTGGTCGGCGGCAGCGGACCAGGCGAGGAGGGCGAGGCCGTCGACGCCATGAGCGGCGCGCGGCGCATCGCCGGCGGGCGTGCGCGCGTTCGGCGCGGCGTATCTCGACGTATCCATCATTCCCCCGTTCAGGAACCGGTTCCTGCTGTCAGACGTCCGTCGGGATTTGGCTTCCCCGCGTGACGGCGAACAGCACGGCGCAGCGTAACGAAATTTACAACCAGTAACAACCTGGCTCTGCCCCTGGACACGTATGAGTGTGTCCAATGTTGCGTTGCGATAATATCTTAAAAAAAGAAAAACTTCAGGCTGGGCAAGGGTTAGCGGCCAAACTTCAGGTGTAGCATGAGGTCGCAGCGCTTTGTCATGTAGGAAAAATACTGACAGGAAAGGTATCGCATTTGTGTGACAACTGTAACTGCGTCAACGACAAAATACAGGGCCAATTAAAAATGCGCAGGCGAAAAAAAACCGGAGCACGAGGCTCCGGTTCTTCTTGCCGCGAGCGACCTGAGGTGGGCGCTTAACCGACGAACGCCTTTTCCACCACGTAGTGACCCGGCTGGTTGTTGCTGCCTTCCGTGAGGCCGGCCTTTTCCAGCAGATCGACGGTGTCGCGCAGCATGTGCGTGCTGCCGCAGAGCATGATGCGGTCGCGCTCGGGCGAGAACGACGGCAGATCGAGGTCTTCGAACAGCTTCTTCGTGTCGATCAGCTCGGTGATCCGACCGCGGTTGTCGAACACTTCGCGCGTGACGGTCGGGTAGTACACCAGCTTCTCGCGCACGATCTCGCCGAGGTATTCATGCTCGCGCAGTTCTTCGGTGATGAAGTCCTTGTACGCGAGTTCGTCGACGAAACGGCAGGTGTGCGTGAGCACGATCTTGTCGAAGCGGTCGTAGATGTCCGGGTCTTTGATGATCGACATGAACGGGGCGAGGCCCGTGCCGGTCGAGAGCAGCCACAGCACCTTGCCGGGCAGCAGGTTGTCGGCCACCAGCGTGCCGACGGGCTTCTTGCCGATCAGCACCTTGTCGCCGATCTTCAGGTGCTGCAGGCGCGACGTGAGCGGGCCGTCCGGCACCTTGATGCTCAGAAACTCCAGATGCTCTTCGTAGTTCGCGCTCGCGAGCGAGTACGCGCGCATCAGCGGCTTGCCGTCCACTTCGAGGCCGACCATGGTGAACTGGCCGTTATCGAAACGCAGGGCCTGGTCGCGCGTGCAGGTGAAGCTGAAAAGCGTGTCGGTCCAGTGATGGACGCTCAGAACGGTTTCTTCGGTGAATTTGCTCATGGTTCCTGAAGTGCGAAACAAGCGCCGCCTGACTGCGGCGATCCTGCCGGCCTGCTGTCCAGTACAGCGTAGCTTTGACGATATGCCCGGGACCCGTCGGCCTGGCTTTACGCCACGGCAGGCAAGTCCCTGTTGTTTTGCCAGTTTGCCCCGCTGCGAACGGGGCGCAATCCGCTATTTTACCGCGCTCGCGCCGCAAGGACCCGGTCGATCCTGCTTGTCGATCTGCCTGGACCGGGTTGGGTCCGCTGCGCGGCAAGGGAGGGTGGCTCGCTGCGGCGGTGTGCTGGCGTCCGCGCGCGGGCGCAACACGCTTTCGCGGGGACGGCTGGCGACGGCAAAAGGGGGCGGCGGGTCAAACTTCACCCGGCCTCGCGGGCCGGAGCGGAGCTTGCCAGGACCCGCGAGAGCGGGTTCTCCTGCTGCTGGCGGCACGCGCCGGATTGCGAAAACGCGATCGGCTTGTGCGAATTTTCCGCTAAATGATACCGGAAGGTCTGACAGCCCGCAGCATTGACCCTGCTGGCGGGGCTGTTTCGGCGCGGGTTTTAGGCGCCGATGCGCGCGCAATGGCGCCATTTTCGACGCTGCAGCGGTGCTGCGACGGTGCGCCGCGGCGCGCGAGACAGCGTGGCGAAGTAATGCATCTGAGGAGACCTGACGAAACGCGCGGCGCGCGCGACGCGACATATTAGCGCGGGCTTGCACGCGCCGTGGGCCGCGATCGGGGGAGTGGCGCGCGGATGCTTCGGTGGAACCGCGCGCCGCCATTGCTGCCTGGTGCGTCAGTCTTCGAGCCGCAGGCGCGCCATATACGGCAGATGATCGGAGAGCCAGGCGGTCTCCTGCGCGGGCTGGATCAGCTCGACGGGCTTGAGGCCCCGGACGAACATCTTGTCGAGCGCGAGCGCCGGCGAAAAGGCCGGAAAGGTGCGCGCCGGCTCGCCGAGCAGCGTCGCGACTTCCTGCAGCCCATGCTCCGCGAAAAGCGGCACGGAATCGTTGCGCCAGTCGTTGAAGTCGCCCGCCAGCACGAGCGGCCCCTGCGGCGCCTCCTTCACGATCCAGTGCGCGATCCAGTTCATCTGCCGCAGCCGCGCGCTGCGGGTGAGCGCGAGGTGCGCGCACAGCAGCGTGACGGACTGGCCGGCTATGTTTGCGCGCGCAACGAGCAACCCGCGCCGCTCGAAGCGGTGCGCAGAAATGTCCCAGCGTCCGCCCAGATCGAGCGGATGCGGCGAAAGAATCGCATTGCCGTGCCGCCATGAAGGCTTGAACACGTTGGGCCCGAGGGCGATCTGCAATTCGAGCGCGGTGGCGATTTCGGTGGCCTGGCAGTGCCAGACGTCGTCGAGCGGGTCGCCCAGCTGCGCGCCGAAGGCCGAGGCGAGCACCGGCTGCGGCAAGCGGCGGGCCATCGCTTCCTGGAGAAACCAGGCGTCGGCATGGGTGGACTGCACCCAGCGCCGCATCGCCTCCCAGGCCTCGAAGCCCAGCGGCGAGCGGCCCTTGTGCAGATTCCAGCTCACGGCGACGAAGTCTTTGCTCAGTGAGGTGTCGATGAGCGGTTGTTCGGGATTTCGCATGCGTTTTTTTCTAACGGATTGGGTCACGCCGGGTCGTGCATTGAATCGGTGCGGTCACTGTGCGGATGCGGACGGCGGCGCGAGCGTTGCGCGTACCCGGTACGCAAGCGAGGGGTTCTGGTCGACGATCTGCCAGGTCACCCACTGCCCATCGGGCACGATCAGGCCCGGGTGGCTCGCGTTCACCTGGCGCGGCTGCGGTGGCAGCCGGCAGCCTTCGGGCGTAGTCGGCACGGTGTCGTTCTCGAGGGTTTCCTGCGCGTCGACCGACAGGACGACCAGGTTCGCACGAACCTGCAGCGGCGAAACGGTGATCGTGCGCGACAGATCGATGCTGCCGGCCGGCTGATCCTTGCAGCCCACGCGGTGCGAGACGACCTTGTGATGCGTGTCCGTGTGCGCCTGGCCGATCGAGGTCGTGCCATTGAACGCGTCGATTTGCTGGCCGTCGCGCATCACCTGCAGCTCCCACTGGACAGCGCCCTGCGTGACAGGAGCGGGCGCACCGGCGGTCCCGGCGGGTGCAGTGGGCGGCGGCGGGGGCGGTGGCGTCACGGCGCGTGAGGTCGGCGGCGGGGGAGGCGGAGGTGGCTCCGCCGGCGCTTGCGTGCCCGGCAGGATGGGCGGCTCCGAAGGCGTCGTATAGGCCGGCTGCGCCGTTGTTTGCGCCAGCGCGCACACGCTCGTTCCGGCGAGGGCGGCTAGGAGCAGCAGGGCAAGGCAATGTTTCCACAACTTCATATAGGTGGCTCCGTGCACGGCGCCGCGCGAGGCGACAGTGTCGGCAACGCTACGGCGGGGCGGGTACGTTCTGACCATCGATCCTATACCGGGTTCGCAAACGCCGGACCGCAGCGGTTCATCAGAGATGGGGGCGCGGCAGGCGCGCTTCAACCATCGCGCGCCGAGTGATTGATTATTGAAGCGCAACAAACATAAATATGTTGGGGTGTTTTGGCGAAAATTGTTGTCGTGGCTGCAACGCTGACTTGTTCCTTATCGGGATGGCTTTTCGATAGCCCGTGTTTACACTGGCTTCCACGCGCCCAACGCGTTGTTCGGATTCCGCCGGCTGGCCAGCATCGGTTGCAAAGCTTGCCGGGCATCGTCTCGAAGGAGCATCGCCATGAAGCAGTCCGTTACGCTTGCTGTCCTGCTGGTCAGCGCCGCCACCGCTCTTGCCACTGCGCCCGCATTCGCTGGCGGCGATGCGGCGACGCCGGCGGTTCAATCGCTTCCCGTCGCGGCGGTCGCCACGAACGCCCCGAAGACGCGTGCCGAGGTGAAGGCCGAGCTGGCCAGCGCCCGTGCTCACGGTGAACTGAGTCTGGACCCGAATTCGCCGGCTTATCCGCAGCAATACGCGATGGGCGGCTATACCGCGCCTCGCGAGCAGGCCGCGGGCTTTTTCCGCGCACACAACGTCGCCAACTGACGCTTCGGCGCATGCGCGCCGACAGCCCTGCTCTGTTCCCTTCCGCTCTTTCCTTGCGAGAGTCTGGCGTAGCCTCCCCGCCGGGCGGCGTACAATTTTTGTCAGGCGGCGGCGTGCGTAGTGCGCTGCCCACCCCATGGCAGAGAGGATCGCGGTGCGGCCGGCTTGCCTGCCGGCGCTGCGAAGGCGGGATGCAGGGACATGGACCAGATCGAATGCGTGGTGATCGGCGCGGGCGTGGTCGGCCTCGCCGTTGCGCGTGCGCTTGCCGCGCGCGGGCGCGAGGTGATCGTGCTCGAAGCCGCCGAGGCCATCGGCACCAGCACCAGTTCGCGCAATAGCGAGGTGATTCACGCCGGGCTCTACTACCCGCGCGGCTCGCTCAAGGCCACGTTGTGCGTGCGCGGGCGCGAAATGCTCTACGAGTACTGCGCGTCTCACAATGTCACGCACGCGCGCTGCGGCAAGCTGCTCGTCGCCACGGCGGCGAACCAGATTCCGCAACTCGAGGCGATTCGGGCGCGCGGCAAGGAAAACGGCGTGTTCGACCTCACGCGTATCAGCGGCAGCGAGGCGCTCGCGCTCGAACCGGCGCTCGAATGCGTCGCGGCCGTGTACTCGCCGCAAACCGGTATCGTCGACAGCCATCAGCTCATGCTCGCGCTGCAAGGCGACGCGGAGCGCGACGGCGCCGTGATCGCGCTGAAGTCGCCGGTCGAGTCGATCGATGCGCTGGGCGGCGGCTTCACGGTGCGAACCGGCGGCGACGCGCCGATCGACATTCGAGCCACCTGCGTCATCAATAGCGCAGGCCTCTATGCGACGAAGCTCGCCAAACGCATTCGCGGGCTCGACGCGCGCCATGTGCCGCCGTTCTATCTGGCGCGCGGCAATTACTTCAGCGTTTCGGGTCGGGTGCCGTTCTCGCGCCTCATCTATCCGATGCCCAACGACGCGGGCCTCGGCGTGCATCTCACGCTCGATCTGGGCGGCCAGGCGCGCTTCGGCCCCGACGTCGAATGGATCGATGCGGTCGATTACGACGTCGATCCCCGCCGCGCCGATTCCTTCTACGCGCAGATCCGCACCTACTGGCCGGCGCTGCCCGATGGCGCACTGCAGCCCGCTTACGCGGGCATCCGCCCGAAGCTCTCCGGGCCGGGCGAACCCGCCGCCGATTTCATGATCCAGGGCGCGGCGTCGCACGGCGTGCGCGGCCTCGTGAACCTGTTCGGCATCGAGTCGCCGGGGCTCACGGCTTCACTGGCGATCGCACAGCGCGTGTGCGAGATGGCTTCGTTCGATTGATCGGGCTTTGCGCCCTTCTTCCGCCGAGCGGCATCATGCCGCTCACTTATCTCCAGCATTGCAGCGTCACCGGGGCTTGCTTCGTTGTTAAGCTTCTTCGCGACGCCGCCACCAGAGCGGCTCAGAGGCATGCGCGGCACGCGCCACACCCTGGCGCCGCGCGAAAACCCAGCGAACGAATCGCCACAATACTGGAGTGAGTCATATGAAATCGTCCCGCCGCAGCTTTCTGATTACGAGCATCGGCGTCGCTTCGACGCTCGCGCTTTCGCGCCAGGCCTTCGCCGACGCGCCCAAGGCTGCCGAATCCGATCCCACCTCCCAGGCGCTCGGCTACAAGCTCGACGCGACCAAGGTCGACCGAGCGAAGTTCGCAAAGTACGCCGCCGGCCAGGACTGCAGCAACTGCACGTTCTACCAGGGCAAGGCCACCGACGCGTTCGCGCCGTGCCCGATGTTCGGCGGCAAGCAGGTCGCGGGCAAGGGCTGGTGCAGCGCTTATAACAAGAAGGCGTGATGGAACGGTGCGGGCACTGCAATGCGTAGACCCCACACGCTTCACTGCCCGCGCACGTCGTTCATGAAAGCGCAGGCGCGCTAGCGCCGCGCCTGCAGCAACGGCGGCCGACGGTTGAACCACGGGCGCGCCGCCTCCAGTTGCGCCGCGAGGCGCAGCAACAATGCGTCGTTGCCCTCGCGTGCGGCGAACTGAACGCCGATCGGCAGCCCGCGAGCGTTCCACGCGAGCGGCACCGACATCGACGGCTGGCCGGTCAGGTTGAAAAGCTCCGTGCAGCCGGCCCACGCGAATGCCTTGTTCGAGGCTTCGGTCAGCAGCTTTCTCATCAGCACTTCCACCGGCATGGCCGTGACCGCGCGCATCTGGATGCGCTCGCTCTGGCTTGGCTTCAGTTCGCCGATTTTCACCGGCGGTGCCGCGAGCGTCGGGCACAGCAGCACGTCGTAGCGCTTCATCAGGTCGGCGAGCTGCGCCGTGATGCGCTGCTGTACGTCGAGCGCCGCGGGCAGCTCGCGCTCGCCGAGCTTCTGGCCGATGTGCGCCATGGCCCAGGTTGCGATCTCGAACTCCCGGCGGTGCGGCTTCGTGCCCGTGATGTCGTCCGCGTGCAGCACGTACTGCTCGGCCACCACCGACCACAGCATCAGGAACGCCTCGCGCGCCTGTGCGTAATCCACGGGCAGCGAAAACGGCTCCACGCGATGGCCGAGCGACGTGAGCAGTTCGGCGGCATCGTCGAGCGCGCTGCGCACTTCGGGCGCGAGTGTGTCCGCGAACATCGGCTCGGTCAACAGCGCGATGGCGAGCGGCTTCGAGCCGTCGAGCGGGGCGCGCGCGGCGGCGAGGAAGGTGCCGGGCGCGCCGGCAGGCAACGCGGGGTCGCCGGCGATCAGGTCGAGCATCAGCGCGCTGTCACGCACGCTGCGCGACACCGCGAGATCGACGCCGAGTGCGCCGGGCGGGGGCGGCACGTCGGACGCCGGCTGGAACGCGCGCGACGGCTTGAAGCCGAAGAGCCCGCAGCACGACGCTGGAATGCGGATCGAACCGCCACCGTCGGACGCGTGCGCGAGCGGTACGATGCCTGCCGCGACCGAGGCGGCCGCGCCGCCGCTCGAGCCGCCGGGCGTGTGATCGAGGTTCCACGGGTTGCGGCAGGGGCCGAACAGCTCGGGTTCGGTATAGGGCATCTGCCCGAGTTCCGAGGCGCTGGTCTTGCCGAAGATATTCAGGCCCGCGGCGCGAAACCGCGCAACCACGGGCGCGTCGGCGGTGGGAATGTAGTGGCGGTAATGACGGCTGCCAAGCGTCATCCGCAGCCCGGCCACGGCCGCGCCGAGGTCCTTGACGAGAAACGGCACGCCGGCGAGCGGTCCTTCGCTCAGCGCGCTCACGCCGTTGCCGGACGCCTCGATGCGCCGCGCGCGCTCGCGCGCCGCTTCATAGTCCTTGAGGACGATGGCGTTGATCGCGGGATTGGCGGCTTCCGCACGGGCGATGGCGGTGTCGAGCAGCTCGCGCGCGCTCACCTCGCGGCGGCGCACGAGATCGGCGAGGCCGATGGCGTCGTATTCCAGATAGTCGGATTGCAAGGCGCGCACTCCTCGTCGTCGGGTTGGGGCCGGGCTTGAGCGATACGGCTACGCAAGGAGTGTAAGCGGGCGGCGCGCCTGCGGGGTTTGTCGTTGCGCGCGCATCGATGCAGCGACGCGTGCGCAACGACGGCCGGGCGACAACCGTCGTTGCCGCCCGAAGGGTATTACAGATGCTCGGCCAGGAAGCTCAACGTGCGGCCGTGCGCGAGCGCCGCAGCGTGCTGGTTGTACGAGGCGCGCACCGAGCAGTTGAAGCCGTGATCGGCGTTCGGGTACAGGTGGAACTCGGCGTTCGGGCGGCCCGCGAAGCGCTCCTTCACCTGGCCCACCGCCGAAAGCGGAATGCCGTGATCGAGTTCGGCGTAGTGGAAGAGGATCGGCTTGGTGACCTTGTCGGCGAGATCGAGCTGATTCTGGATGCCGCCGCCGTAGTAGGACACCGCCGCATCCACCGAACCGCTGGCGGCCGCGAGGTAGGCAAGACGGCCGCCGAAGCAGTAGCCGATCGCCGCGACCTTGCCCGTGCACTCGGGCAGCGCGCGCAGCGCAGCCGCCGTCGCGGCGATGTCCTCGACCACGAGGTTGACGTCCGTCTTCTGCATCAGCGCGATGCCGCGATCGCGGTCCGCGCCCACGTAGTCGAGCTCGACGCGAGGGGCCGCGCGCCAGAACACGTCGGGGGCGATCGCCACGTAGCCGTCGAGCGCATATTGCTCGACGACGTCGCGGATGTGCCCGTTCACGCCGAAGATCTCCTGCAGGATGACGATGCCCGGACCCTTGCCGCCCCTGGGCAGCGCGAGGTACGCGCCGAAGCTGTCATTGCCGGCGGGAATGTCGATCCATTTGGTCGAAACGCTCATGTTGTTTCTCCGTCTTCATAATGAGACATGCGACGCGCCGCAGCGCTCAGGCAGGCGGCTCGCACACTGCCCGCGGCGCGTCGCGAAATCGGGGAGCCAGTTTGCCATAGGCCCTTGAACCTCTGCAGCGCACGCCACGGTAAACGCGTTCTCGCAAGCGGATCGTAATGATCTCGATTATTCATTTTTCGGGCAGGAGGGCTTTGGCTAGAGTCGGTAGCGATTGCATCGTCATCGCTCATTCAGCCATACAAGGATCGCCTCATGAGTTCTACTCCCGCGTTGCGCACGTCGCCCGACTTTTCCACGCCGTTCAGCCGCCGCTTCGGTTTGCGCCTGCCGCTCGTGCAGGGGCCGATGGCGGGCGGCCCGACCACGCCCGCGCTCGTCGCGGCGGTGTCGAACGCGGGCGGGCTCGGTTTTCTCGCCGGGGCGGCGCTCGTACCCGAAAAGATCGCCAGTGAAGTCGCCGCGATTCGCGCGCTTACCGACAAGCCCTTCGGCGTGAACCTGTTCGTGCTCGACCCTGCGAATCCCGACGAAGCCACCGTGCGCCGCGCACTCGAGGCGATCGATCCGGTGGCGGCCCGGCACGGTTTGCCGCCCGGTGAGGCGCTCGCACGTTACGCGCCCGACTTTCGCGCGCAACTGGACATGGTGATCGAGCTGCGCGTGCCGGTGGTGAGCTTCACGTTCGGCCTGTTGCCCAAGTCCGACGTCGCCCGCCTGCATGCGGCTGGCAGCTACGTGATGGGCACGGCCACCCATGTGGCCGAAGCCCTCGCGTGGCGCGACGCGGGTGCGGATGCGATCGTCGCGCAAGGCGCCGAAGCGGGCGGGCACCGCGGCACGTTCATCGGCGAGGCGCCGCACGCGCTCATCGGCACGATGGCACTGGTGCCGCAACTCGTCGATGCGGTCGATGCACCAGGTGCGGTCGGCCTCCCGGTCCTGGCGGCGGGCGGCATCATGGACGGGCGCGGCATCGTCGCGGCGCTCGCGCTGGGCGCGCAAGGCGTGCAGATGGGCACCGCGTTTCTCGGCTGCGCGGAAAGTGCGATTCCCGCCGACTGGAAGGCGCGGCTGCGTGCGTCGACGGATACCGCGACCTCGGTCACGCGCGCGATCACCGGACGCCACGCGCGCGGCATTCGCAATCCGCTCATGCAGCAGCTCGAGGCTCGGCCCGAGACGGTCGCGCCGTACCCCGTGCAAAACGCGCTCACGCAGCCGTTGCGGCAACGCGCGGCGCGCGAGAACGACGGCGATTATCTGTCGCTGTGGTCGGGGCAGGGCGCACCGCTTTCTCGCACGCGCGAGGCCGGTCTCGGCGCCGCGCAAATCGTCGCTGCGCTCGATGCCGAATGGCGTGCTGTGTCAGGCAAACTACCCGGCAAACTGAGTCACGACGCGTGAGGCAGGTAGCCGCATGAGAGGCGAGTCCGCAACGCATCGGCGTGCAAAATTAATCGAATGCTTACTTGAACCGGCACGCGCAAAAAAGTGCGTTCCGGGCGTCCGTGCGACTCGCAAACGTTATCGCGAATGGGAGGGGTTTTCATATGGTCGCACGGCACCCTGGTGTATTCCCGGAACGCGTGCACTAACACACCAATAACTCCCGTCAAATAATCCAAAAAACGATTCGCGCGGGACCCCTCAGGGAATCTCCCAATAATTGGATCCAAAGTCCGGATGCCTTATTACATAAGGCTTGCGGTCGATTGATCAGGGTTTCGAACTGTTCTTGCAGTACGCATATTGGTACTCGCACCAATATCTGAAAAAAGTCCCCCAAATTAATTTGATCACCTACACTTGCGCGCAAGTATGGATGGGCGGCCCGCCATGAACGGACCATTCGCCATGCTGGCCAGGTGCATCAAGGATGCATCCTGCGTGGTCGTCCGCACGGGGAGCGACACGTTCGGGGCGCGGGAGCACTGGGCGATTACGTAGCTTTTGGGTTCGAAACTGGAGACTTACATGACTATCAAGCTTCACAAGCTGTTGCCGATCAGCGCTGCGGCCATTATGTTCGCGTCGTTCGCAACGGCAGCGAGCGCAGACGTTACGGTCAAGATTGGCCACGTCGCGCCGCTTACGGGTGGGATTGCGCACCTCGGTAAAGACAACGAAAACGGCGCACGTCTCGCAGTCGAAGAGATCAACGCGAAGGGCCTCATGGTCGGCGGCCAGAAGGTCACGCTCGTGCTCGACGCACAAGACGACGCAGCTGACCCGCGCACGGCCACCCAGGTCGCGCAGAAGCTCGTCGACGATAAAGTCGTTGCCATCGTCGGCCACCTGAACTCGGGCACGTCGATCCCGGCATCGAAGATCTACAGCGATGCAGGCATCGTTCAGATCTCGCCGTCGGCCACGAACCCGGCCTACACGCAACAAGGCTTCAAGACGACCTACCGTGTCGTGGCGACCGACGCCCAGCAGGGCCCGGCGCTCGCGAACTACGCGGCGAAGAACCTGAAGGTCAAGACCGTTGCCGTGGTCGACGACTCGACGGCTTATGGCCAGGGTCTCGCGAACGAGTTCGAGAAGACCGCCAAGTCGCTCGGCATGAACGTGCTGTCGCATGACGCGACGAACGACAAGGCCGTGGACTTCCGCGCCATTCTGACGAAGATCAAGGGCGAAAACCCCGACGCGATCATGTACGGCGGCATGGATGCCACCGGCGGCCCGTTCGCCAAGCAAGCCAAGCAGCTTGGCCTGCGCGCGAAGGTGCTCGCGGGTGACGGCGTCTGTACCGACAAGCTGGCCGACCTCGCCGGCGACGCGACCGACAACATCGTGTGTTCGGAAGCCGGCATGGCGCTCGAAAAGATGCCGGGCGGCAAGGAATTCGAAGCCAAGTTCGAGAAGCGCTTCGGCCAGCCGATCCAGATCTACGCACCGTTCACGTATGACGCTGTGTACATCATCGTCGACGCCATGAAGCGTGCGAACTCGACGGATCCGGCAAAGATCCTCGCCGAAATGCCGACGACGGACTACAAGGGCGTGATTGGCGAGACGACCTTCGATTCGAAGGGCGACCTCAAGCACGGTGTGATCTCGCTGTACAACTACAAGTCGGGCAAGAAGTCGCTGCTCGACGTCGTGAAGATGTAATTCGCGCTTAGCGCGTACTTACCCATTTCGCTCACGCGATTGGAAAAGCCCGCAGGTTTCGGCCTGCGGGCTTTTTTTCGTTTGGGGCTGCGCGTGACGCAGTTATCGATGCGCTTTCAGATCCCCAGCCGCCGCAGCACCTTCGGCCCCGCAAACGCCACGAGCGCCGCGCACAACGCCACCACGGCGAGCCCGACCGTGAGGTTGGTCACCTGCGCGATGCCGCCGATCACCACCGGCCCGAACAGCAAGCCGAAATAGGCGATGCCCGCGACGTGCGCGAGCCCTTCGGCCGCGTGGATACCTTTCACGCGCGCAGCGGCCGCGAACAGCACCGGCATCATGTTGGCGAGGCCGAGCCCCATCAGCGTGAAGCCCGTGAGCGCGGTGAACGAGAACGGCAGCAACAGCGCGCCGATCATGCCCGCGCACGCGAGCGAGGCGCTCGCCATCACGAGCTGCGGCGCGCCAAAGCGCGCGCGCACGGCGTCGCCGGCGAAGCGCGCCGCGGCCATGCCGCCCGAAAACGCCGCGTAGGCCGCGCTGGCTAGCGCAGGCGTGGAGAGCACCACGTCGCGCATGTAGACCGTGGCCCAGTCGTACATCGCGCCTTCGGCGATCAGGGCGATGAGCGCGATGGCGCCTAGCGCCCAGAGCGCGGGCGTGCGCCAGCGGTTGCCGGTTTTCGCGTGCTCGCCGTGCGTAGCGTGCGGCACGTGCGGCAGGACAGCCGGGCACGAGACGAACAGCACGAGCGCCGCCAGCGCCGAAGCGAGAAAGAGATGCAGCGCCGGCGCCATGCCGCGCGCGAGCAGAGCGCCGCCAATCGCCGCGCCCGCCATGCCGCCCAGGCTGAACATGCCGTGCAGCCCCGACATGATCGGCTTGGCGACGGCTTCTTCCACGGCGCTCGCTTCGGCGTTCATGGCGACGTCGAGCGTGGCCATGCCCACGCCAAAAAAGGCGAGCACCACGATCAGCATCCAGTAATACGGGACCACCAGGATCAGCGCGCCGCACACGGACATCGTCAGGCCGCCGGTGAGACAGGCGCGGCGCGAGCCCACGCGCGCGATCCAGCCGCCGATCGTCGTCATCGCGGCAATAGAGCCGCCCGCGACCGCGAAGAGCGCGTAAGAGAGAAGTGCCGGGCTCAGATGAAACTTGTCGCGCACGGTCGGCACGTGCACGCCCCACGACGCGTACATCATGCCGGCGACGAAAAAGAGCGCCATGGTCGCGATGCGCGCGCGATGACGCGTGGCGGCGGGCAGCGCCCGATGGTGGGCGGCTGGGCTCGCAACGGCGAGGGCGGGGTCGGTCGGTCGGTCGGACACGGGGATTCCGGGCAGAAGGAAGGGAAGGGACCAGGAAGGCGCCTGAAAGCAAACGATGATTCTAACGAAGGTGCGACTGGCCTGTCGCAGCGCGTTGGCCGGGCCGGCTGCTCTAATATCAGGAGCATCCATCGTTCGACTCGAGGACGCGCCCTTGAAGATTCCCGCTCACGCCCCGCTGCATCTGCTGCACCAGGCGCCTGTCGGCACGCTCGCCACGCACTCGCGCGAGCCGCGCGGTTTTCCGTATCCGACGCTGCTGCCGTTCGCGCCCGACGCGCAGCACCGTCCGGTGATCCTGGTGAGCCGTCTGGCCGAGCACACGCGCAATTTGCTCGACGACCCGCGCGCGGGCTTTCTCGTCGCGCACGCACCCGACGCCGACGTGCTGAACGCCCCGCGCGCCACGCTGCTCGGCCGCTTCGAACCGGTCGCGCCGGTCGATTCAGCCGCCCACGAAGCGAGCGAGGCCTTGGCGCGGCGCTACGTGCGCTATCACCCGGACGCCGAGCGCTATCTCGCACTCGGCGACTTCACCTTCTGGGTCATGCACGTCGAGCGGCTGCGTTATATCGGCGGGTTTGGCGCAATGGGCTGGATGGACGGCGCCGACCTCGACGCGCTCCCCCCGCTCGCTCCCGCCGACGAAACCACGCTGATCCGCTTTTTCGAAACGCACCCCGCCCGCCGAGCCGGACTGCATCTCGCAGGCGTGGATCGCTACGGCGCCGATCTCGTGATCGACGGCGCCCGCACGCGCTTTGTTTTCGATGCGCCACAGTTTGATTTGCAATCCTTGCATGCGGTGCTAGCCGACTGCATTGAGCGCCATACGCAATGACGGTTTATTCCGCCCATGCGGGCGTTGTCCGCCGTCCTATATAGCGCGTCGCCTCATGCTGCTTAGCAGCAACCGGTTTCTATCCCCGTTGATTGGCTCAAAGTTGTCATGCGATGAAATGTTTGACGTATTTCAACGCATTTAATGTTCATCCGCTGCTAATTATGAGATGTGGATTTATCTGGCAAAAGCGGGATTTAGTAAAAATACCGATTTGCACGAAATGACAATGAGTTAGAGGCTTGCTGGAAGGCGCGGGATTGGAAATCTGGCTTTAATTATTTTTATTGCTTACACGCAACCCGCCATTCAAATCTGTGTTAATCTCGCCACCGATTTCCGAGGCACGCATCTATCAATCGGCATACTGACGCGAGATCAGTAGCCATTAAGATCAAACCACAAGGGCACCTATGTCTTCCTACAAGGAACTTCTCGCTCAGCGAGAGAAGCTGGAAAAGCAGATTGAAGAGGCGAAGGCTCGCGAATATGCCGAGGTCCTCGATGAAATCAAGCAGAAAATGGCCGACTACGGCATTACCCTGGCAGAACTCGGTGGCGGCCGCGCCAGCGCCAAAGCCGCGAAGGCGGCCAGCCGTTCGCGTGCGAGCGTTGCGCCGAAATACCGCGATCCCGACAGCGGCAGCACGTGGTCGGGCCGTGGCAAGCCGCCGCGCTGGATCGCCGGTCAAGACCGCGATCGTTTTCTGATCCAGAAGTAAATCAACTTGTCAGCGGCGCGTTTGAACGCGCTGCGCATGAGTGAAAGCAGGAGCGGAGTCGGGCGAGGTATCTCCTGATTCTCGAAAACAAGAAGCCGCGCAGTCCGGGGACGCGCGGCTTTTTGATTTTCTGCACCATGTGCGGTTTGGTTCGAACCGTATCCACGGCTTGAATGAGAATGCTTCCTGGTCTTGTAGGCATCTGATTTAAAAGAGATTTTTAGGGCTATCCATAAAATCGTCGCATGCAGTCGCTACAATCGCGGTTATTCCCCTAATTTGCTCTCTCGCCGCGCATGACTTCTTCCGCCGCCCCCCCGTTCTCAGATAAACACGAGGTCGCACGCCGTACGACGTGGGTCAGCGTTGGCGTCAATTCTGTTCTGGTGGTGCTGCAAATCGTCATCGGTGTGTTTGCGCATTCGCAGGCGCTGATTGCCGATGGCGTGCATTCACTCGCCGATATCGTTTCCGACTTCGTCGTGCTGCTGGCCAACCGGCATAGCGGCGCCAAGCCGGACGCCGATCATAACTACGGCCACAGCCGTTACGAGACGGTCGCGTCGTTATTCCTTGGCGCATTATTGATTGCGGTGGGCGTCGGCATGCTGGTGCGCGCCGGCACGCGCATCATGAATCTCGGCGATATTCCGGCGCTGCGCGTGAGCGCGCTGGTCGTGGCGCTCCTCGTGCTGGTTTCCAAGGAAGGGCTCTTTCGCTACATGCTGCGCGAGGCGCAGCGCGTGCGCTCGGCCATGCTGATCGCCAATGCCTGGCATGCGCGCTCCGACGCGGCTTCGTCGCTGGTCGTGGCGATCGGCATTGTGGGCAGCCTCGCCGGCGTGCGGCTGCTCGATCCGATCGCGGCGGCCATCGTCGGCTTCATGGTCGCGCGCATGGGCTGGGTGTTCGGCTGGGATGCGCTGCAGGACCTCTCCGACCGCGCGCTCGACGAAGCCGCCGCCGCGGACCTGCGCGCGCTGCTGATGGGCACGCCGGGCGTGCTCGACGTGCACGAGATGCGCACACGCAAGACCGGCGACCTCGCGCTAGTGGATGCGCACATCCTCGTCGATCCGCTGATTTCGGTTTCGGAAGGGCACTACATCGCGGAGACGGCGCGCGCTCGCCTGCTCACCGATGCACGCGTACTAGATGCACTGATTCACGTCGATCCCGAAGACGACATGCACGTGCGCTCCGTGGCCAACCTGCCTGCGCGCGACGACGTGGCCAGGCGCCTGCGAAGCGAGCTGGCGGAGCATGACGTGCATCTCGAAGGCATCACGCTGCACTACTTGAGCACGGGGCTGGAGATTCAGGTGGTGCTGGCCGCGGCGGACGACGCGCGCCGCGTGGCCGCCATGGATCTGGAAGCGCTGCGCGCGCGCCTCGGCGCGAGCAAGCTCGTCGTCATGCAGCCGCTCGATGCGCATGGCGCGCTGGCCGTGCATGACAAACCGCGCGAGGCACATTGAATCGCGCCACGCAGCAGGCACACATTGCGCGGCAGAGAAGCCGCCGCGCTATGTGGCTTCACAGCGGCAACTGCGTATCGAACTTGATTTCCCGCAGCACGACGCTCGTGCGCACCTGCGCCACCGCGGGAATGCGGAAGATGCGTTCGTGCAGGAAGGCGTCGTAGGCCTTGATGTCGGGCGCGACGATCTTGAGGATGTAGTCCGACTCGCCCGTGGTGCTGTAACACTCGGTGACTTCGGGGCAGGTGGCGATCTCGCGTTCGAAGGCTTCGACGCCGCCTTCGGTGTGGCGCGTGAGATGGATATGCGCGAGCGCGCAGACGTGCAGGCCAAGCTTTTCGCGATCGAGCAGCGCTGTGTAGCGCTGGATCACGCCCGACTGTTCCATGTCCTTGATACGGCGCCAGCAAGGGGTGCTGGAGAGCCCCACCTGGTCGGAGATTTCCTGGACCGAGCGGCGCGCGTCGAGCTGCAGCAGGCGCAGGATCTTCTGAGAGAACGTATCGAGTGTCAACTGCGCCTCCATTGCGTCGCTGTATTCCTGAATGTTAGAGGCCAGGAGAACAGAACGCAATGCAAAGCGCAGATGATGAGGGAGATTACCTAATTTGCCGGAGTGCTCGCGGCGTTTTGTCCTGAGTCGTCCCCATCAGCGGCGAGCGCGGCTTGCTGTGCGCGCAAGTCGGCCAGCATGTTGCAGAAGAGGGCGCCTTGCTCGATCGCGTCGTCGAGCGCGACGTGCGTATGAGGGTGATCGTCGAACCAGTGCTTCGGAAAGCGCGGCTTGATGCACTTGCGGTACGGCAGGCCCGTCATCGCGAAGGCGAGCGTCTTGATGTCGAGCGCCGACCACGAGAACGGGCAACGCCCGGCAAAACGCATCATGTACCAAAACATGAAGGTGAAATCGAAGCCCGCCGGCATCGCCACGAACACGGGCTTGCCGGGCAGCGCCTCCACCCATTCGACGTAGGCCACGAGCGCCGCCGCCGGGTCTTGCAGATCCTTGCGGCATGCGGCCCAGGCCTCGGGCTGCGTCTCCCACCAGGCGGCCTGCACCGGATGCGGCGCCGCGCCTCCGAGCATCTCGAGATTGGCCGAGAACGTGGCGATCAAACGCTTGTCGGCGGTGTACGCCGCCGAAGCGAAACTCAGCATCGAATGCGGGCCGGGAATGGGACCATCGGCCTCGACGTCAGTGCTGACGTAAATCTCCTCAATTGCGGCTTGGTTCATCTTACTTTTCACTCTCATCCAGGTACGCCATCTGCGACGTAGGGGTTGGAGCGGCGCTCCTCGCCGAATGTCGAAACGGGGCCATGGCCTGGCACGAACGTGACGTCGTCGCCCAGCGGCCAGAGCTTTTCGCGGATCGAACGGATCAGGTCCGCATGATTGCCGCGCGGGAAATCCGTGCGGCCGATCGAACCCGCGAACAGCACGTCGCCGACCGTGGCGACCCGGTGCTTGCGGCTGAAGAAGATCACGTGACCCGGCGTGTGCCCGGGGCAGTGATACACCTCGAGTTCCTCGCCGCCGAAGCGCACCGTGTCGCCGTCTTGAAGCCAGCGCGTGGGCTCGAACGCCTCGGCGTGACCGAAGCCGAAGCGCACGCTCTGCTGCGGCAACTGGTCGATCCAGAAGCGCTCGTCTTCCTGCGGGCCTTCGATCGGCACGCCGAACTTCGTGGCGAGCGCCTTCGCGCCGGCGCAGTGGTCGAGGTGGCCATGGGTGAGCAGCACCTTTTCCAGCTGCACGCCCTGACGTTCGATCTCGCCCTCGATGCGTTCGAGGTCGCCGCCCGGATCGACGACGGCGGCGCGGTTCGTCGTTTCGTCGACGAGCAGCGAGCAGTTTTGCTGGAACGGCGTGACGGGAATCAGCGTGACTTTCATGCGGGGATCGTGGGGTTCAGGTCTCGCGGGGCGGGTACAGCGACGCGTCGAAATCGACGTCGCGTGCCGACGGCCCCAGCCAAAAGATCGATTGTACCGGGGTGCAGGAAGCGCCGCCGACGCCGCTCGCGACAGCCTCAATCTCTTGTCTGACAAGGGATGCGGCGGCGCAAGGCGAACGGCTTTGTTACATCAATAGTGAAAAATCATGGAGATTTGTGAGGCACCGGCGTGACAGGAATAACTTTTGGGTATAATGCGACCCATCACGCACGGAATTCGTGCTTTCAAAGGGCGGTGTGACCTTCGTAAAAAAAGAGGTCGCATACATCGCCGTCAAGCAGTGCTGTCGTTCTAGGCGGGCCGAAACAGGCTGCCTTACAAGATAGCAAATCAGGTGTCGATCCGTTCGACGCCGCACGTCTTGCCCAGCCAGGTGCCACGCGCCTGCAACGGCCTACATGCCGTGACGCTGGGTGGGGCCTACGCCGCCGTTCCTGTGCGCCGAGAGTTTCCGGCGCGCCTGAACGAGCTTCATCGTTCGATGGCGGCATGTGGGGTCTGGTCAGGCTGCCGGGGACAGGTTGCGCCAGACGTGAAAGATAACTAGCGGTTAGCGGCTTATTAGGGCTGCATCCGGGCATTGGCACGCGTTCGCCTTTTTCATTCCAGGCGAGCGATGGCGAAGCTTTGCCCGCGACCGCCGAAGCCCTTCCGACAACGCGCACACATGGCGCGGGACAGGCTTCGAGAACGTGATGGCAATGTTATGAACCTTAGACTGACTCGACGACGACTCGGGAGTCTCGCAGCCGTGTCCATTCTGGCCGGTTGCGCCGTGCCGCCTGCCCAGCAGGACCAGGCATCCAGCGACGCCCTTCGCACGAAGGACGCCGCTTTCACTGCGCCGCAGGGCTACGGCTCCGCGCTCGCTGCGCTGCCCGCATCGGGCACCGCGAAGGACAACTCGCTCGCGAACGCCGAGGCGATCGACGAGAACGGCCCGGACGTCCACTCGTTCCACCAGACCGGCCGCGCCTCGTGGTACGGCCGCGCGTTCCACGGCCGCCGCACCGCAAGCGGCGAGCGCTTCAACATGAAGGCGCTCACTGCTGCGCACCGCACGCTGCCGCTCGGCTCGTATGTGCGCGTGAGCGTGCCCGGCACGTCGAAGTGGGTAGTGGTGAAGATCAACGACCGTGGCCCGTACGCACGTGGCCGTGTGCTTGACCTCTCGTATGCCGCCGCCAAGCTCCTTGGCGTGCAGCACGCGGGTACGGCGAAGGTGGACATCGAAGGCCTCACGCGCCAGGAAGCGAAGGCCGCGCAAGCGGATATGCTTGCCGCGAACTCGAACATCGATCACTAAGCGATCTCGTTTGGGCGTGGCGCTGAGTGCGCCGCGACGCGCCTGAGACTGAACCGCCTGGCAGAGTTGGATGTATACGCGAAGGGCCGCCTGATTGACTCAGGCGGCCTTTCGGTTTTTCTGGCTCGTGCTTTTGATTGTTGTCGGCTCGCGGTTCAGTCGTCCGCTTCTTCCTCGCCTTCTCCCTTCAATTCCAGCGCCCGCGCGTAGAGCGCATTGCGCGACGCGCCCGTGAGCGCCGCCGCGATCTTCGCCGCGCCCTTTACCGGTACTTCCTGAAGCAACACGCGCAAGAGCGCGTCGTGATCGGCTTCGCCTTCCGCCTGCTCGCTCGCACCTTCCACCACCAGCACGAACTCGCCGCGCTGACGGTTCGCATCCGCTGCGAGCCACGTTGGCGCTTCGGCCAGGGTGCCGCTCCAGAGCGACTCGTGTAGCTTCGTCAATTCGCGGGCGATGAGGATGCGGCGCGCGGGACCGAACGCATCGGCGAGCGACTGCACGGTTTCGACGATGCGATGCGGGGCTTCGTAGAACACCATCGCGTGCGTATGCGAGGCGAACGGCTGCAATGCGGCTGCGCGCTGCTTGGGCTTGGGCGGCAGAAAACCGAGGAACGTGAAGGTCGAGACCCAGTCGCCGGCAGAGGAAAGCGCCGTTGCGAGTGCGCTCGCGCCAGGTAGCGGCATGACGTTCAGGCCGGCGGCGCGCACGGCGTCCACGAGTTTCGCGCCCGGATCGGAAATGCCGGGCGTGCCCGCGTCCGAAACGCAGGCCACGCGCTCGCCCGCGCGCAGAAATTCGATCACGCGCTGCGCGGCCTCGCGCTCGTTGTGTTCGTGCACGGCGACGAGCGGCTTCGAAATACCGTAGCGCGCGAGGAGCTGGCCGGTGTTGCGCGTGTCTTCGGCGGCGATGCGATCGACGAGGCCGAGCACGTGCAGGGCGCGCAGCGTGATGTCGGCGACATTGCCGATGGGCGTGGCCACGACGTACAGCGTGGCGGCCGGATATTGCTGGGCCTGTGCGAGTTCGAAGGGGGACGAGAGGGACGTCATGACACGCAACGCGCGAAAGCAGGAAAAGAGGCCGACATTGTGCCACGCGGGCGCGAGTACACCCGAGGGAAGCGGCGCGAACGAAAGTGCACGCGTCGACAACTTTTGCGCGCGGGCGCAGTCGAATGCCCAACGCCGCGCGACAGGCGCGCGTTTCGAGGCGCACGCACTGGCGTTTTTGCGTCGCGAGCGCCTGGAGCTGGTCGCGCGCAACGTGAATTGCCGCGGCGGCGAACTCGATCTTGTGATGCGTGAGCGCGACGGCACGCTGGTTTTCGTGGAAGTGCGCGCCCGCGCGCGGCCGGAATTCGGCGGGGCGGCGGCGAGCGTGGGGTGGCGCAAACAGCAGCGCGTGCTGCGCGCGGCGCGCTACTTTCTCGCGACGTGGCGCGCCGCCGACGCGAATGGGAAAGCGCACACGCAAGCGCGAACGCCGCCCGCGTGCCGCTTCGACGTGATCGCGTTCGAGAGCGGCCGGCTCGTGTGGCTGCGCGACGCGTTTCAACCGGAAGCGCACGAGAGCTAAAACTTACGCAATAGAAAGAAGGGTGAAAATGAACGCCCTCGAGTGCGCTAAACTTGCGGCACGCCGCACCGCGCGGAAATTTTGCGATACCCGCAGTACAGATTAGAGAGTCGATGTCCGTCGAACGCATTCAACAGCACTTCCGCGATAGCGCAGCCACTACGCTCGCGGCCATGGAAACCCTGGCGGTCCCGATAGCCGCCGCGGTCGATACGATGTTCGCCGCGCTCGCGAACAGCAACAAGATTCTCGCGTGTGGCAATGGCGGATCCGCCGCCACCGCCCAGCAACTCGCCGCCGAACTGATCGGCCGGTTCGAGCGCGAACGCCCGGGCCTGCCTGCGCTCGCGCTGACCACCGACGCCTCGGTGCTCACCGCCGTTGCCAACGATTACGCGTACGAGCAGGTATTTGCGAAGCAGGTGCGCGCGCTCGGCCAGCCCGGCGACGTGCTGCTTGCCATCACGACCTCGGGCAACTCCGTGAACGTGCTGGCCGCCATTCAGGAAGCGCACGAACGCGAAATGGTCGTGATCGCGCTGACCGGCAAGGGCGGCGGCGACGTGAACAGCGTGCTCGCCGATACCGACATTCAGCTGTGCGTGCCGAGCGACCGAACGGCGCGTGTTCAGGAAGTGCATCTGTTAACTATTCACTGCCTGTGCGACGGCATCGACGCGATGCTGCTGGGCGAAGACTGACACCGTAAGACGAAGAGAGGGGAAGTTGATGAGCAGATACGGCATGACGCGCGCGCTGGCACGGACCACGCTGACGATCGGCTTCGCAGCCTCGCTCTGCGCAAGCCTGCAGGGCTGCTTCCTGGCGCTGGCGGGCGCGGCGGGCGGCACAGCACTGGTGGCAACCGACCGCCGCACGGTGGGATCGCAAACGGAAGACCGCGAGATCCAGGTGAAGGCGCTGGCCGATCTCGGCAAGCAACTGCCCGATACGGCGCACGTGAACGTGGCGGTGTTCAACCAGCGCGTGCTGATCACGGGTGAAGTGCCCGACGACGCCTCGAAGCAGAAGGCCGAGAGCATTGTGCGAGCCGTGACGAACGTTGCATCGATCGTCAACGAGCTGGCGGTACAGCCGGCCAGCTCGTTCTCTTCGCGCGCGAACGACTCGTACCTCGAAGGACGCGTGAAGGGGGAGCTGATTGCCTATAAGGACATCTCCGCGAACAACTTCAAGGTGGTGAGCGAGCGCGGCACGATCTATCTCATGGGGCTGGTTACGCCGCAGGAAGGCAATATCGCCGCCAACGCGACGGCCGGGGTGATGGGCGTGACGCAGGTGGTGAAGTGCTACCAGTACATCGACCCGCAACAGGCGACGGTGGCGACGGCGGCTGCGCCCAGTGCGCCGGCGGCGGCGCCTGCTGCCGATGCGCCGACGGTGGGGGCGGTGCCTGATTCGGGCGTGACCTCGCAGCCTATTGAGCACCAGGCGCCCGCGCCCGTGACGAATTCGTCCGCTACGAAGGCGGGAAATACGGGGGCTTTGTGATGCGGCGGTTTGTTGGTGGGGTTGTGGTTGCTGCGGTTGGTCTTGGTCTCGCTTCGCCCGCTTTTGCTGCTGTGCCGGATGGGTTGAAGGTCGCTCAGGCGAATGCTTGCATGGGGTGCCATGCGGTGGATCGCAAGCTTGTTGGGCCTTCTTTTCTAGACGTCGCCGCGAAGTACAAGGGCGATGCTGGGGCTCAGGCCAAGCTGGAGAAGAAGGTTCGGGACGGTGGGGCAGGGGTTTGGGGAGCTATTCCTATGCCTTCTCACCCCGGGATGAGCGCCGGCGATATCCATTCTGTTGTGGCCTGGGTGCTCGCCGGAGCGCCTTCAAAGTAGTTTGCTTGGGGTCAAATTTGACGCTTGGCAAAACGGATTTTGTGTGTGTAGAATCGGTGATTCGTTGGGGCGGTAGCTCAGCTGGGAGAGCGTCGCGTTCGCAATGCGAAGGTCGTGAGTTCGATCCTCATCCGCTCCACCAATAAAATCAAAGGGTTACAGGTGATTTTCCTGTAACCCTTTTGTGTTTCTGCGGGCCGTGTAACCGCTGTGTAACCGGATTCAATCCGCCCTGATCCATCTCCATCATCGTTCCACGGTAAGCTAAGCCGCTGACATACGCCATGAACGGGGCCTAGGCAGCGGTGATGAAAACAGAATTGATGGGACCGAGCGGGTTCTGGCTTGAAACCCTGCTAAAAGACGACCAGCCCAAGCGTGAATACTTGGCACTGGCTAATGCCGCCGCGCGGCTGAGCTGTGAGCCGGACTATCTGCTGGACGAAGGGATAGCCGGAAAGCTTGACCTCTACACGCCTGTTTTGCACGAAGGGCTGTATTTATGGCCGGTGACCGACCGCGGCATCCCACATGCGAACCTAGTGGGTAGTACCGACGGGGTCGCGCCCGTGTTCCAGACAAGGCTGCGATACGGCGAGTATGCGGTTCTGCCCTCTACTGACATCGAGAAGATCAAAACCGAGCAGTCAGTCAAACCCAGTGGCTACATCTGCCCGGAACTGGTGTTGCATCACATTGCCGAGTGGCAACCGGAACAGCAGCAATCTGAGATGGTGGCAGATCGGATGAGGCGTCGTGCCAAGGGTGTTGCATGGGTTCTAGCGCATCCCCCCGCAACAGATGTGGGCGCTATCAGGCTCGAGATGCTGCGAATGGACGGCGGCGATCTACCGAGATTGAAAGAGCAGCTCGCGAAATTCGCCGCTGCTGAAGCGCTCCCCGACGCTGCGCATGATGATCAGGGCCAGCCATCACAAAAAATCGACGGGATCGCAAACTCATCCGATAACAATTCAGGTCTGACGATACTGGAGCGGCAGATTCGCGCCATAGAAGCCGGTGCCGATTCGCTGAATTTGAATCGCAAGGCAATTAAACGGGAGGAAAAGAAGACGCTCCTGTACTGGTGTCTTGAACACCATCACGAACTATTCGAGTCTAACTCCGAGCGCGGTGACTCCAAATTCATGGAGGCTTGGAAAAAGGCAAGCCTCCAAGACCGCATCATCAGTAAGCACCGTGACACCTACGCCAACAGGAAGTAGGGGAAAAATCCCCGACATTTCGTTGTTGCATCCCCACTAGTCCCCACCCCCATGATCCGATTCGTCATCCACGCAGAGCCACGCGGTTCTGCGTAGGTGACGCGTAGCGACCACGCATTGGTCAGTTCGATCGGAGTTCATCATGGTTTTTTTAGTTCAAGACAAATCGCCGTTGGCGCACTGCGTTGATACGAAAATTTTCGCTAGCAACAACCTTGTCAAGCCACAAACGGTTCGCAAAGGCTACAGCATCAATGGGGCGTACCTAGGGATCGTACCCACCAAGCTTGCCAATGGTCGCTTGTTGTGGCCCGACGTGATCGTGACCATGCGTGATGGCGCCGTCGCCGCGAATGAGGCCGCTATCGACTGCGAGGGCGGTGTTGCATGAACGGCACGCCTATCTATCCGGATGGAGAGATGTCCAACGTGCCTGGTCAGGTGCGTCGCCGGTGCCGCAATACCCCGAAAGGTGTGGCCCTCGTGGGTGATGTGCTTTGTTGGATCGAGTCGCGCCCGCGTATGCGTGATGCAGTTAAACGAGGGGGCGTGCAATGAAAATTCCACACTATCCCTACGACGCGTTGCCCAGCCTGTTGGGTGATGTGCTGCAAGAGCGCTCAAAGACTCCCAAGGACGACGCCATCGGTGCTTCCGTGTTGGAAGCAGTCAGTTCTCTCGTTGCATCGGGGCTTGCGGTGTACGAAAAGCCCGGGGGCGGAACCGCACCGCTTTCGTCGTTTGGAGTCTTGCTGGCGTCATCGGGCGCCGGCAAGAGCTTCCACTATGCGCCGCTTACCGAGGCTATCACGCGGTGGTGCGCGAAGCATGCTACGCAAACGACGATGAATCAGTATCAGCAACAGGCCGCGCATCGGGTGTGGAAAAAGCAGGTATCGCATATCGAGAAGGTCATCCAGGAATGCGTGGCGAACGGCGAGGACATGGAAGCCATCGAGGCGTTGCTGGCAAATGTTCTGTCGCAGGAGCCACTTCCCGTCGCCAACCAGACGCTGCTGCAAGATGATGCATCCATGCAGGCTGTGCTGCGGTCCCTGGAGCATTGGTTCGTTTCGGGCTGGATCGTTGACGAGGGCGCGGTGGCGCTCAATATGCTGCGAGCCAAGGACTTTCCCACCCTGGCCAATCTCTCCGGCGGCAAGGTGATCCAGCACAGCCGCGTGGGTGAGCCGCGAAAGGAAATCAGGGGTTTCCTGACGACGCTGTTCATGGTCCAGCCCGGGCTCTTCAAGACGTTTTGCAAGAAGCGCGGCGAGGAGTTGAAGGCGAGCGGCCTTGCTGCCCGCTTTCTTTATCACGCCGTGCTGGATGAGTGGATCGGCTCGGAAGATGCCGGCCACGCCATTGTTGGCCGCGCCCACGAGCAGCATGGCGAGCGAATGACCGTGATGCTGGACGAACTCCATGCCCGCATCCGTTCCGGCAGGAAGGACCTCCCATCCGTGGCCTTTGGCAGGCAAGCCAAGGCGCTGCTGCGCGATTTGCAAGAGAGGAACCTTGACCTGATGGCGCAGCCTGGCTTTGCGCACTGTCGCGATTTTCTGGCCAAACTGGCCGGCCACATTGCCCGCATGGCCGCCAAGAACCACGTGTTTTTGGGGCGAGAAGGGGATGTGTCGAGGGATCTGGTCGAGATGGCGGAACAGGTCTGCTGGTACCACTTCGAAGCCTACCAGTGGATGCACGACCCGCTGGACCACGAGCCGCAACGGGTGCGTGATGCGGCAACACTGGCTCAGTGGTTGAATGACCAGGGAATGCGTCAGTTTGCGTACCACCACGCTAGCAAGGTTGCCATGGTTATCGGCATGACGACTACTCGCTTGCGTAGCGCGGTTGGGGAGCTATTTAACCAGGGCCGCGCACGCATCGTGACGCTGAAGGGGAAGCACTATATCGAGGTACTACCACCAGCCGATAGGCTGGATAACGTCCTGGGCTACGTCGGCATGTAGTGCTCTGAAGCGTTATGCCGTGGATTTGCGGACGTTTGCGCATACCGGCACAGCGCATCAATCCTCATTCGTTACATTCGTTCCGTCGAAAACCTTCCGGTCTTTGCCATGAGAGCGGTAGAGATGGACTTCTGGTTTTTATTAGGATTATTAATCAATATAACGTATCAACAGGAAAATTAGAAATGAAAGACTTCATTGACACAGACCATGTTGACGACTGGAGCATGACCAATGCTCCTGACGAAGATCAGTCACCTGATGATGCAGCACTGCAAAGCAGTGACGGTATCGATACCCAGGCTGACGTCATCCGTGATGAACGGTTCGACGTGCTGGGGATAGTCGAGAATCTTGAACGCAACATGGGCATGGCCTATGGCCTTGATGGGAAAGCCTATCGGATAGGCATCAGCGTGAAGGGGCTCAGTGCCCAGATCGAATTCATGCGACAAGTGATCGAGACGGACCAACTGCCTTACACCATCAAGCGCAACGATGACGACACAGTAAGCGTTGTCGCTTTGAGGATGGCGGGGTTTATGGAGCTGCTGCCCTCATTCGATCGGTTGATCTTCGATGGGCTGGCCTTGTCCCCTGACCTGGCCTTATTCCATCGCGTATACCCCGCGCACGGTATCCGTCAATGTCATGCCGTATTCGGTGCCATTGCGGATGAACATTACGCGGAAATCTGCAATGACTTCGTGATGACGCTGCGTGCCGAAGGCGTGCGTATCGGTGTCGTACGGATGATCAAGAACTGGAAGCGCAACGCTGACGAGAACGCAAAGCGCTTGACGGTGTATATCAACGCCTTGCATGAGCGCTATGCGCGCCTGATGGTGGTGCGCCTTGACCTGATGTATCGCCAGGCTGCATGCCTCGACCTTGCTCAGGCGATGCAATGGGACGAGCGGCTTCAGGAACGCAATTTCATAGAACGCATGGCCCTGGTCAACGGTGACCTCATTGACGATTGTGATTGTCGTCACGATCTGCCGCGGGTAGATATCTTCACCGTGACAGAGGATTGGCGCCATTTCAAGGACAACATGCGGGGCAAGAAATCGTTGTTCCGCCACATGGTGGGTTATGTTTGTTCAATCGAGTTCTCCAGCACGGGCGGACATCACCTACACGTGGCGCTGATCTTCGACGGTTCCCATGTCAAGCAGCACGAGTGGCTGGGCGACCTGATCGGGCAATACTGGGTGGATGTGACGGGCGGGCGCGGTTACTACCATAACTGCAATCGCGGCACCTACAAGTACCCAGGCACTGGCCTGATCGACCATCACGATGTCGAGAAGCGCGATAACCTGATGCGTACGCTAATGTACCTGGCAAAAAAAGATCAGTTCGTGCGTGTGAAGGCTTCTCCGAAGAGCAAGACCTTCATGACGGGGCATTTGCCAGAACCGCTCGTGGGGCGCACAGGTCGGCCGCGTACAAAGGGGTTGCCCGAACTACCAGATGACGTTTTCCCAGATGACGATGATGACGTTGAGGCCAAGGCCGCGTAGGAGGTGCCGCATCCGAAATGGTTCGCCAGCCGGGAACCATTTTGGATATGTGTTTTTAGGCAAAAAAATTGGAGCAACATTGATGGAGGCGAAGACAGAAACCAGGCGTGTCATTGACGAACAGGCGCTGTTCAATGCCCTTGATGCCTTGCAGCCCAGCCGGCAGGACGCACAAAAGCGCGCCTTCGAGAAGGCCTATCCTCGTATTCTGAGCAAGCTGGCGGAGGGCATCAAAGAAACAGACATCATCAAGACGCTGTCAGAGCAAGGCGTCCTGCGATCACGTAACACATACGTCAAGTGGATGGCAGAGATGAGAGCGAAGGAGGAGGCAGGCATCAAGGAACCATCAGTCGTTCGCGACGCTATGCAACGTGCAAGCGCAGGGCATCGACTCTAGGTCATGTCGAACGCAATGACGTGTAGTCTCCTTGCTAGGAGACTTGCCGAGCGACGCTCAGGCATTGATCGATCCCGGCGATCTTCCTGATTTCTGGCTCTACGGCTATCCGGGTCAAGACCTCGTCTGGCCGGGCGAATTCGTCCTCGGCTATCCTGTCTCCGGCGTCGACCCGCTAATACCAGGACCAACCCTGTCCTGCGAACCATGGATGAGAAACGGCAGCTTTCTTGTCTATCGCGTCCACGCGGTCCTGGCGGCAACGATATGATCGTTGGCCAAAATGCCGCGACGCTGGACAGCATCAGACGCTGCCATCTCTTCGGGGCTCAACTCCAATCAGGAGAGGTGCAGGCTCACAAGCAGTTCGTGTCACCCAGCGGAGGCGGGTACTTTTTCTTACCCTTGCTGAGTGCGCTGCGGGATGTTGTACTCGCTTCATCTTGAGCCGGTTGGAGCAATCGACTTGCGGCCAGCCTAACCGCCGGCCGCAGACGGATTTATGCCAGCTCCATGTCTCCATTCTGATGGACAGCAACCACTGGCTCGAGCCTATCGAGTCGGCCCCCTACAGCATGAACATCGGTCATGGATTTCATGTTCATGAACGGAATATGCTTCGTCGAGATCGGCGTATAGGCTGCGAAGGGCAGCTATCGCCAGATGTAAAAAGGCGCAGCAGGCGGGAAGGACCAGCCTCCGCGCCGAGGAAAACGCCGCCGCCCCGATTGGAACGACGCAGCATAAGCTGCCGAGAGGTTACTGCGATTGCCCGATAGTCACGTATTTCGTGCCGGCATCGAATGAGTTTGCGTCGAGGATTGAATAGCTGATATCGATCGTGCTGCGCACCGGCGACTTCTTTAGTGCGAACCTTTGGGGTTTGCGTCGGAAGTGATCTGTCGTCGCAATGGCAGCCTCGTGCACGCCGGCCTGGCGATTCGCACGCATCGGGGCTCAAAGTCACTGTTGTATCGCTATCGAAAGTGCGGCTTCTGTTTCGCTGCGGTGGTAGTGGGCGGCGCGCCCCCTTTTCTATGAAGGGGTGCGCGCCGCCCACTACTTTTATAACGCCGGCTGGCTGAACAAGATCAGCAGCAAGACCAGCACGCAGATACAGAGAAGCCTGCTCATGGCCGAGATCCTCGGGTATGAGTGGATGGGAAAAAGCGGCCGGCAGCTCGCCCAGCCGAATGCAGGAGCTGTTTTTTCCGTCGCTTTCGTGACTAAAACGGATTGAACGGGCCGAAGCGTTTGCTTCAGCGTTTCAGGGAGTTATGTCCCGCTGGGCCACCCGCAGTGCAAATACAACAAGCACGACAACGGGGATTGCCTGGACGCAACTCGTTACGAATTCAGAATTCCAGTCAACCGTAGAACACGGCGACGGTCGCTCTACCTGGTCGTAGAGCGCTCATGCCTTCAAAAATTCAAGGCGCAACTTGGGCTTTGGGCCCAACTTTGAGTTCAAACAGTGGCGTGCAACGCCACCGCGCCCGAGCGCGGGCTTTACATGGGCTTGCACGAAGACAAGCCATAAATTCCTAGTAGGCAAAGATTATCATCCGCGCCATAGGCATGCAATAGGGCCTGATAGTTCATCCCGAACCGATTTCGCACAACTATCTGTCGGGCTCGCGGAATCTCAAAGAGTGGCCTACACATCGTTGCTGATCGCTGGTGCGTTCTTCAGCTTCGCTGCACGCTACCCGATAACCATCCCATTCCAAAGTTTGTAACGAGCCGCGCCATAATTCCGCTGTCCGGCATCGTGGAGGGGATGAACATTAATCCGTCAAGCGCGACGGCGTTGACCGCTATCCCTGATGCCTCGTTATCGCGCACCCGCGTGATGTTTGCGCCGCCGCTTGGCGGCCATGTCTGGCCGATCGGGCTGCGTCGAGGCATTGGCTATCGGGATTGTGATGCCGATAAGCCAATCGCACTGGTGTTTCGGGGTATTTTTAGGGTATCTTGAGGGTAATTAAAGCTGAAACGGAGCAATGATGCCCCCAATTCAATATGCCAATGCCAGCGATGGTACCCGCACGCACGTCATTATTCCCGTCGATGAATTCGAGCGCGACTACGTGCGCGTCGGCACGACTAACGCGGCGCCCGTGTCCGATTTCGTGCCCGAGTCGCTGCTGAGCGCGGACAAGCTGTTCATCAAGCTGCCCCACGGCGGCCCGGACGCGAAGATCGACGTTCACGCGTTCGCTCACGCGTTCTGCCGTCGCGGCACGACGGATACGGTGCTCCCGGTCGTGCCGATCGCGAAAAAAACGCAGAAGCTGACCGACTTCGAGGCCAAGCGTGACGACAACAACAAAACGGTAGGCCCGATCAACGGCCTTGACGCCATGTTGCGGCGTTGCTGCCTTCCGGAGGGCTCGCCCTATCGTGACACGATGCAGG
The DNA here is from genome assembly GCF_040965835.1 of Paraburkholderia sp. BR10872. Taxonomy (NCBI): domain Bacteria; kingdom Pseudomonadati; phylum Pseudomonadota; class Betaproteobacteria; order Burkholderiales; family Burkholderiaceae; genus Paraburkholderia; species Paraburkholderia sp. BR10872. The sequence goes on from NZ_JBFRCN010000034.1 coordinate 57,045, forward strand.
CGACTACGGCCGTGGTCGACGCCCTCGTCGAAACCGGCCTGTTCAAGCGCACAACCCAAACCATGCCCGGCTTCTACCGTCCCGTGCAGTGTCTTTCGGTGGTCCTGGAGAAAATCCTCACCTTCGTTAATGACCACGGCGAACCGGAGAACCCGATCGACCCGCATCTCCTGATCGTCCCGTGATACCGCGGTTTCTTGCTCCTCGATGCGAACAGGCGAAGGCCCCCACGACGGCCTTCGTTTCCTTTTTTGGGGTCGGTGAGTGCGCCGGTAGCATGCTTAAGTTCGCTGGCGCTATCCGCCGCCGACAGGTGGCGTCGCGGACCGACCGAAAGCCGACATCGCCAGAACCCGCTCTGAGCGGCGGCTGACACAATGGAAAAATATGTTTGAATCTCGTGCGCGATTTGGCGCAACACCGGAAAAGGTCGAGAGGGCTCTCGAGTTTTCAACTGAAGTCAGCGATCTGATCGATCGATACCATCCGGATTCGATCCCTGCTGGCCGGCCTCAGACAGCTATCGCCATGACAATGTTCATGCAGACCCTGGAGCATCGGCAGGCAATCATGCTTCTTGTACATCATGGCGCGCGAAGCTCGGCGGCGGCACTGATTCGCCCTACTTTTGAGGCCTACTTTCGTGGCATCTGGGCACTGAAGGTTGCAACGATAGAGCAAATCCAAAACATGCTCGGTGATCATCCTCGCGTTCCTACCCTCGATACAGTTCTCCAGCAGTTGAGGAAGAATGAGGCAACTCGCCATTTGGCAGACTACGATTCTTGGAAGGCAAGTGGTGGCTATGTTCACAGCGGTGCGCTTCAGTTGAGCCGATGGCTTTCCCCAGGAGGGATCGAGCCGTTGCACCCAGACTCAGACGCGATTGATATGCTTGAGCTTTCGGATTTCTGCGGTTTGTTGGCCTGCATCGGAATGAATGAAGCTTGTGGACGGCAACCGCCGGAGCTTGAAGCCAAACTGACGGAGCACACACTCCGCCGGCTTGGCCGACGCGCCGTAGCGGCTTACTACGGGTCCGAAGATGCATGCCACTCAGAGTCGGAAAGCTAATGCTTGCATTGGTGACGGTTGCAAGGAACAAGAGTACGGCGGGAAGACTGCTAGTGGCCCGGTAACGAACCGATGACACGCTCGGGCCGAAAAAAATGCCGCCCGGATAGCTGTGGCACCATATTCCGGCTCGGCCAGATAGCTTGCTCAGGCCGGCGGCAGACCACACTGGCTACGCCATTCGGTCATCATGTCGTTGCTGACGGGGCGCATGTTCCCCCATGCCGTGGAAGTCTTTCAGCTGGCGGACAGTCAGCCGTCTTTGCAGCCCCCAACAACCAACAATCAGACCCAAGACCAGATGCAACGTCCAACTGTTTTTATCTCGTCCACGATCTACGATTTTCAGGATCTGCGCTCTTCCTTGAAGTTCTACCTTGAAGAGCAAGGTTTCATTGTGCTGGCATCTGAATTCAACGATTTTCAAAAGCCATTGAATCTGCATTCTTATGAAGCCTGCTTGGAGGCGGTACGCTCAGCCGACTACTTCATCCTTTTGATCGGCACTCGGGTTGGTGGTTGGTATGACGAACAGAATCGAATTTCCATCACACAGCGGGAGTACCGTGAAGCTTATGAGCTTCACAAACAGGGCAAGCTGAAACTCCTCAGTTTCGTGCGCTCTGAAGTCTGGCAAGCCAAAGAGGAAAGGAGTGCGCAACGCAAGCATCTCAAAACGACAGATTTGGCCCCGGCGATTCAGAAGAGTGCTGCCAGTTATGAGAGCAAGTCTATGGAGGATGCTGAGTTCATCTCCAAATTTATTTCGGAAGTCGGCCGGAACGCGGAAACGAAACTCGCTGTGCAAGGTCAAGGCGTTGCGCCTTCTGGCAATTGGATTCATCAGTTCGTCACATTTCGAGATATTGTGGATGCGCTTAATGGTCAGATTTTTTCATCGATTCCTGTGGAAGACATGACCACGCGTAGATTGTTGCGACGCGAGCTACGTGAATTCGTTAAACAATGCGTGATCAAGGGGCGCGATTCTGTTCTTTCTCCGAGAGGGAGCATCGATAGATTCCACCTAGAACATCCGATAAATCTCGACTCAAGAAATGCCGAATTCACTACCGTTTCTACGCGGCGATGGAATACTACATCGTCGCTCGCCATTCATTTGATGGGCCGCAAATTTCATCCGATCGTCCTACCTCAAGTTTTGACGCGTTCTACGTTTCTTGAATTTGATCTCGATTCAGATTCGTTTCAGGAAACTCCAGTTTACGGCGCTTTGGTGCGATTGGATGATGAAATTCGCCGTTTTAATGAATGCAACACGACAGATAACCGTCAAGTTATCTTCAAGCATTCGCCTCGGGCACGTCCTTCCGGTGCGTCGGAAGTGGAAATCGAAACGATGCAGCTGGCTGGTCTGCTTCATTTGCTAGATCGATGGGTGAATATTCTCGAGCTTTCTGTCTCGTTGCTGAAATTTCTTGACGGTCAGGCATTCCAGCTGCCGAGCCTCAGACCAGATACTCCGGTGCAAGGTATGGAAAAGGAACTCGATGCTGAAAAACCTTCTGACGACGAAATCACTACCTTTATTGCTCAATATTAGACTGCAGACGTAAGGATGCCGTTCGACACAGCCCGGTCGTCATCTGTGTGCCGACGACCTCCTTATGGCGTGGAGGCGTGAATAGCGGAATTAACTGTTCCAGCTGAAATTGACGCGACCCGGGAGCGATGACTGCCAAGCCATCGGCCCGTACGGTCTGTACGAGTGCAATGCGCTTCGCCCATCAAAAAAATGCCGCCTGTCCGGGCGGCATAGATGCTCTGCCTGGCCAGATAACTGGCTTAAACCGGCCCGGCGTTCGTCGTCGCTGCCGATTCAGTTTGCTGCAGCGTGCTGTCCGGGGACTATATCGTCCGGGACGGTGAGCACCGCGTGAACGTGATCTTCGCCACGATGGTTGAGCAGATCGCCCATCGTCTGGTTCCAGTTCCGGTCGCGACGCGCGGTACTGCCGTCCTGCTTCGTCAGTTCGACACCGACCCATGCGGGCACGACATCGCGATCTCGAACGTACCACTGGAACACCTCGCTTGCCCCGGTTACGCCGCCGTATGTTTTGTTGATCTGCGCGAGCGCATCCTTCTCCTGCTGCTCGAAACGGACGCGCTCCTGCTGTACGCCGGTCTGGTTGCTTCGGGCATCGTCCAGTTCCCGTTGTGCCCGCTCGACCGAGGATTGGGCCGCCTCCATCGCGCTATCGCGATTGACAATACCTTGTTTCAGCGCCGCCGGCGTATCCGCCGGCGGCGCGCCATTGGCCTGCAACTGCGCGAGCTGACTCTGGGCCTCGGCGAGCTGTTTTTCCAGAGCCTCGGGATTCCGTTGGCGGATGCTTTCTGCCGTCTGATCGAGGCCGTTGTAATAGCCCTGGAAATCGTGCTGTGTATCGGCGATCTTCTGCTGACGGAACGCGGCAAGCAGTTGTGCACCGTTCTTCAGACCGCAACGGTATTCGACGACCAAGCGGTTCGTGTCGTCCTTGAATGAGCGCCAGCTATCTTTCTCGCACGAGGCGCGATTCGACAGGGCCGTGTCGTAGGTGTGCGTGGAGTCCTGGGGAACGGTCGTTGCCTTGACCGTTTCAACTTCGGAATGGCCGCAACCGGCCAGGGCCGTGCTCAGGCACGCCGCCGCAGCAAGCGTCGTGAATTTCATTTTCATCGGTAAATGTGAAGTGAGACTGGCGCACGCGCTCATGGAATCGCGCTCGTCAGATAGAGAAAAGCACCGCAGGCTCGAAGTAGCCGCTGCGCCGGGAAGATGCAGCCGCGCCCCGCTGAAACAGCGGAGCACGACTAACAGGGGCTTATTGCGAGACGCTCAAAATGATGTTGTTGAGGTCTTTGGTCGGGTCGTAGGCCAGATCGGTCGAATCCTTATCGCTGCTGGTTTCTACGGTGGCGTAAGTCGTTTTGCCGCTGTTCGGGTCGGTGTATTTGTAGAGCCTGCTACGGCTGACGGAAGTGCCGATTGCGACGCCGCTGGCAGTCTGGCGAGCTTCAACGTTACCGGCCTCGCTAAAATCGGCGTCGGCAACAGCGTCGCTCGATCCATCGCTATAGGTCACGGTGAGGCCGGTCGCGGTCGTCGTGTAGGTGATGCTGTCCTTCGTGCAATCCTCGTAGGTCTCCCAGCTGTTGTTCAGCAGCGCGCTCTTGATTTCCGCGAGATCGGTGACTTGCGTGAAGTCCGGCGACACGTAGACGTAGAGCGAGTGCTGCGCGTTGCTGGCCTGACCTTTGCCCGACACGCAAAGCGTGCCGACGCGATTGTCGAGCAGACTGACGATGCCGGTGAACGGAGTAGTGCCAACCAGTGTGAGATTGCCGGTCGTCGCGTCGGCGTTGACCTCCGCCGACAATGCGCCGCGCAGCGGATCGGGGATCGACAACACCGTTTTGCCGTCGAGATTATTCGACCAGCCGGCACCGAAGGACGTATAAGGCGTGGTGAAGGCCGTGGTGGTATAGGCTGCTAGCGTCAGTTCCTGACCAGCGGCGGTGTGCGTGACCGCATCGGCTTGCGTCAAGCCGGCCGCACTCAGCGCCGCCGCATACTGGTCAAGCAGCGCGTCATTGGCATCGCCCACGCTGAATTGAGAATTCAGCGGATTGAAGCCGCTCGCAATCGTCAGCTTGCCCGGCAGGGTTGCGATTGCCGTCTGGACCTTCGTGAGTGCACTCGCCAGATTCTCAGCCGTAATCGTGCTCGACAGCGCGCTCGATGTAGCTCCATCAAGCGCCGCTGCATTTCCATTACCCAGCACGCCGACGATCAGATCGCTCAGTGGGGTAACGTTTGTTGTGCCGGGTGCGGCGGCGACCGAGTGCAGCGCCGACGCGAGGGCTGCGCCATTCGCCTGCCCGCCCGATACCTGGGCGACGCACGGGTAGTCTGCCGACTTCAAGGTAACGGAATATGTGCCATCGGCGACGGTCGTCGCCGACGCCGTTGCGCCCGACGCGCATTTGAGCGAAACGGTGCCTCCAACGATCGCCGAGCCGACCGCGGCCGTACCGTTCGTGGTGACGCTCGGGCTACTGGTGCCCGAATTGCTGCTGTTGCCCCCGCCACAGGCGACGAGCGCCGCGCACATGGACGCGCCGAGCGCGAATTTCGTGATCCCCGTATTGAGCTTGTTTTTCTGCACGGTGTAGCTTCCTCAAGTGTTTGGATGTAGTGTTTACTCGACAGAGATGGGCGCGGGATAGCTTGGATGCGAGCCCACAACCCTCAATATCGGCTAGATGCGGAGAAAATGAAGTGTAAACACGACATTAAGTGTAGAGTTTATAGCGTCGTGAATCAGTCGACGGGCGGGCATCCTGCACGCCATGACTGCGAAGCGCCCAACTCCTCCTGTAGCCCGGCCCGCCCCGATCTCGATTGCCCTCGGCAGGCGGGTCAAGGAATGCCGGCATGCGGCCGGGAAGTCGCAGGAAACGCTTGCCTTTGAAGCGCACATTGACCGGACATACATCTCGGCGATCGAGAGGGGTATTGCCAATCCGTCCGTCGAGACCTTGGCGAACATCTGCCATTCATTGAACGTCACGCTGGCGTCGCTGTTTGCGCCGCTGGACGGTGTGTCGCTGGCACCGACCGGCGAACGCCGGGCGAATGCGGCGACGCCGCCAGAGATCAAGCGCAGCAGGCTCCGGTAGCGACGAGTCGCGGGCGGGTCCTTGCGTGCCGCGCTGTCGGGCACGACGTCATCAAGATGTTCGATGGTCGTGTTCGAGCGATCCCACTCGGTGATGACGAGAATGCGGGTCTGGTCTGGCAGACGGTAGAGCGAGATCAGGCGCAGGCCTGCCGCAACTGACAGGTCGTTCTGCTGGCAGTCTTCGTCTGACACCGAGCCCCAGTCGCCCGCCACATGCCTGAGTAAAACACTGACGACGGGGATGCCGTTCGCACGGAGTGCCGTGAGCGCATCCGGCGCGACGAGCAGGCGTCCCGGACGGAAAAGCGGTTTGAGTCGGGTAGGCTGATTCATGGCGAATTCTCCAGAAGACGGACGAGCACAGGCCTCCGGATCGACCGGATAGCGTGTCGCTGAAAGTGAGAAAAAAGTAAGCCGGGCGAAGGACGCGTCCGGTGACGGGAGCTACCGCGCCTCGGAGGCGAGCGCGTTCGGGTAATGCTTCGCGAGGATGCGGTTCATCTGGTCAACCAGATCGGTGCGGCTGAACGTCAGATGCCCGTTACCGTTCCTGTACCAGCGCAGGTGGAAATAGCTGTTCGCGGCTTCGGTCTGCCGCTCTCGCCGGGCGTCGGAGATGAGGTAATACGCCCCATGCCGGTGATCCGGCTCGGGCTTGCCGTCGAGCACACTGAACACGCGGATCAGGTCGTCCAGTTCGTTGGTGATGCGGTGGTTCGTGCTGCCTTGCGAAAGCAGGTGCCTCACGATGATGCGTTTGCCGAAACGGAACGGTTCGTTCGTCCGGTAATTCCAGGACAGTCGCCGGAAGCATTGAAGGACGCCCCGTTCGAACATGTCACCGCGCGCGCCATAGAGCTGGGTGAAAGTGGCGTTGATGTTGTCGGCTGTGAGTGCGGGCACGTCGCCTTCTGCAATCTGGTGGCTCCACTGCTCGCGGGCCGTGGCATCCATGAAGGTGCGCAGGCCCGATTCGGACAGCAGGTAATCCCAGCCGCGTATGTCGACGATGCGCACGATGGCGGCTGCCGCTTCATCGCGCTTTGCATACTCTCCGGTAATGGTGGGGCGACCGCGACACCCGTAGCTTTCGTCGAGGACAAGCCGTGGGAATCCGAGATGTGCGGCCTTCGCGAGTTGCTGGGCTTCGCCGAGTAGATCGAGTGCGGCATGCACGCGTTCGACGACGGCGGTGCGCTGGTTGGCGAGATTGGTAATGCTGATGCTGGGGACGAGACTGGTTGGGTCCATGTTTCATGACGAAATAAGAGAAAAGGGAGATAACCGGCATGGAAGTCAGGCGCGAGGTCGCACTTTTATGCCGTTACGTTGAGTTCAATGAACTGGCGACGCAGGGCGACCGCCTTCGCTTGGGAGCAACCCAGATGACGGCGGATATCAGCGACGGTCGGTCGGACGATCCCGGCTGCAACGTCGCGAGCGAGTTGCGCCAGGTGCACGTCCGTGGATTCGGAGGTCGATGATGACAACCGCCGATCGTTTCGCTGGACGTGACTGTTCCTCATGCCGCTGCGACGGGGTGAGGCAGTTTTGCGACTAACGGCCGCATCGGTGTGACTTACCGTGACCGGCGCGACGACTGGATCGGGCGCGTTCGCGACTGTTGCGATCGTGGGTGGAGTCGTGGCCACAGGACCCGTAGCCGTTGTGCCTTCGGACGTCGCGACTCTTGTTACGACAGGTAACGATGATGGCCGGAGGGCAACCACCCAGAGCAGGCAGGCGACCCCTTCCAGCACGGCGGCGAACAGCGACCCGAACAGCAGGTCGATGCGTGCGACGGGTATGCCGAGTAACGCAGCGAGTCGTGACGTGACCGGATCGGCGCGTAACGCGTCGCGACGGGCTGCGGTCCGGTCGTCCGCGACTTGCTGGCGTCGAATGTCGTCCGCTTCGGCGTTCAACGCATCGACCCTGGCGGCGAGCGTCGTGCGACGGGCTTCGAGAGAGGCACAGTTCCCAACGCAGTAACGGGCATTAGCCGTGGCGAGTTGTGCCGTCGCATTCGCCCGATCCGACATGACCGTCGTGAGACTGCGACTGGATGCCGGAACGGGAGGCGCAGGGACAGTTGACGCCCGCAGTTCTCCCGCATGCTGCTGGGCCGTCACGAAGAAAACCGCATGGCCAAAACACGCGGTGATCAGGCATGCTCCCCATAGAACGCTACCTATGCTGCGGACGAGGAACGACGATTCCCGAAGTAGTGCCGGTAACAGGTGCGCGCTCGTGACGAGCACCAGGCCGATCGCTACCCAGGCGACTCGCTCCGGCAGTGATCCACCACGCTGCCAGCCTGCCAGAACGGACAGGCTGAGCGCCGTCGTCGTCGCCACGACCGCCAGGGCAAGCGCAGTGCGACGCATCATGCTGCCTTGACGCCGAGCTGCGCGGCCCTGCGTTCCATCTTGTCGCGCAGCGTTGACGGCGGCGACTCGCTTGCCGCTGCGGGGGATGCGCGGGCATCGTGCGGCGCGTCACCAGGCGTTTCCTGTGAGTAGAACTCGTCCACGACTGCGCCGCCATCCTCGATACTCTCCTCGAATGCGCCGTTACTGAACCCGGCGTGCGCGGCGGTATCGAGTGCCTGTTGGTCGAAGCCAGCGGCCTTGCGCCGTGTGTCCAGTTCGCGCGCTTCGGTAATTGCCGCTTCGAGCGTGCTGCTCGCTCGTACACAGAGATCGACGTAGTAAATCGCGCTCCTGTAACTCTGCGTGGTGGACTTGCCGCGCAGCTTCAGTTCCAGAGGCAGGCAGGCGAGCAGGTTGCCAGATACCGCGGCGAAGTAGTGCAGGCGAGCCGCTAATGTGCGGATCGAGTTAAAACTCGTCGTGCGAAACGTGAAACTCCCGAGTTCGTCTTCGTCTCCAATCAGTACATTGAGCCGCCCGTAGGGCTTGCAGGCACCGCCCTTGCCGAAGCCGCACGCGTCTGGTGATGGGCAGGGCAGTTCCTCGATACCGTTGTCTCCCGCGCGACGGCAGGTTTCGCCATTACCGACGCAGACTGGCCGCCCGGTATCGCGGTCGAAAGACGAGTATTCCGCTCGCAGGTTCAGGTCGGGATCGTTGAACAGGAAGCGCACGGGGATGGCGCGCAGCTTGCCGGTATTAGCCTTGCGCAGGGTTTCGTTGAGTGGGTGCAGAAGCCATTCACCACGCTGCTGGATTTGAGTCGTGAGGGTAAATTGATCGTCTTTCTCGGGGAGGCGTTTGCCGTTCTTCTCGACAACTCTGCCTATCGAGATCCTCCCTATTGTTGGTGGCACTATCGCAAGGCCCTTAAGCATGTCTGGCTCCTGTAGATTAAGTAGAGGGAATGGAAAAGCGGATCAGGTCGATACGAGAAATCGGCGCGAACCGGGTTTCGTGATGGCGTACCGGGAGGCAAGCTCGGGGTGATCGGCGAGCAGGCGCTTGAGATCGACGCCTGAGCCGTCCTTGCTGCGCTTGTACGACACCGAACCCGTCTCGAACTGTGCCCGGTCGGCCTCGGCCATGGCCTGCTGGAGCTGCTGCTTGAGCTGCGCTTCGATGGCCTGACGCGATTCGATATCGGCCCGTACAGCGACCAGGTCAGCGAACGCCGACGACAGGCGACGGTCATCCGTGAAGTCGACCGTGCCACCCGCGCCCGGATACAGGCAGCGCAGCGCGCGATCTGCCGATTCCGAACCATCGGCAGGCGGTGGCGTATCGGTTTCGACGTAGCGCCAGAACGCCGCTTCGAGTTCGACCAGTCGGGCGATCAGTGCATCGTCGCGTTCGATGCGATGTACATCGAGCTTCTGGCCACAGAGCAATACGGCGACATCGGCGGCCTGCTTGCCCGTGACCATGAGCTGATGCTGGACCTGAAGGGTCACGTATTCCGGGACGCCATCCCGCCAGAGCCGTGCACCGAATTCGCCAGCGGTTTTACATTCGAGCAGCTGCACGTCGCGGTTTCCCACGACTTCGCGATCCACGTTTGCGAGCATGAACGGAATCGTGGGATGCTGAAGAACCGCGTTGACGCGCCGTACACGGTTGCCGGTCTGTTTGGTGTAAGCCGCAGCGACGATGGGTTCGAGGAGGTGACCCCAAAAAACGGGCTCGGTCGTATCGTCCGGATCGGGTTTCGGCAGGTTCTCCTCCCGGCCCGTCTTCGTTAGCCAGAGTTCGAGCTGGGACTGATACGGACTGAGCCCGACGGCTGCCGCCGCATCGGAACCTCCTATCCCGGATTTCCTGACTTCAAGCCAGTCCTCGCGCGGCATGTCCTTCGTCTCGACGAGCCGCAATGCCGGTCGGCTGCGTTGACGCTCCATGGGTTCAGGCAATGACATCGGTACCTCCACAAATGAAAATGCCTAGCGGGGAGACCCCGTGAGGCATGAGTGGGAAAGGGGGCATGGATTCAGGCCACCAATCGCATGGCCTCTTCGAAAGCTTTCTGCTTGAGGGCGGCACCGGCGCCAAACCAGGCCGAGTCGGTCCGGTTGTCGTCGGAACGGGCGCGGCGGTGGTGATCGACGAATTCCGTCACCGAATTCAGTAGGCCCCACGCCGTACCGGCAGCGGATGCCATGTCGGCGCCCTTGCCGCGACCGGCGAACAGTTCCTGCACGGCCTTGATCGCGCTGTCGTTGGTTGCTGCGACGGGCGTGCTGGCACCAGTGGTGGGGTAGGTCAGCACGCGACGCAGGAAGGTTTCAGCAGCGGTATCGTTGACCGGACATTCACTCAGCGCCTTCATACGGGCCATGAATCCGTCCCACGAAGAGATCGCGATGCCGAGCTGACGCTTGACAGCTTGTGCGTCGAACTGCGAGCGGTGGGGCACCTTGACCGCGCCGGTACTGTCGCCGAGCGCAATGGCCAGCGTGTTGTTGCACACGACTCGTACCGACGTGAACTGCGCGGTCGTACTGAGCGACCCATCACATGCGGTCGCAAGCAGCAGATAGCCATTTACGCGATCACGGCCCTTGAGTGTTGCACTCTGGCCGGTTTTGGCGAGTGCCCAAAGCTTCTTGCCGTCCTTGAGGACCCCGGCAGTTTCCAGTTCGAACCCGCCGACCTCCGTCAAATCGCGGTAAAACTCCAAAATGGATTCCGGCTGTACTACCTGATAGCGCGATGAGACGACGGAGAGCGGCAACTTTGTGTCGCTGCGGTAAAGCACCTTCTGTTCGGGAAATGCGTGGATCGAGCCGAGGGATGAGCCTGCCATGCCGGAGACGAAACGGACTTCGGCTTCCTCGATGCTCCAGTCCATGCCGCATTGCTTCTTCCAGACTTCGATGGGCTGGTTGGGGGCGAGCTGGTTGCCGAGGCCGTGCCACGGGGTGTCGTTCACGAACGCCATGCTGGATACGAGATGCATTTTGAGATCCTGATTTAAATGAGTGAGAGAAACAGAACGCAAAAATGCCTACAGCCCACCAGGGCTGTAGGCATTGAGTGGACGAGGGGAGAAGCGAAAGAGCGGGAGGGTGTCAGGTTGTAGACGGCTTGCTGAACGTGTGACCGCATTCCAGACAGGCGTAGTTGTTGAGCACGCGTTCGTCGATCTGTTCTCCGACAGCGGAGCCTGCTGCACACCCGGCAGCGCCGCCGAACAGTGCACCGAGGATTCCACCAGCCAGGCCGCCGAAGATTGAGCCGACTGGTCCGACGATCATGCCGAGCGCCGCGCCAGCTTCGGCACCGCCAAACGCTGCGGCCGCACTACCTGCGGCACCGGCGACGGTACCGACCGCACCACCGGTTTTGCGGGCGTAGTCACGCGTGGCGATGCGCAATGAATTGCAGCGGGGACAGGAAGGGGAGTGGTTCATATATCAGCCTATTGAGGATTCAGGGTAAGCGGCGTTACCCAGGCATTCCGAATGGATGCTCAAGCGGGTGATATGTGTGTGAGAATTTCTGGCTTCGATAGAGTCGATGTCGCGCTCGCGGATTTCGGTAACGTTGTCGCCAACAGCTTTCGCAGCCACTTGCGTGTCTGTCCGCACGTGCAGATCCGGCGGTTCGTCGATCGTGATGTGATCAGGATGCCGGCACCATCAGAAGTGTCGGGAGTGGGTCAACGTGCATCGCCACCGGTGCGATTAGGGGCTGGCCTAACATCCCTGCGTATTGCATACTGAAAGGGATGTTAAAGAGTTGCAGTTCACCTCGATCGCATGTAGTGACATAAGGCCGCATGATCGATACGTTGACAAAGGAAGCGCGCAGCAAGCTGATGTCCCGTGTTCGCCAAAAGAACACAGTTCCCGAAGTGCGTCTGCGAAAGCGGTTGCATGCGGAAGGCTTGCGTTATGTTCTTCACCCCGCGGCGCTTCCTGGTCGACCGGACATGGCATTCCCTAAATACCGAACAGTGGTCTTTGTCCACGGCTGCTTCTGGCACGGGCACGAATGTAGGGCAGGTCGGCTTTCTTCCACCAATCGAGAGTTTTGGTCCGAGAAAATCGCTGCCAACCGAGCTCGGGATGCCCGCAAAGTCGTGGAACTCGAAGGGCAGGGGTGGAGGGTTGCTACAGTCTGGGAATGTGAAACAAAGGCCTCGCGTCTAGATCAGACGGTGTCGGCTCTAACCGCATTTATTCGCGATGGAGCATGTTACTGCGGCTAGTCCTTTGCGCGGCTATCTGCAGCGCACGTTGAGAAAAGCTGGATATATTATTCCGTTCAGAATAAATTTATGAACCAAGAAACTCTGCCGTTACCTAATTTTCCTCAGTCTAACTTGGTCGAGGATCAAATCGCCGAGTTACAGAAAATCACGGACTATGAAATTCGCGAATGGCCGATCGAAGTGTTGGTCGAAAAATTCACCAACGGTCGCGAAACGGACACGTCCGAAGTATTCATACCAGACTATCAACGCGAAATGGTATGGACTGCAAAACAACAATCTCGCTTCATCGAATCTATTCTAATCCGGCTCCCCGTCCCTTTTATTTTTGCGGCAGATATCGGATCTGGCGACCGAGAGGGGAGCTTGGAAGTCATAGATGGTTCGCAACGCTTGCGCACTCTGGATAATTTTCTTTCGGGTCGGTTGCGCTTGGAAAACTTGGCCCGCCTAACGACAGCAAATGGCCTCGTCTTTTCCGATTTCGCCAAACCGAGACAATTGCGCTTTAAACGGTCAACGGTCCGCGTTATCGAACTCACAGAGCAGGCGGACGAGCAGGCGCGCCGTGAAATGTTCGATCGCCTCAATTCTGGTGGCAGCAAGCTCACCAGCATGGAAGTACGCCGAGGGGTGGAAGACGGGCCCTTTATGAAGATGATCACTGAGTGTGCCGGTCGACAGCTATTTAAAGATATGGTCCCCCTGAGCGATCGCAATGCAAAGCGTAAAGAATACGAAGAGTTGGCGTTGCGCTACTTTGCCTATGCCAACAACTACACGGCATTCCAGAAGAGCGTCGACCAGTTTCTGACCGACTATCTAAAGGAGCGGAACAAGCACGCTACTAGCGGCGAGCTTGAGACGATGTCGGCCGAGTTTCAGTGTGCGCTAGAGTTTGTGCGGCAACATTTTCCGAATGGTTTCAAACGTGAGGGTTACAGCACAGTGCCGCGCATCCGCTTCGAAGCGATCGCTGTCGGCGTGACTCTCGCCCTCCGGGCGCAGCCCGGGTTGCAGCCGGCAAATGTCACAGCTTGGCTAGATAGTCCTGAGTTTATTAAGCATACGCGATCGGACGCCAGCAATTCGCGTCCCAAGCTTCTCAATCGCATTCACTATGTGCGTGATCACCTGTTGAACAAGGACGTAGAAGAGGATCCAGATACGGACCTCGTTGAAGCCAGTGCTAACGCCGATGCACCTGACGACGAACCCGATCAGCAGGAGTTGTTCGTATGATGCAATTGGTGCCCTTAACTCAAGCGCTTCTACGCTCTCGTGCTCGCGAGCTGAAGGTGTATCTGCGGTTTCTGCAGATGGCACTGGAGAAGGACGCATTTATCAGCGCCTCGGACGGACGCCTGCAACTTCCGTTGGACAAAGCACTTACCCATACGTTGAAAGCTAACGTAAGTCTGTTGCTGTACAGCGTGATGGAAGCATGTATGGTGCAGCTGTTAGATGAGATGCACGATACTATCGGCATGAATTGTCAAGGCATGGACCAGCTTAATGCACAACTTATGTCGATGGTCGCGCGACACTTTCAGGCAAACCCAACAGCCACGACACAAGGCAACATCCGCTCACCACTTCAGGAATACCTTTTTCAGGTTTGGCTGAACGACTGGCAAGACAGTAGCCAACGTGAAAAACGTGAGGCCGGCTTATCAGGTAGCGTTGACGGCCTGGCAATTTTCAATCAGTTGCGCCGGTTCGGTGTATTCAAGGCCGAAGAGAAAAAGCCGCCGCCTCGCCTAACTCACTCTGCGCTTCAATACACAAAGGGGCGACGTAACCAGTTGGCTCACGGCGAACTGAGTTTTTCGGAGCTAGGGCAGGGCCTGGCATTCGAAGAGCTGCGTCAGGAAGTGCTCGCAGTATTTCGCACGCTCAGGCGTGTCGCATCGGAGGTCAACGCGTTTCTAAAGGACAGACGCTACTTGGCTGCACCGGTCGCACTCGCTGCATTTGTACCGGTCAAGGCGGCGATAGAAGCGTAGAGCGACCGCGCTACTGCCTCACCTAGCTTGGGGGGCACAGCGTTGCCGATCAGGCGCGCAAGGGTCTTTACGACCACAGGCTTGTCTTCTTGAACGAAAAGATAGTCATCGGGGAAGGACTGAAAGACGGCCGCTTCGCGCAGCGAAATTCCACGGTGTTGCTGTGGGTGACCGAAGCGACCGTTGCCATACCCGTTACATAGTGTCGTCATGGTCGGGGCCGGCTTGTCCCATTCCATTCGTCCGTACACGCCAGTAGAGTGTTTTCCGCTTTCGCGCCGATGGCATTCGGCTACGAGCTTACTAGGCCAGTCGCGCCACGTGCCACCTGGGCGTGAGGCACGAATGCGCTGGCGGTTGAGCGGCGATAAAGCTGAAGCCAGGTGTAGCGGGTCTTTTGCGCATTGTTCGCCATCAGTGAGAGCAGGCAAATGCCCTATCGCGTCGCGAACGGTCACCCAATTGGATGCTCCTTCGTGCGTTGGCTTAGGCAAATCAACCCCCCCGAGCTTGGACGCCACTAGTACTAGACGCTTACGTTGCTGTGGAGCACCGTAATCAGCAGCATTCACAACACCGTATGCCACGTGATACTGGGCCTGCTTTAACGTGCGCAGGAAAGTTTTAAACGGTGCCGTGCCTAGTAGGCCAGGCACATTTTCCATGGTGACTAGATCGGGTACGCATTCTTCCACTAACCGGGCGAACTCTTTCAGCAGGCGCCACTTGGCTTTGTCCACGGTGGCCGTATTCGCATAGCTCGAAAACGGCTGACACGGCGCACAGCCAGCGAGCAGCTTGATTGCACCGGGTGACCATAGTGCTGTCAGTTGCTTGCCTGTGACTTGTCCTACGTCGCCATGCACGAACTGCGAGCCGGGATGGTTGGCCGTGTATGGATACTCACAGGCCGGGTCCAAATCAAAGCCGGCTATGACCTTGACTCCTTGACGGGCCAGACCGTGGGACAGGCCGCCGACCCCGCAGAACAGGTCGATAGCTTCGATAGGGGGGGGCGAGCGTTTAGCAGTCGGTTTAGCCATCTAGAAAGTTGCAGTGGATTTCATACCCAAAGGGAGTATTATTTGATAAAAAATTTACTATAAAGCTACATTTCTGGACGTGCGTAACTCAATTTTCGCATTCGGGTGGAATTTAATTCTCCCCATTCCTCATCGTACTTGGCCTGTTTTCTGGCGCGCTGGGTTCGATAGGAGGCTGCGCAATCACTTCCGTCGCCGGCGATCATCGCCACCGCTAACATTAAGCTTGTGATCAAGAAGCGCGTGCCGCATACCTTTCGTCGCCGGAGTTTACCGGAAGACATGCGTGTGCCATACCGTTTCCGGGCGATGTTCCGTGTGACACGAGCGGCCGAGGTCGCACTCCGATTTCGGATGTAAATATACTGTATAAAAACACAGGTGAAAAGCCGGCAAGTGGTTGTTGTGCGGCATGGTTGGGGCGGGCATCACTGCGAGCCTCCCCTGAGCGTCGCGACTTCTTGCTGGCTCTGTTGAATGATTGACACTCGCTCGTCGGGTGTCGCGTCTGCACTGGCGAGAGTTGCAAGGGCGGAAGTGTCCGAAAGCGTTCTTTCCAAACTGATAAGTGCCGATATGCAGCAGACCTGAAGTGGACAATAATTCTCATCTCACGTTCGGCATGCTGGAGCTCATGGCATCCAGCTTGAAACATGGTGTTCCGTTGCGCGCGCAGCGGGCGATACTTAAGAATGGAAAATCGAAGCCCGATGTACGTCGATAGCCAGCGGCAGCCTCTCAAATATCGTGCGCGACCTGAACCGGGCCAACTTGTTGAAGTCCGCCGGCGTCAGTGGATTGTGGCGGACGTCGATGCATCTACATTGACATCGGAGTCCACTGCGAGTCAACACTGCGTGACATTGTCGTCTATCGATGAGGACGGACTTGGTGAGGAGCTGGAAATCATCTGGGAGATCGAGCCAGGTGCCCAAGTCATTGAGCGCGCAGGTTTGCCGTCTGTTACAGGGCAAGACGATTCGAACATGCTTGATGCCTTTCTTGACGCTGTGCGTTGGGGGGCTGCCACAAATGCCGACCGCGGGTTTCTCCAAGCTCCATTTCGCAGCGGCGTCAGCATCGAGGATTTTCAACTCGATCCGCTGGTGCGTGCCATTGACATGGCTCGCGTCAATCTTCTCATCGCAGATGATGTCGGCCTTGGCAAGACAATTGAGGCCGGGCTGGTCATTCAGGAACTTCTCCTGCGGCACCGTGCTCGCACCGTCCTGATCGTCTGCCCCGCGTCGCTCCAGGAGAAGTGGCGCGTCGAAATGCTGGAGAAGTTCGGCCTCGACTTCCGAGTGGTGGACACCGACTACATTAAACGACTGCGGCGCGAGCGCGGTCTTCATGCCAATCCATGGATGTCACATCCGCGTCTCATAACGTCGATGGATTGGGCCAAGAGCGGCGAGGGGTTGCGCGCTATGCGCGGTCTGATCTCTTCAGGCGCTCCGCGTTCGAGAAAATTCGATCTACTGGTTGTGGACGAAGCGCACAATATCGCTCCCGCCGCGGGCGCGCACTACGCGCTGGAGAGCCAGCGCACGCGCTTCATCCGAGCCATCGGGCCGCACTGCCAGCATCGCCTGTTCCTGACTGCGACGCCGCACAACGGCTACACCGAGTCGTTTACCGCGCTGCTTGAACTGCTAGACGATCAGCGTTTCGCGCGCAACATTCTCCCGGACGAGAAACGCCTAAGTCAGGTGATGATCCGCCGCCTGAAAAGCGATCTCGTCGATGCAGATGGCAACCCCTTGTACGCCCGGCGCACCTTGCAGGCACTCACGGTTCCGTATTCGACCGAAGAGCGCGAGATTCATCGCAAGCTGCATGACTACTGCGCCAGCCGTGAAAAAGATGCCGAGAAGGCTGGCAACGGCTTCGGCACGGTGTTCGTCAACCGGCTCCTCAAGAAGCGCCTGCTCTCGTCGCCTGCTGCGTTCGCGTCCACGCTCGAAAAGCACGTCGCATCGCTGTCCGAAGCACGGCCGGCGAAGCAGGACGCCATGGCCGAGCGCATTCTGCATAAGGTCATCTTGAGAGCCGACGAGGACTACGCCGACGATCAGGACGTCGAAAACGCCCACGCCGAAGCCATTGAGGAGGCAACGCGCCGCTCGTTGCCACTGACGGTGGAGCAGCAGGCGATGCTGGATGACTTGAGAGTATGGGCACAGCGCACCAGGAATCAGGCCGATTCAAAGGCCAAAGCCACCCTCGACTGGCTCACGGTCAACCTCAAGCCTGATGGTCGGTGGAACGATCGTCGGGTGATCCTGTTTACCGAGTACCGCACCACGCACCAATGGATGCATCAAATCCTCGCCAGCCACGGTTTCGGCGGTGAGCGCCTTGGTCTGCTCCACGGCGGTCTTTCCCAAGAAGAACGCGAATCCATTAAGGCGGCGTTCCAGGCATCGCCGCAGGATTCGCCCGTGCGCATCCTGCTCGCCACCGATGCGGCGTCCGAAGGCATTGACTTGCAGAATCACTGCGATCGACTCATCCACTTAGAGATTCCGTACAACCCCAACGTGATGGAGCAGCGCAACGGGCGCATCGACCGCCACGGGCAGCGCGAGAAGGAAGTGTTGATCTGGCATCCGGTAGACGGTGGTGACACGAGCGGTTCATCGGTCGGCGGCCATGGGGAGGACATCCTGCGCGCCTTGCGGAAACTGGACTCGATGCGCGCGGACATGGGCAGCGTCAACCCAGTCATCGCGCCGCAGATGTCCGCTCTCATCGAAGGCTCCCTGAAAAATTTGGACACAAGTCTCGCCGAGGCGCGGATCTCTCGGGCCAAAAATTTCGTTCGTGCCGAACGCGAGTTGAAGGAGCGAGTCGCCAAGTTGCACGAGCGTCTGCTCGCTACTAGGCAGGATTTCCATCTCACCCCAGATAACATCCTGATGGCGGTGAAAACCAGTCTCGCGCTGGCAGGTCGTCCGCCATTGGTGCCCGTCGAATTGGCGGGTGCGCTGTCAGGCAGCGTCTTCCGGATGCCGGAGCTGTCTGGCTCATGGGCACGCTGTCTTGAAGGATTACGTCACCCTCACACCCAGCGGATACGGCCGATTACCTTTGACCATGCCGTCGCCAGTAATCGCGACGACGTTGTGCTCGTCCACCTGAACCATCGCTTGGTACAGATGTGCTTGCGCTTGCTGCGTGCCGAGATCTGGGCGCAAGACGATGTGAAGAAGCTGCACCGTGTCACCGTCCGCACTGTGCCGGACGCGTACATTGACGGCCCCGCTGTGGTCGTTGTCTCGCGGCTGGTCGTCACGGGTGGTAATCATCACCGGCTGCACGAGGAACTGACGGTATCAGGTGGCTACCTGCGTGACCAATCCTTCCGCCGCGAAGAGAGCGTTACTCGTGTCCAGCAGTGGCTGGACGAGGCGAAACCGATCAAGGTGGCCGTGTCGCTGTTCGACGTACTCCGTGTCCGCTTCGACCGTCAGCAAGATGCAATCCTCAAATCGGTCGATGCCCGCTCAAAGGAGCGTCTCCGGTTCCTGACCAACACACTCCAGACCCGCAAGCAGCAGGAAATCGGCGACATCGGCACCGTGCTCGACGAACTGGAGACGGCTATCCAGTCTGAGTTGAAGAAGGAGCAGCAGCCCGAACAGCTCTTGCTCTTCAGCGAGGACGAGCGAACGCAGCTCCGACGTGATATCGCCGCGTTGGAAGCTCGACTCGCGCGCATTCCCGACGAACGCCGGACGGAAACGCAGGCTATCGAATCCCGCTACGCCAAGCTCGATGACCGCACCTTCCCGGTCGCGGTGATCTTCGTGGTGCCCGAGTCGACCGGAGGTTCCGCATGAGCATCCAAGACGCCCAATACGACTGGCTTTCGCTCATCGAAATTTCAGGCCCGTTCCTCGCCGTCCCAGTCCTCAAGGACGCCTTCCCGCAAGGGTTGGAAGAACTCGATGGCGGCAAGCGCAAGCGGTTGCGCCAAGCCTACGACGAATGGCGCGAGGCGCTGGAAACCGACGATCCACGCTTTGCCGATTTGCACGCTGCGTGGATTGACGAAATCTTGTCGCGTGGGCTGGAACTCGACGAGGATGGCCGTGGCGACGTCCTCAAGCGCAGGGACTGGTGCGCCTCCCACCTGAATGTTGATCTGCCCGAGCATGGCGTGAGCTTGTCGCCGGACTTTGCCGTCGTCGGGAACGACGACAAACCGTTGATGCTCGTCCACGCCTACGGACACGACGTCGGTCTCGATGCCCACGAGTTAGACGGCTGGGCCAGCACGCCGGCGGAGCGCATGGTGATTCTCTGCGGCGCGACGGGATGCCGTCTCGGCTTGATAACCAACGGCGAACGCTGGATGTTGATTGATGCGGCGGCGGGTGCGGTCACCACATTCGCCAGCTGGTATGCGCACATCTGGAATCAGGAACCCATTACGCTCCAAGCTTTCTTCCATCTCTTGGGCATCCGGCGCTTCTTCGTGGACGAGTCCGAACGGCTGCCCGCACTCTTCGATCGCTCGCTGAAGTTCCAGGACGAAGTGACCGACGCCTTGGGTGAACAGGTGCGGCGGGCGGTCGAAGTGCTGATCCAGTCTCTCGACAAAGCCGACCAAGATCGAGACCGCGAGCTGCTCCGCGGAGTCAAGGAAACCGAACTCTACGAATCCGCACTGACGGTTATGATGCGGCTGGTTTTCCTGCTCTCCGCCGAGGAGCGCGGCCTGTTGCTTTTGGACGACGATCGTTACGAGGCCAACTACGCAATCTCAACCTTGCGCATGCAGCTCCGTGCCGAATCCGATGAGATTCTAGAGCGCCGCTGGGATGCGTGGTCGCGTCTGCTGGCAGTCTTTCGCGCCGTGTACGGGGGTATCGAACACGAAAACCTGCGCTTGCCTGCGCTGGGCGGTTCTCTGTTCGATCCGGACCGCTTTCCCTTCCTCGAAGGTCGCGCCCATGGTTCGGACTGGCGCACTGACGTTGCTAAACCGCTGCCGATCGACAACCGCACCGTCTTGCTATTGCTAGAAGCCATCCAGCAATTCCAGGGGCGCACGCTGTCCTACCGGGCGCTGGACGTCGAACAGATCGGTTACGTCTATGAGGGCCTGCTGGAGCGCACGGTCAAGCGCACCTCAGAGGTCACGCTTGAACTGGACTCCACCAAGAGCGCTCAGTCGCCGTGGGTCACACTGGCCGAACTCGAATCCGCGCGACTGGATGGTGCCGAACGCTTGGTCGAGCTGCTCCAGCAGCGTTCCGGCAGTTCAGCCAGCCGCGTGCGCAACGACCTGAACCGTGCCGTGGACGATGGGCTCGCCGATCGCCTGCTGGCCGTCTGTCACGGTAACACGGTGCTGCGCGACCGCATCAAGCCCTTCGGCCATCTTGTGCGTACCGATCCTTGGGGATATCCGCTGGTCTACCCCGCTGGCGCTTTTATCGTCACCACAGGCTCCGACAGGCGCGAAACCGGTACCCACTACACGCCGAAATCGCTCACCGAGGCCATAGTCGCAGAGACACTCACGCCGATCTCCTACGTCGGCCCTGCGGAGGGTACGCCGCGTGCGGAATGGGTGCTCAGATCGCCCGGCGAATTGCTTGACCTGAAGATCTGCGATCCGGCCATGGGGTCTGGCGCTTTCCTCGTGCAAGCCTGCCGGTGGCTGGCCGACCGACTGGTAGAGGCATGGGCGCAGGCCGAGGCGCAGGGCAAGGCGATCAGTGTCGATGGGCAGGTGGCTGGCGCCGACGCCAGCGGCAACGAAGAACCGCTGCCACGCGACACTGAGGTGCGCACAATTGTCGCCCGCCGCCTGATCGCCGAACGCTGCCTCTATGGCGTTGATCTGAATCCATTGGCCGTCGAACTAGCCAAGCTATCCATCTGGCTGGTGACGCTGGCCAAGGGGCGTCCCTTCGGCTTCCTTGACCACAACCTGCGCTGTGGCGACAGTCTGCTCGGCATCCATCGGTTGGATCAACTCACCCAGCTTTCGATGGATCCCACCGGCCAAGGCCAACTGCGTTTGTTCGGCCAAGACGTCGAGCGAGCCGTGCGCGAGGCCATCGAACTGCGCTTGCGCCTACGCGAGATGCCAATCCGCGACATCCGCGACGTCGAAGCCATGGCACATCTGGACACCGAAGCGCGTCGCAGGCTTGAAGTGCCGGAGTGCATCGCCGATGCGTTCATCGGGGAAGTGTTTGCATCTGACGGCGGCACGGCACTGGAGAACACCTTAGCGTCGCTGGCCATCCAAGCTGGGCAAGCTATCGATGGCAGCCGCGAAGAGCTTGCATCGATGCGCCGGAGATTGATCGCTGCACTGTCCACCGATCTACCCGCTGACAAGCCCGTGCGTCGGCCTTTCCATTGGCCGTTGGAGTTTCCAGAGGTGTTCGCGCTCGAACGCGGTGGTTTCGACGGGATCGTCGGCAATCCACCCTTCCTGGGTGGGCAGCGCATCACCGGCGTTGCGGGCACGGCCTTCCGCGATTGGCTCGTCGCACACATCGCCAAGGGGCGTCGCGGCTCGGCGGATCTGGTCGCCTATTTCTTCCTGCGGGCTTGGAGCCTACTGCGCGACAGCGGCGGTTTCGGGTTGCTCGCGGTTAATACCATCGCGGAAGGCGACACTCGACAGGTCGGATTGGAGGCCATGGTCGGTGCTGGCGCCGTAATATATGCGGCCTACCCGAACGAACCCTGGCCCGGAAAGGCAGCTGTTGTCACCAGTCGCGTGCAGGTCCACAAGGGCGAGTGGCGGGGCGAACGCTCGCTGCTCGGACGCCCGGCGCCATTCATTTCGGCTTTCCTCTCCGATCGCGAGGAGTGGAGTCCAAAACGTCTCAAAGCGAACGGCGGCATCGCGTATCAAGGCTCAATCGTCCTCGGAATGGGCTTCGTGCTCTCACCTGGTGAGGCACTCCGGATGCTGGATGCAGATCCGAAGAACGCTGAAGTGATCTTCCCCTACATCAACGGTGACGACCTCAATTCAGACCCCGAACAGCGACCAAGCCGCTGGGTGATTAATTTCTGGGACTGGCCGGAGGAACGCGCACAAGAATACGACTTGCCGTGGCGATGGATTGAAGAGCGAGTCAAGCCAGAGCGACAGCGCCTTAACGCACGCGGGGAATTTGCCCTTCGAAGGCCGCTACCTGAGCGTTGGTGGCAATTCGGGGAGAAGCGCCCAGGCCTCTACCACGCTATCGGCCGTGGCCGCCATTTCGAGCGCCATCCGGAGGGGGGGAGTCCCCAAAACAATCCAAAAGAAAAGGTACTGGTATGCAGCGAGGTAACTAAGTATCTGTCGTATGTGCTTGTACCTAACGAGTACATCATGTCGGACAGAACGGATGTATTCTCCAAGGAGGAACTTTTTGTAGTCTGCCAGTCTTCTTTGCACGAAGTATGGGCACGCCTTTATAGCTCGCGGCTGGAGACGCGACTAAAGTACTCCATCGGCAATGCATTTGAGACATTTGCGTTCCCTGGCCGCCTTCACAATGAGCTCCAGGAGCAAGGGGCGCATTTTCATCGGTTGCGTGCAGAACTGATGGCCGAAAATGGTATCGGCCTAACAAAGCTCTACAACCACTTCCATACCGACACGGAACGCGATTCTCGCATTGAGAGACTGCGTGCATTGCAGACCGAAATGGACGTCGCCGTAGCATGTGCATACGGCTGGGACGACCTTGACCTCGAACACGGCTTCCATGAAGTGTCGTCCTTGCCGGAGAATGACCGCGTCCGTTTCACCATTTCTGAGACTGCGCGCGTCGAAGTGCTGCGGCGGCTGTCCGAGTTGAATCGTCGGTGTTACGAGGAAGAAGTCGCTCAAGGCTTGCACGGCAGCAAAACTACTGCCGCCGCTATGCCCAGATCACGTACCAAGCGCACCAAAAAAACACCCACACAGCAATCCTCTCTCGAATTTGATGACGTGCCCGCCAACGAGGGGCGCCACCTCAAGGCCATCGAATCCCGCGCCGACTATCGGGTCAGGCCGGTGCACGCCTTCATCGAATATCTAAAGGCGCACGACGGTTGGCATGCCAAGGCCGATATCCTCACCGCCACCGGAGTCGGGGATGACGAATGGAACGCAGTAATCGCGTATCTCCTGGCGCGAGGTCTCGTCGAGCGCCAAGGGGAACGGCGTGGTGTCCGGTATCGTTTGATCGAATAGCGAGGAACGCCGACATGCCATGGAATCCAGGACAACTCGTTCGCCACATCGACGATCCTGCCAAGATCGGCACGGTCACTGATCAAATTCGGCCGCGCGCATCTGGCCAGCAATATCGCGTGAACTGGAACGGCCGGCTGGACTGGCACTACGAGGAGGAGCTGGTTGCGGCCGATGCGGGCGGTGACGACCCTCTGGAGCTAATCCGCGAAGGACGCTACGGGCGGGTAGACGACTTGCGGAGTTTGCTGACCCACGTCCACCTTGCGGGACGGTTGGCAAACGTCGTCTACGCTATGGGGCTCACTCAGACCGACTTCTACCCGCACCAGTACAAACCGCTATTAACCCTACTGGATTCTCCGGTCAACGGGCTGCTGATCGCCGACGAAGTCGGCTTGGGCAAGACGATCGAGGCGGGGCTGATCTGGACCGAACTGCGCGCCCGATACGACATGCGGCGGCTGCTCGTGGTTTGTCCAGCGATGCTTCGGGAAAAGTGGCGTGCGGAGCTTTCGTCCCGATTCGGTCTCGACGCCCGTGTCGTCGACGCTGCGGAGTTCCTGCAGGAGGCCGATTCGGGCGAGAACCGGGAACGGGCATGGATCGTCAGCTATCAGGGCATCCGTGTACCGAGCGGGTGGGATCCCTCTGAGAGCGACACGCCCAGGCGTTCGGTTCGGGCCCGTCTTGCCGACCTCCTTTATCGCAATGCCGATCGGGAGCCCCTGCTTGATCTGGTTATCTTCGACGAAGCGCACTACATGCGCAACGAAGAAACTGGCGCGTGGCGAACCGGCAGCCTGTTGAGGGATGTCAGTACGCATCAATTGATGCTTTCGGCCACGCCAATCAACCTCGGCTCGGACGATCTGTTCAACGTGTTGCGCCTCCTTGATCCGGATCATTTCGAGTATCCGGAGGACTTCCGCAACGTCGTTTTAGCCAACCGTCCGGTAATCGCCGCGAGCGACGCAGTGCGCGATCCAAAGAGCGATGCCGACCAAATCTTGGAGGCGATTCGCGAGATAAAATCGTCGCGATGGTTCGAGAAATCCGAGCGTGTCGATCGCCTGATCAAGGAGGTGGAGGCGGTCGAGGAATGGACAAATGAGAGGCGTATCGATATTGCAGCCAAGCTTGAGAGACTTAACCTGCTTGCGCACATCGTCAGCCGCACGCGCAAGCGGGAGGTGCAGTCAGAGCGGGTGTTTCGCGACCCGACCGTGTTCGAGGCTGAGATGTCACCTGTGGAGCGGGAACTCTATCGGGCGATCACCGAGGGCACGCGCGAGTATGCGCTAGCCAACGGCATCGAGCACGGCTTCTTGCTGTCCACACCACAGCGGATGGTCGCGTCGAGCCCTGCGGCTTTGCTTCGGACCTGGCGTGACGGCGGGCTTGACGCCGACGCGCTGGCGGTGGCGATGGATGAGACGGACGAAGACGAGGAAGTGCTGCGCGAAAAGTCGTCCGGCCTAAAGCATTGGCTGGCGAGGCGGACGTTGCGTGAGTTCGACCTCGGCGAACTGATTCGGAACGATTCGAAGTTCTCAGAATTCGCTTTCGCAATGAAGCGATTTCTCTCCGAGGATCGCGAGGCGAAGGCCATCGTGTTTACCACCTATCGTGGTACCGCACGCTATCTGGTCGATCGTCTATCCGCCGAGAACGTGGAAGCCGGGTTGCTGATGGGCGGTGCGGAGTTCGACAAGGAGGCAGTGGTCTCAGCCTTTCGCGACGACCGCAGCTGCCGTATTTTGGTGTGCACGGACGTCGCGGCGGAAGGCGTTGACCTGCAGTTCTGTCGTCTCGTAGTCAATTACGACCTGCCGTGGAATCCGATGCGCATAGAGCAGCGGATCGGGCGCATCGACCGCATCGGGCAACGATCCAAGCGCATCCTGGTGTGGAACTTCGTCCACAAGGATACGATCGACGCGCTCATCCTCGCGAGGCTGGCGAAGCGCATCGGGGTATTCGAGAGCGCCCTGGGAGCAACGGAAGAGATTCTTGGCCAAGTCAGACGGCTCGAGGATGTCCTGTTGTCCAGGTATTTGACCGCCGGGGAAGAAGCGCGCCTGATCGAGGAGGTGGCGCTTGCGATTGAGAACGCCAAGCGTAAGCAAGAGGAGCTGGAGCGAGAGGCGATCCAGCTGGTGGCTCACGGCCAGCAGTTGCTTGCGCAAATCGAGGCGGCGCGGGGCGAGGGAAAGGTCGTCACCCGTCACGACTTGATTCGATATGTCGATGGACATCTCCGGAACGTTTCAGGGTGCCGGTTCGTCGCGGCACGTGGCGAATCGGACACCTTCGACATCAGTCTGAGTCCCCGAGTGGCGGCGGAGTTGGACGAATTCGTCAGGAGGGAGAATCTGGTCGGGAAGACCGGTCTGGGCACCGGCCAGACGAGGCGTTGCCGCTTCACCGACAGGATCACCGAAAGGCCTAAACCCGGAGAGGAGATAGTCCATCGCTTTCATCCGATCGTTCGCTTCCTTTCGCGTAAGACCGAAGACGAGGAGGATCGCTTTCCGCTGTATGCATCCAGAGTCGTTACCAGTAGCGTCGCGGCGGGCCGATACGCTCTGATGACCCGATTGGCGAGCTTTTCAGGCGTAAAGGAGGAGGAACACCTCCTCGCCGCCGCTGCATCTCTCGATCAGGATTCTCCCCTCGACGATCGACAGGCGGAAACCCTGCTCGACATGGTCCGGCAATCGGGCGTCGACTGGCCGACGGTGGAGGTCGATGTCGCTCCGGAAGCAGGGGTCGCAGCCGCGGAGCGATGCGAGGAGATTCTTAGGGACTCTTACAAAGCACTCAAGGACGAAAAATGGCGCGAGAATCGAGACCGCGCCGACGTGCTCTCGCATCTGTTGGACGACCACGTTCGCAAGAAGCGCGAGGGATTCGAGAAGCGGATCGCCAGCCACGAGACTTTCGCTTCACTGTACGGGAACAGCCCGGACGGCAAACGACGCAAGGGTCTGGCGAACGCGGAGCGTAAGAAGCTGGAGGACTTCTTGGCGAGGATGGAAACTCGTCGGGCGACGCTGGCCAGGAAGAGCCAGTCCTTTTCGGCAGAAACGCGAGAGATCTGCGTGTTGCTCGTGGACGTGCTGCGGGAGGGGTGACGGCCGTGAAGACGTGGAAAGAACAACTGAAGGATGTCAAACGTGCGTTGCGTGACGAAGACGTACCAGGAGAGAAACGAGGTGAAAAGGCGGCCAAGGTCGACTTCGATCCACCGAAGTCCTGGTTGGCCGACGAACGTTCGATATCGAAGAGAGATGGCGAATCGAAGGGGAATTCCCACACCGCTCCGATTCCCCCGATGGTTGCTGATCGACAGACCGGTGTCCACGATAAGGGCGCGTCGACTATCCGGAATACCGTTCGGCAATCCACCACTCCAAGCGTCATCAGGTCGCCTTCCGACCAGCCGCCGGCACCTTCGAACAGGGCCGCGACGCCACCCGTCTTCCGACCGCGCATCGATGGGGGGCGCACACTTGTCATGCCTGGCTGGGGCGAAGCCGGCAGGTCATTGCAGCATGCTGATCGACAAGACGGGAAAGCTGCACCCATGGTCGTCAGAATCGGGGTCGATTTCGGATCCGCCTTCACGAAAGTTGCGATTCGTGCGGGCGTCGATCTGGTTCCTGTAGATTGGTTCGCAGTCACAGGTGACGATTCGCCGGCGGGGCGTTATTTGATACCCGGTTTCGTCGCTGTCGCACCGGATGGCGAGTACTGTTGGCGGCGACTCGCCGAAACCGATGTCCGGGGAAATCTCAAGCTCTCGGTCATCGAATTGGGCAGCTCAGACGAGTGTCCGACGGCCACCTTGGCCTACCTCGCCTTGGTCATTCGTTACGCTAGGGCATTCCTCTATCGGCACGCAGAGGTTGGGCGAAAACTCATGTCGCGGTCGCTTCGTTGGGAGTTGAACATTGGTTGCCCCACCGAGCCGCACGAGAAACCGGAAGTCGTCCGGGTGCTCAGGCGCATCGCGCGGACTGCATGGCGATTGGCGGCCGGGGACAATCTCCGCGAGTCCGACATCGCTGTCGCGTGGAGGACTGACGAAGCGGGCAGCGGCTTGGAGACGGAACCGAGTGTCGTACCGGAGTTTGTAGCGCAGATTGCCGGTTACCTCGAATCGCCCCAGGTGACTGGAGGATTGCACGCTCTGATCGACATTGGTGCGGCCACGCTCGACGTGGCGACATTCAACATCGTCATGCCTACCGATCTCGACTTATCTCCGAGAATTCCGATCTTCTTTTCGGCCGTACGCCCACTCGGAACCCATTACCTCTCTTACAACCGCCATTTCCTACTCGACCTTGATTTGAAATGGGACGATGCGTCGCCGGTTGAGCCAGCCGATGGCTTCGCGAAACGACACCGCAAATGTCAGAGCGAGGTCGATGTGATCGACTCGGACTTCGTGAATCGAGTCGCACGCTGCATCGTCGGAGTGATCGACGGAACCCGAACCAATTCGCGAGGAGACCCGCAAAGCAAGGCATGGTGCGAAGGGTTGCCGATATTCGTCACGGGCGGTGGTTCCGGTTGTGAACTCTATCGCCGGGCCATTGAAGCGGTACAGATTGATCTTCGGCGACGGCTCGGTGCGTCGAGCCGCTTTCGGTTCATTGAACTGGATCCGCTCGGCGCAAAGATCCCACACTTCGGCGTCGACATCGGGGGCAGACTCTCCGTCGCGATCGGGCTGACCCATGATGCCGAGAATATCGCTCGCGTAGTCCCGCATCGCGATATCGAACCCATTTTCCAGATAGCGAAGGAGCGCGTCGATCATAGCGAAATCTATGGCGACCGGTGAAACGACGAAAAGCAGCTTGAACCGAAAGCAATATCGACTCAAGCGCCTGCCGACGAGGTGAGACTGATGAAAGAAAATGACAAGAACGAATCGAATGTAGCGGCCGACAAGCAGCCCAATGCTTGGATCGCTATCGATCACGGCCTCGGTGCCGATAGCAGGAACGCGCGCTATACCTTGAAATTGAATGGAATTCGCTCTCAGTATCAAGCCATTGCCGAGGACGATTGGGTCCTCGTATTGAATGCGGCCGAGGAACTCGTCCGCGTCGGACGTGTGTTGCGGATTCGCTCCGATCTCGAGACGACCACGCTGTACTTCGACCGAGTTTCCAACATCGATGCGCCCATGCCGATCGGTACCTTGTCGCTGGCTCCGCCGTCGTCAGGGAATGTCGGCCGCATCCAGTGGCAAGATTTTGTCGCAGCCTTGTTCGCGGCATTGCACCAGACCATTGATGGTGTGTCGCCGATCAAGAATCCTGCTTACATCCGTGAATTGCTACAACTGGCCGCGATAGACGACCTGCTCGGCCCGGCGGGGGGGCCACACGAGCTCATCGTGGATATGGGCGTGCGCGATCGCTACCTGGTCGGCAAGCTGGCACCACGTGAAGCAGCCGAGCGTGGCCAAGAGTTTCCTGTTGATCCTGATGAGGTCGAGGACGATGCCGACGATTTGATCGTCAAAGCGCAACCGGAGGGGGGCGACGTACCGGTTCCGAAGGGCGCCTCCGAAGCCGAGCCTCCAGACGAAATCGACGCATCCAGCAATCAGTCTCTGGTGCCGAGTAGTTTCGGTATGACCTTTTGCGTTGATGGCGATGCCGAGCGCATTGAGGTCGAGGCGCGCTGGGGCAGCTATGAGCGCGTTTCAAACGAGGAGCACGAGCTGACGCGGCCCAATGGGCAGAAGGCCAAGGTCTGGCAGCGTGTACCCTGCGGCGGCAAGGTGGTGCTGCCGCTGATCGAAGGCGTGATTCCACATCAGGCACCGGACGTGAGTCGTCCGGCGGTGCGGGTACAGGGTTCTATCCGCGCTAGGAACGCCAACGGAGACCGCTTGGTGACGCTGTTCCTGATCAACGCACAGGAAGAGCCGAAGACCAACCGCGACACGGCATGGCTGTTTCAGCCGGAGCTGATCGTTCGGGCGGAAGCCAATGTCTCTAATCGCGCCATCTTCCGCCGCCGCCCGGTGCTTCTGCCAGAGTCAGCAGACTCTACCGAAACGGACGATCTCAGAGAGCGGTTGTCACTGGAGATGATCTACCGCAACCGAGTGGAGTTCGCAGTTGGGCATGGCGTCGCCGTACACGCCGTGACGTCTGAGTCTGACGGCGTGATGTTGGCCACCGAGGTGCGGACCAGTGTCCTCCCGCAGTACGAAGTGCAAGTCACAGAGACACCGGGCCGAGACCCAGCGGATCGCCCCGCGATGAAGGAGATGGTCACAAGCGGCCTACTCGACATGCAGCGCCTCGCCGCGCTCGGAGTCGCAGAGCTGGTCGACGCCCTGAATATGCTGACTAAGGATTACGCCTCGTGGATTGCTCTGCAACGCGCTCGCATCGGCGCGGACGTTGTCGGCTATGACTCGCAGGCCGGTCAGGCGCTGGATCGGTGTCAGGAAATTCAGTCTCGCTTGCAGCAGGGCATCGACACCCTAACGAGCGACGAGAACGCCTTAGCGGCCTTCCGTTTCGCCAACCGGGCTATGGCGATCCAGCGCGTGCGCAGCCAGTATGCGCTTGAAGTCCGACGAGGCCGGGACGTGACAGTCGATCAGTTCGAACGGCCGGAGTGGCGACCGTTTCAGTTGGCATTTCTGCTTCTTTCGATCCCGTCGCTGGCCGACCCCACGCATCCGGATCGTGTGCAGCCCATGGAATCCCATGCCGATCTATTGTGGTTCCCGACCGGCGGTGGCAAGACCGAAGCCTATCTGGGCGTGGCGGCGTTCACCATGGCGATCCGTCGCATGCAAGGCAGGCTCGGCGGCTACGACAGTTCGCGCGGGTTGGCCGTGATCATGCGCTATACGCTACGTCTGCTGACCTTGCAGCAGTTCCAGAGGGCCACCGCGTTGATCTGCGCGATGGAAAAGCTCCGGCGCGACGCTCTTATGCAAGGCGACGAATCGCTTGGCAAGGAACCTTTCACCATCGGACTGTGGGTGGGCAACAAGGTGACGCCAGGAACGACGGATGAAAGTCACTACGCCATTCAAACTCTTCGCGATCCGAGTAAGAACAAGGCGGGTCGAACTTCACCTCTTCAGCTCACGAGTTGTCCTTGGTGCGGGTCTTCTATCGATCCCGGGAAAGATGTCGTTGTTGATAGGGAACGCGGTCGGACTGTGGTTTATTGTGGCGATAAGAAGAGTAGCTGTGTATTTTCTCGTGGTAGATCGAGTAATCTACCGCACCCAGGCATCCCGGTGCTGACGGTGGACGAAGAGATCTATCACCGCCCTCCGACGATGATGATCGCTACCGTGGACAAGTTCGCCATGATGGCGTGGCGTGGTCAGGTACGCACGTTGTTTGGTCGCGTCAGCCAGGAATGCGAGCGCCATGGTCTGCTCTGGCACGAAGCAGACTGCTGCAATGGTAATCATCAGGCCGCGAAAGGGCTGTCTGCAGTCAGGGTCAAGAACGTCGCAGCGATTCGGCCGCCCGATCTGATCATCCAAGACGAGTTCCACCTCATTAGCGGCCCGCTGGGTACGATGGTCGGTTTGTACGAATCCGCCGTCGATGAACTGTGCGCTTGGAAATTCGACGGCAAAACAGTCAAGCCGAAGATCGTTGCGTCCACGGCTACGGTGCGCAAAGCCAAGGAGCAAGTGAACAACGTATTCATGCGACGCGTGTCTGTGTTCCCGCCGCACGGCCTGGACGTGGAGGACAACTACTTCTCGGTGCAGCGCTCAATCGAAGAGCGGCCCGGACGACTCTATCTCGGAGTGTGCTCCCCCGGCAGCTCGCGGCCTGCAATGCTTATCCGCGTCTATACAGCCTTCCTCACAGCAGCCCAAGCCCTGTTCGATCGTTTCGGTGAAGCAGCCGACCCGTACATGACGATGGTCGGCTACTTCAACTCGCTACGCGAACTGGGCGGTATGCGGCGTTTGGCCGAGGATGACGTACAGACGCGTTCCTACCGCGTGCAGATGAGCATGGTCAAGCGTCCCGCGCTCGCGCAGCGTAGTGTCAACAACATTCGTGAGCTGACGTCACGCGTTTCCAGTCAGGATATCCCGAAATACCTTGACGATCTGGAGGTCAAGTTCAAGGCTGCGTTCGATACGGAGAGTGGGCAATACGTTACGAAGTGGAATGAGGGTGATCCCCGCGCGATCGACGTGGTGCTCGCGACCAACATGCTATCGGTCGGCGTGGACGTGAATCGCCTGGGCCTGATGGCGGTGAATGGTCAGCCCAAAGGCACGGCGGAATACATCCAGGCCACCAGTCGCGTGGGCC
Source organism: Paraburkholderia sp. BR10872 (assembly GCF_040965835.1). Lineage (NCBI taxonomy): Bacteria > Pseudomonadati > Pseudomonadota > Betaproteobacteria > Burkholderiales > Burkholderiaceae > Paraburkholderia > Paraburkholderia sp. BR10872. The sequence continues at coordinate 89,055 of NZ_JBFRCN010000034.1, forward strand.
GCTCCTTTCCCGGCTTGGTCTGCACCGTGCTCACATGGGCGCGGCCGCGAGACCTCTCTCATTACGAAACCTTTGAGCATTACCACGCGACGTTTTACAAGCACGTGGAAGCACAATCGGTGACGCCATTTTCGCCTCGCGCCATGGATCGTGGTCTGACCGGCGCGCTCCTGAGCTTGATGCGTCTGGAGAACGATGCCTTCAGCCCGAACATAGGCGCGAGCGAGCTGGACAAGTCTGACAAGCCCGAGATTACCGAAGCCATGAACGTGCTTGTGAGGCGGGCTTGGAATGTCAGCGAGACGCACACCATCAAGAATCTGGCTGAGCGTGAATTGAAGGAACGTGCGGACGAATGGGCGAAGGAGGTTAGCGTTCCCGGCCGTACATTAGCCTACGAGAAGCGCGGGGCACAGGCAGCGACGATAAAAGGTTTGATCGAGGCGCCGGGAACGAAAACCTGGAGCAACTGGACGGTTCCGATGTCGATGCGCGAGGTGGAGCCGGGCGTGCGCCTGATCATGAACACGGGGCATATTTCGGACGATCACGGGTGGAAGCCCCGTCCGGTGCCGAAGGACGAGGACTGAGCATGACCAACAATCGAACACCCGTCGGGGAAATTCGTCCCAGCCAACTGCTCTGGACATACGGGCCGGGCGCATTGATTGATCTGCCGAGCCTTTCGGTTGTGACGCTGGGCATCGACCAGTGGGAGAAAGATCGTTGCCAACCCATTCCAGAGCCGCGCCTGCTCGCTGCTGTCCGCAAAGTTCTCGGGCCGCAGGTAGAGAACCTGCGCGTAGCGCCTTTCCAGAAGAACGAGCTCGCCGATGTGTGGTCGGCGGAGGCGAACATTGGTGTCCCCGTCCGACCCTTTCCGCGCTGGATGCGCTGCGTGAAGTGCGGTCTGCTTTCGCCCTTTGACGCCGGGTTGTTCGAAATTAAGGAAAACCGGTACCGCCCCGAGCGAACCCGTTTCGTTCACAAGGGATGTCGAGGTTCCAAGGGCGACCAGCCTGCGAAGGATGCCGATGCTGTTCCGGCGCGTTTCCTCTTGGCCTGCCGCGACGGCCATCTCGACGACTTCCCTTGGCGCTACTTCGTCCACGGCGGCAACAGCCCGTGCAAGGGAATGCTGCGTTTCTTCGAGAGCGGAGCATCGTTGCAGACTGAGAACCTGTGGGTGAAGTGCGATGCTTGCGGCGCATCGCGCAGCATGGCACACGCCTTTGGCAAGGCGGGGAAGGAAAACTTGCCGAGCTGTCGAGGCAGGCATCCGCACCTTGATCATTTTGACGACGAGTGCGACGAGGACGCTCGCGCGGTTCTGCTTGGTTCGACAAATAGCTGGTTTCCGATTACGTTGTCTGCTCTCGCTATCCCCGAGGCCAAAAACCCGCTCGACCAATTAATTTTGGACGGCTGGGAGTACTTTGAAGATCTGGATTCTGAGATGGCCGTCGCCGTGACGGTGAAGACGCTGAAGAAGACTGGCGCGTTGCCGGGGATCGACAAGTACCCAGCGTCGGAAGTCTGGTCGGCCATTGACGCCCATCGCAAGGGCGAGCAAGACACTGTTGGCGACTCCGACATCAAGGGGCCGGAGTGGGAAGTGCTAACGGCGGCCAACCCGCCTGCAGACTACCCATACTTCATGAGTAAGAAGGTCGCTACGCCCGCTGGCTTCGAAAAGCACATCGGCAGAGTTCTGCTGCTTGAGAGGCTGCGTGAGGTCAATGCTTTATTGGGTTTCACCCGCGTGGAAGCGCCTGAGGAAGCGAGTGATCGGAACGGGCGCCCGCAGATGGCGGGCCTTGCTCGGCGCAACCCAGAATGGGTTCCCGCGAATCAGGTTCACGGCGAGGGCATCTTCATCCAGTTCGACGAAGAGGAGCTTCAAAGGTGGGCGGGGTTCGATGGCGTTGGCAGTGTGGATCGAATGCTTCAAGGCGGTCACCGCGGGTGGCGCAATTCGCGCGGCCTAGAACCCAGCGAAGGTGGCTACCCGGGTATCCGCTACGCCATGCTTCACACACTCTCGCACCTCCTTATCCGTGAACTGGCACTAGAATGTGGCTACAACGCGGCGAGCATCCGCGAACGGATCTACGCTGACGTGTCGGGGGGAAATCCCCAGGCAGGTATCCTCATTTACACGGCGGCCGCCGACTCCGATGGGACCTTGGGCGGTCTCGTCGATCTCGGCAAACCGGAAAACCTCGGTCGGCTGCTTCGGCAGGCGCTGAATCGATCGAAGGTCTGCTCGTCGGATCCTCTCTGCTCGGAGCATGATCCAAGCAAAGATCGATCGCTGCACGCCGCCGCGTGCCATGCATGTAGCCTGGTTGCCGAAACCTCCTGTGAACGAGGCAATCGGTACCTCGACCGATCGTTGCTAGTGCAGACACTCGAACGTGCGAATGCTGCGTTCTTCGCGGGACTGTGACATGGAAAGCCTGCTGGAAGCCGTCACGGCCGTGGTGGGTCTGGTTTCACCGGAGAAGGTTCGCGCGCTAGCGGCTAGACTTCGGAGGGGCAAGGACGCGAAGGCGAGCGTCTCGCTGTCGGATGTCGTCGGCACGGCCACGGCCAAAGCCGTCATTGATCGGCTCATTGTTGCATGGCAGGCCACGTCCGTCGAACCCGGCGAGTTGGCCTCAATGTTGCTGGCCGCCGGTCACGCATTCGATAGCGCGTCGAAGCAGCAGTCTACCGAACTCGTGTGGACGGGGCCGACGACACCGTTCGTCTCCGCCCGTCGAACAGAGCAAGCGCTGCTACAAGTCATCGGCGCGGCAACGCAGACTTTGTTCATCACCAGCTTCGTGGCCTACCACGTCTCGACCATCGTACAGGCGTTGAACGACGCAAGCGTGCGCGGCGCGAGTATCTCGATGCTGCTTGAATCGTCTTTGGATCATGGAGGCAGCATCTCGTTCGACGCGATCGGCAAGATGAGAAAGTTGCTACCTTCCGTGACGCTCTATGCGTGGGTGGAGCGTGCTGCCCCGTTTGCCGATGGACGGGTTCACTCCAAGGTCGCCGTCGCTGACGGTAACGTTTGTTTTATTACCAGCGCCAATCTGACGGGGCATGCAATGGAGCGAAACATGGAAGCCGGGGTTCTGATTTCAGGTGGCACGATTCCAAAGCTGCTTCACGAGCATTTGGAGGCGCTGGTCGATACGAGAGTTGTGTCCGTGATTTGAGCGTCGAACGCGCTGCGTTTGCAAAGTAGATTGCTTTTCCCCTCTGTAGGCTGACGATTGTCAGTTGATTGGTCTATTTGGGCATAAATTCCGCCTGTGAGAGAGTCGCGATGGCGGTGCGGGCGCACCCCATCGTCACCCTCCCGAATGACGGATAAGACGGGCGACGATTAAACAAAGCAGGACGCCTTTAGCCGGACGCGGCTGGGATCCAAGCCACGCACTACCTCAAAGGGAGCCGATGCTCTAGCAGCTGGTTTATCCGAGGGCGGAGTTGAGGGGCGTGCTGTCGCATACATTGATACATTGCGCTTTCATCGAAGTGTACATGGTCGCCGTGAGCGCAACGCCGCCTCATTGGGGTCATCCTAGCCAGCATCTCTGTCAGATCAACGTGGACGGAATGCTCAGTGTGGCGCGCCCGTCTGGCCGCACCTTCAATCGAACACCTGATAGTCCCAACGGAAGTGCCCTTAACCAATGGGGACCAGCGTACCAGGGTCTTGATTCCCACGGTACGCCGGCTGGAACCGGGTGCCAATCCCAGCCCAAGTGCGTGCTTCTCTCACCAACCTTGACGGTTATCTCCTTTAGATACGCCCGGTAGTTTTGCTGTCCATGCCAGTTCAATAGCTGCAGCGTCGATGAAAGCAACTGCTCCGCGATGATTTTTGCCTCTTCGCGCGACTGCACAGGCCTGTCAGTCCACCACTCCGGCGGCATATAGCAAAATTCGACGGTATCTCGGTTGCGCTTGACGGTAACCGTGCCTTTGCCTGGGTTCGTACCTGTGAGCGCGGCGCAGACCACGAATGGAGATTGGGATTGCTTTCGGCTGAGCAGGTCTTTGATCTTTTCGAACGTTGACGTCGATACAACAGGTCCTGTCAAACGTGAAGTGGCGGAACCCGTGATCAGGGCCTCTCTTTCCGGGGGGACGAGCGATTGCGGCAAGGCTGTCTCTAGCCCCCGACCGCGCATCGAGTCCCACAGATATGTCATCCAGAATTCGCTGAGCACGTCGGAGTAAGCAACTTCTTGAGGGCGCAGCCACGTCTCAAGGTGTCCGGCGAGCTTGCCTATCTCACGTTCCACCGCGTAAGGATTTTGAGATGAAAGTGCTTTGCTCCATCGGGCGTAAGCGTGAATCCAGCCTTCACTGTTTTCGGTAGGACCGCCAAGGGACAACATGCCCGGTGCATTCGGCATCTTCACGATTACGAAGTGGCAACCTTCGGGAACACAATCCCAGCAACTGCGGTTCTCCGAACGGCATATGGGTGGGGTCCGGAATCTCGCGTCGGTGCGAAGGGTATTCATTCGTCCGTCAAGTGCCAAGACTGCGTTGGCGATGCCTTTGGTCACGGGGAAAGGGACGATTGCGCCGTCTTTGATCACCAGGTTGTGTCGCTGGGTCGCTGGCACATTGCCGACAAAACCTAGTTGTGGCAGGGCTTGCTCACGGCATCCCGCTACTGACGAGCAAGGCTGCAAAAACCTCCAGCTTTTTGTGTTGTCCCGCCAATCAACGAAATCGAACAACTCCGTGGACTTCACCTCAAGCGCCGCCACAAGTCCTGTCGTGTCTGTGACGAGGAAGTCTGGTTGGGGGAATCGAGATCCCTTGACCGTCTGTCCGGCACCCGCACGCCACGAGACCACGCGGGTAATGGTTTTGTATTGGTGCGCATTTGTCAAAAAAGAAATGATTTCCCCTAGGTCCCCGAGTCGCGAGCCAGTTAGACCTCTCGCCTTTGATCGATATAGGCCTTGCGCATAGCGTTGGGCATCGATGGCTAGACCTTCGATATCAAGCTCCAAGTCCTCAGCGATCATATCGAGGGCACTGTGGTCCAGCTCCACTGGTATCGTGGATGCGCCAGCTGAGAAGTGCGAATGCCAGTTCGATTGGTTAGAATTTTCTACTACGCCGAATAGTGGCGTGTCGATCTGCTTGACGTAAAAGCGGAACATGGCTTGCCAGAAAAGCGAATTGGTCTTTGGTTTTAGTTTGCGGAACACTCTAGCTTGTCTGGCTGGTGCCGGCAATGGATGACCGGTCACTGGGAATGATTTTGCAACGACAGCGATTGAGCCGGAGTTCTGCACCGGCGTACCCCGCCAGGCGAGCGGATCTTCATTCGCTGCCTCGACTTCGTCCTCTGAAAGCAAAATTGTTCAGAAGATGTCAATCGTTCCAGTAGCTGGTGCAGTTCAGATGGACCGTCGCCGGGAGCCCTCATCGGATTGAACGTGGCTACCGGCTATTCTTTCCATATCCTTCGCTAATTGAGCCGCCGCTTGCATGAAAGCCGCATCATCGCGAGATCGTAGCGATCCGATTGGCCGGACAAATGTGTTATACGCCCCGTTCAGGTCGTCCGTAGAGTAAAGGCGGGCGTTGCGAAATAGGTCGAATGGCTGCTCGAGTGATCTAAGTGAGGGCCACTGTCGTCTGTTAGTCGGTGCGATGAAGCGCGTGTCACGGAGGTTTCGATATGTGTCCCAGATCACGCTAAGGTCTTTTGAGGCGATCGTTGACGCGATCCGCGTAATGGGCAACGGCAAACGCACGTGCTAAATGACGCAGCAACTTTGCAATAGCTAAGTAGGAAATTGAGAGCGAGGTTTTTCCCGCTACCGATCCGGGCAGAAAAGATTGGTCAATGAAAGCATTGAGTAGGCACCAGGTGTCGTCCCGCTTAGCGGTCGTGGCCGTTTGGGCGGTCTCGTTTAGGTTTTCAGCTTCTGTGTCTGTCCCGGACTTCAGGCGATCCAGATAGTCGGCCCAAGCTTGCATCATCTTCACACGCTCATCAAGGAACCTGGTGCGGTTATAGGCTGAACCGAGAATGTCGGGCACCCTATGTGCAAGCTGGTGCTCTATAACTTCAGCTGGGAAGTGAAGACGTTCATGAAGAATCGTTCGCGCCATAGCGCGAAACCCATGGCCAGTGATTTCTGTTTTCGTATCAAATCCTAGCCGTTGTAATGCTGCGTTTATCGCCGCTCCGCTCATCGGCTTCCTGCGATCTCGGCCAGGAAATACATATCGCAAATTCCCGGTAAGGACATGCAGCTCTCTTAAGATAGCCACGGCCTGCTTCGCAAGTGGGACGAGATGCTCAGTTTTTGTTTTCGATACGATGTAACGCCATTCTCGACGATCAAGATCAAACTGTGACCATTCGGCCTGACGCAGCTCTCCGGGGCGGACGAACAACAGAGGCGCTAGCCGCAATGCAGAACCGACAACGGACGTACCGGAGAATCCGTCTAGCGCTCGTAACATTTCACCCACCTTGTCCGGGTCCGTAAAGGCTGCAAAATGTGTGTGCTGATTGGGCCGCAAAGCACCGCGTAGATCAACGCTCACATCACGCATCGCGCGTCCTGTTGCAACTGCGTAACGGAAGATCTGCCCACAAGTCTGATGGAGCCGATGTGCGGTGTCGTTTGCGCCACGCAATTCGGCGCGGCGCAACACTTCGAGAACTTCTTGCGCAGTGATCTCCGCTATTGGGCGCGGCCCCAGCAAGGGAAACGCATCCTTCATGAGGCGCCCCATAATTTTTTCCGAGTGGCTGCCGGTCCATACTGGCGCTTGTCGTTCAAACCACTCCAGCGCAACGACCTTGAATGTATTTGCTGAGCTCAATTGGGCGAGGCGCTTTTTCTCCTTCTTGGCTTGGCTTGGATCGATTCCATCGGCCAGCATGGCCCGTGCTTCGTCCCGCTTCCTGCGTGCGTGAGCTAGCGTTACGTCCGGATAAATACCCAATGCAAGTCTTTTTTCGCGAGCATTGAATCGATACTTTAAGCGCCAGTATTTTCCACCTGTGGGCGCAACTTCAAGATACATACCGCGACCATCATAGATCCGGTATGTTTTTTCCCGTGGCGCTGCACGTCGAACTTCCAGATCGGTAAGAGGCATGATGGACCTCGATTTATGGCTGAACACCTGCCCTTTGTTCGGTGTTCAGCCGATGCGCTCGTGCGCAGACCATCACTTTGACAGTCCGAACTCAATCTGTGCCTGCTCAAGCATCCAGGCCTCAATCTTGTCGTGCCATACACGTAGCAGGTCGAGAGGGCGGCGGCGATAGTGCTTCTCAGCAAGCGCGGACGGCTTATGCCCTTGGATTTGAGCGACGACACCGACCGGAACCTCGACCCACTCCGAAAGCGTGCCAAAGGAGCGGCGGAGGCCATGCAGGGAAAGGTGAGGCAAACCCGTCGGAGTCAACGCTCGATTGTGCGCATGACGCGGCTCAGCTATCTTGCCGTCCGCCGCGGTTTTGCTGGCGAACACCCACTCGGAAGGCTCCCATCGTTCGCCCCTTTCTGAGAGCCGAGCGGCCTGGCGTCTATTTGGGGGCATCTCGTTGAGACGCTGAAGGTGACGCAGTAGGCTCGCTAAGTATGGGGTGAGCGGAATAGTTCGACCACCTGTCCCTTCCACCTTGTCGTTCATCGTAAGACTCCTCCATCGGAAGTCCACATCGTCCCAGCGCAATGCGGCTAGTTCCTCCCGGCGGGCTCCTGTGATCAGGAGGCCCTGCAGGTATGCGCTGATGACTGGATTCGCAATGCCACGTACCGCGCTGAACCAAACAGAAAGCTGCTCCCGCTGTAGGCAGTCGTCTTTCGCGGCGCTGCGGGGGAGAATGCCTTTGACCTTCGGCGACGAATAGGCGTCGTGCGGAATGATTCCGGCATATGCCTCGTCACTGTCACACCATCGGATGAATGCCTTGAATAGACCGAAGGCATGACCGGCATTTGTCGGTCCCCGGGGTATCTCAGACTCGAGCCACTCCGACATCGACGTTGCCGTGATCTCGGTCAACCTCCGCGGCATGAGCGGCGCCAATGGCCCGCGCACCTTTTCTTTGCCGCCGCGTTTCGCAATACCGCCGCCAGGTGAGGAAAGGTTGATGTGATCGATGATGTATCGCTCGGACCGCGGCTTTTTCGTTTTGGGGGAGATCTTCGTTCGCAGATGCTCTAGATAATGCTCCCATGCTTCGCCGACAGTCACGTCCTGACGACGCTTCGCGGCCTGACGGGCTTCGTGTTCGGCCTTCTGCTCGGCCTCTCGCTCGCGCGGATCAACTCCGCCGTCGATAAGCGTCTGGAGATTGCGAGCGCGCTCCTGCGCCTTGTCGATCGTCCAGCTCCGCGGATCGCCGATAGTCATCCGGACCGTCGAGCCATGGATCTTCCCTTGATAGATGTAAGCCTTGGCTCCGCTAGGCGTGGCTCGCAAGCCGAGCCCGGGAGTCTTACTGTCCCAAAGAAATGACTGCGACTTACCCTCTTCGCAGCGATGCGCCTCTACACGAGCCGCAGTGAAGTTGACCTTCGCCACCCAACCTCCTTACCCATAAGTCGGCGATTCCATGTAACCGCCATGTAACCGGATTATGCGCCAATGGAGGAATTTCGATCAACAGGAATGAGAGGTGAGATCAGATAAGTTCGTTTAAATTCATGTATTTGATGACTTCGGTATGCGCTAATCCACCTCAATCAATGTCGACTTGTTCGCATTCGCAATGCGAAGGTCGGGAGTTCGATCCTCCTCCGCCCAACAGAGCTCAGCCGATGGCTAGGCCCTTTTTCTTTGGTAAATCTGAATCGCTGAGAGGTGGCCGCGCAAAATCAGACAGCGGGATAAGTGGAACGGCCGGGGCCTGAGCCAGCGATAATGCAGGCAAAGGAACCGAGGAAATGACGAAACGAACCCGACGCACGCACTCAGCGGCGTT
>NZ_JBFRCN010000035.1:0-97435 GCF_040965835.1 Paraburkholderia sp. BR10872
GCGCGATCGCGAGTTCCGCGAACGGCGACTTGAAGTTGAACGTGTTCCAGCCCTTCGCGACGTCGGCCGGATTGACCGCGCCGATATAGGCGACCTGCAGCAGCACGTAGATCACGAGCGCGCAGAGAATCGAGCCGATGACTGCGAACGGCACGCTCTTCGCCGGATTGCGCGCTTCACCCGCGAGGTTGATCGGGCTCTGGAAGCCGTTGAATGCGAACACGATGCCGCTCGTGGCGACTGCCGTGAACACCGCCGACCAGCCGTACGGGGCGAACGAGGTCGTCTGGCCGAAGTTTTCCTGGTGGAAGCTACCCGCCATCAGGCCGATGATCGTCAGACCCGGGATGATGAACTTGAAGATCGTGATCGCGCTGTTGGCACGCGCGAACAGTTTCACGCCCCAATAGTTGAGCATGAAGTAGATGATCACGAGAATCGCGGAGAGCCCGAGCCCTGAATGCGTCAACGACCCGTCGACGAAGAGCGCGTGCGCCCAGGCATAGGGCCAGGTGCTCATGTACTGGATCGAGGCTTCGGCTTCGATCGGGATCACCGAGACAATGGCGATCCAGTTCGCCCACGCGCTGATGAAGCCCACCAGTGCGCCGTGCGAGTAGCGGGCGTAGCGGACCATACCGCCCGACTCCGGGAACATCGCACCGAGTTCGGCGTAGGTGAGCGCGATGGCCAGAATGACCACGGCGCCGATGATCCAGGCGCAAACCGCCGCCGGACCTGCAATTTTCGCCGCCTTCCACGCGCCGAACAGCCAGCCCGAACCGATGATCGACCCGAGGCCGGTGAACATCAGCGCGAACGGGCCGATGTTCCGTTGAATAGAACTTTTCACGTCTTCTCCTGTTTCGAGAGCAGCTCGACACCGCGTTTATCCCGTCTGTTGTGCGGGCGGGTTTGCTGCGGTTGTCGTACCTCCGCACAAAAGATTGCGCCTGTAGGCGCAACTTCTGCGCGGCGCGTAGTTTAACCGGTTGCACCATGGAAGGGCGTCGAAAACGACGGCCTAATACAAAAAAGTCATTTGCTTATCAAGCTTTGTAAGGGTTCGTTTCGACCCTGTGGCAAAAAAATACGAACTTTCCCGAGGACCTAGTTGACCTTCCTGCCATTTCGCCGTATAAAGTTCGGGCAGGATTTCAAGCGGCGAGTGTGAATTGGTCTTTCGTAGTTCGCCCATCAACGGTACTCCGGCTGGTCCCATACCCCTTCCTTGATTTTCGTGCACCTCTCGGGCTTCGGCCTTCATTCATTTTTAGGAAAGTAATATGGAAACCGGTACCGTCAAGTGGTTCAATGACGCTAAGGGCTTTGGCTTTATCACTCCGGACGGCGGCGGCGAAGACCTGTTCGCGCACTTCTCGGAAATCAAGGTTGACGGCTTCAAGACGCTGCAAGAGAACCAAAAGGTTCAATTCGAAGTGCGCACGGGCCCGAAGGGCAAGCAAGCTGCCAACATCAAGCCGGTCTAAGTACTGCGCTCATCGGTCTGCTACGGCTCTTAGGATCTGAACGCAACTTCTGCGCAGTTCCTGGCTAGCAAGCTTACCGAAAAACCCCATGCTTCTTCCGGAAGGTGGGGTTTTTTCTTGCCTGGCGCTCTAGCGCGAGGTTTAGGCGCCTGGTGCGTTTAGCCGAAAAGGCGCTGCGCGTGAATGCCGAGACCCGTCGCCACGCTGGCGAGACGATCGCCGAACACGGCCTGTGACTGCGGAAACGCCTCGGCCAGCGCCTGCGTCAGGAACGCGAGGCCGGTCGAGCCGCCCGTGAAGTAAAGCGCACTCACCTGAGCCGGCGCGACCCCCGCTGCCTGCACCGTTTCGCGCGCGGCCTGCACGATACGCCGCGTCTCCTCGCGCCCCGCCTCGACGAGTTGCGTGTCGCCGAACGCCAGACGCAAGTCTGCCTCTACAGCCTCGAGGTCGATCATCGTCTCCCCGCCCGCCGAAACGCCGATCTTCGCCTCCTCCGCGCGCGCCGTGAGCGCGTGACCCAGACGCTCGTCGACCACCCGCATCAGCCGGTCGTGATGGCGCGTATCGGTGTACAGGTGGCGCATGAGCTTCAGCTCGGTCGCGCGCCTCGGTGTGTAGATCGTGTTGATGAGATGCCACGTCGCCAGATCGAAATAGATGCGGTTCGGCACCTCGCGGCCTTCGGGGTCGAGCGACTGGTAGCCCAGTTCGCGCAGGATGGTCGCGAGTTCGACGCGGCGGTCGAAGTCGGTGCCCGCCACGTGCACGCCGTGGTGCGCGAGTACGTCGTCCTTGCGTTCGAGCCGCGTCATGCGATCGGGCCCCACGCGCACGAGCGAGAAGTCCGACGTGCCGCCGCCAATGTCGGCGACGAGCACGAGCCCTTCCTCCGCGAGACGCGACTCGTAGTCGAACGCCGCCGCGATCGGCTCGTACTGGAACTCGATCTCGCGAAAGCCCACCCGGCGCGCCGCGGCTTCGAGCTGGTCCTGGGCGAGCTGATCGGCGCGCGGGTCTTCATCGACGAAGAACACCGGACGGCCCAGCACCGCGCGCGAGATCGGCGTGCCCGAGCAACGTTCGGCGCTGCGTTTCAGGTGCTCCAGAAAGATCGTGATGATCTCGGTATAGGGCATCGCGCTACCGTCGCCGAGGTCGGTCGTGCTCTCGGCGAGCGGCGAGCCGAGGATGCTTTTCATCGAGCGCATCAGCCGGCCGTCGAAGCCGTCGATATAGGACGCGAGCGCCGCACGGCCGAATTCGCGCGTGTGTTCGTCGACGTTGAAGAACACCGCCGTGGGCAACGTGGTGTGTGCGCCTTCCACGGGCGCGAGGCGCATTGCGCCGTCGGCCGCTGCCGGGAGCGCCACCGCCGAATTGGAGGTTCCGAAGTCAATCGCGCAGAAGCTGGTCATGGCAAGAGCGCGCCGCAGCGAATGCGCGCGCAAGAGAGGAAAGGTCGGGGGGATCGGCTTTGTAGCACGAAAGCGCCGCGCGGGGCAACCGCGGGCCCACGATGCGACCCCGCAAGAAAAAACGCGCGGGCCATGCCGCGCGTTTTCGCTAAAGCTCGCAACCCCTCATAAGCGCGGGGTTTCTCCCGGCTCAGCCCTTGAACGGCTGCTTCCAGGCGTTCGCGTAGGCGATGTCGCCCATCGCCGAGCGCGTACGTTCCGCCTTTTCACGGTCGCGCAGGACAGGCTCCAGCTTCTCGGCTTCGCCGTAGTGGCCGATCGAGATGATCGAGAGCGGCTCCACGTCGTTGGGCAGCGCGAATTCCGTGCGGAACGCCTGCACGTCGAAACCGCTCATCTGGTGCGCCGCGAGACCCAGCGCATGCGCCTGGAGCACGAGCGACATGGCTGCGGCGCCCGCATCGTATTGCGCCGTGCGATTGACTTCGCCCTTCGCGTTGAGCGTGTGTGCCGTCACCGCGATCAGCACCGACGCCGGCGCGTTCCACTGCTGGTTGAACGGCACGAGCGTCGCGAATGCGCGCTTGAACGCGACTTCGTCGGCGCTGCGGTCGAACACGATAAAGCGCCACGGCTGCAGGTTGTAGCCCGAGGGCGCCCAGCGCGCCGCCTCGATCACCGCGTGCAGCGCCTCGCGGCTCACCGGCTCGCTCGAATAGGCGCGCGGGCTCCAGCGGCCGGCGATGAGTTCGTGAATGGGCACGGCTGTCGGTGCGGGTTTGTGCTTCGTCATGCCTTGTGTGTCCTTGGGGTGACGGGCGGCTTGCCCGGGGGTCATTAGAATAACCGCAGCGCGTGAAATCCGCTCAAACGCAACAGGCGACGCTGATGCGTCGCCTGTCGGCGTGCGCCGAAGTGCGAACCGGCGCTGTAAAGTCGCTATGGCCGCGTCAGGCCGTTTGCACGCCCACGGCGCGCGGCCCGCGGTTGATGCGCAGCACGAGGAACGACGCCACGAGGCACAGGCCGCCCGAAATCATCGACGCCACCGTATAGGTGCCGAGGCTCGAGCGCAGCAGGCCTGCGCCGAACGCCGCGAATGCCGCGCCGAGCTGATGGCCCGCCACGACCCAGCCGAACACGATCGGCGCGCGCTCCTTGCCGAACACATCGGTGGCGAGCCGCACGGTCGGCGGCACCGTCGCGATCCAGTCGAGGCCGTAGAACACCGCAAAGATCGGCAGCCCGAAGAAGTCGATGCCGAACGCGTGCGGCAAATAGATCAGCGAAAGTCCGCGCAGCCCGTAGTACCAGAACAGCAGCAAGCGGCTATTGAAACGGTCCGAGAGCCAGCCCGAGAGCGTCGTGCCGAACAGGTCGAAAATACCCATCGTCGCGAGCAGCGATGCACCCTGCACTTCGGTCATGCCGTAGTCGCCGCACATGGCGATGAGGTGCGTGCCCACGTAGCCATTCGTGCTGGCGCCGCAGATGAAGAAGCTGAAGAACAGCAGCCAGAAGTCGCGCGTGCGGCTTGCCGAGAAGAGCGCGTCGAACGCGATCTTCAGCGGATTCTGATGCGGCGCGGGCGGCGCGACGGGGGTGCTCTCGTCCTCGCCGAACGGGCGCAGATTCACGCTCGCGGGCCGCTCGGGCAGCAGGAACAGCACGAGCGGCAGCACCGCGGCGGCGGCCACCGCGACCACGAGCACCACCGACTGCCAGCCGTGCTTCTCCACGATCGCCGCGAGGAGTGGCAGGAACACGAGCTGGCCCGTGGCCGAACTCGCGGTGAGGATGCCCATGGCCAGCCCGCGGTGCGAGTGGAACCAGCGCGTCACGACGGTCGCCGAGAGCGAGAGCGCCGCGACGCCGGTGGCGCCGCCCACCATCACGCCCCAGATCAGGATCATCTGCCACGGATGCGTCATTAGCGCGGAAAGCGCCACGCCCGCTGCCATGGTGCCGAGCGCCGCGAGCAGCGTGGGACGCACGCCGAAGCGCTGCATGGCCGCCGCCGCAAACGGGCCCATGAGGCCGTAGAGCGCGATATTCACCGAGATGGCGAGCGAGATCGTCGCCCGGCTCCAGCCGAACTGATGCTCGAGCGGCACCATCATCACGCTGGGCGTCGCACGCGTGCCGGCCGCCGCCAGCAACACCAGAAACACCACCGCCACGACGAGCCATCCGTAGTGGAAACGTCCGCCTATTCGCCTCGCTGCCCAGTCCATTGGTGCTCCTGTCGCGGCGCGCCGGATTCGACATGCCGATGTTTTCGTTGGCATGACCGCTCGCCGCGACATTCGCCATCGCTTTGATTGTTACCGATCGGTCACAAGTGTGTTGCGATAGTAGTTACCGCTCGGTAACATGTCAAGCAATCACCCTGATCGCGAGATGCCCTCATGAAACACGAAGGCCACGAGGAAACCGCTAGCGCCGCTGCCCGCACGCCCCGCCCCCGCGCGCAGACGGCTGGTGCACGCGCGCACGAGCACCTGTTGCGCGCCGCCGATGAGCTGTTCTATCGCGAAGGCGTGCGCGCGGTCGGCATCGAGGCCGTAGTCGAGCGCGCCGGCGTGAACAAGATGAGCCTGTACCGGCAGTTTTCGTCGAAGGACGATCTTGTCGTCGCCTACCTGCAGCGCTGCGACGTGCGCTTTTTCGAGCGCTTCGACGAAAGTCTCGCGAAGCATCCGGGTGAACCGGCAAAGCAGTTGGTGCAGTATTTCGAGGACCTCGCGCGCCGCGCCTCGGTGCCGGATTATCGCGGCTGCCCGTTCGTCAACGTCGCGACCGAATTTCCCGACGCCACCCACCCCGCGCGGCGCAGCGTCGACAACAACAAGACGCGGCTCATGGCGCGGCTCACCGCGCTCGCACAGGAAGCCGGAGCCAAAGACCCGGTCGCGCTCGCCGAGGAACTCGCGCTGCTCGTCGAAGGCATCTATGCCGCAAGCCAGACTTACGGCCCCGGGTGCGGCGCGATTCTCGCTGCGCCGCGCATGGCAAAGCTGTTGATCGAGGCGGCATGTCCCGGGCGCTAGCCGCCCGTAAAATGTCACGATGAACGAAACCGCTGCTCTGTCCCCCGACCACGCCGCCATTCTCGAAGCGACCCGCCACTGGCTCACGCGCGCCGTGATCGGGCTGAACCTCTGCCCATTTGCGAAAAGCGTGCACGTGAAGAACCAGATTCGCTACGTGATCAGCGAGGCGACCGATCTGGAAGGTGTCCTCACCGATCTCGAACGCGAGTTGCAAACGCTGGCACAGGCCGATGACACCGAGATCGACACGACGCTCCTGATCCTGCCCCACACGCTTGCCGACTTCGCCGATTTCAATGACGCGACCTGGTTTGCCGAGCGCCTCGTGCAGCAGTTGCGGCTCGAAGGCACGCTTCAGGTCGCGAGCTTTCACCCGCAATTCCAGTTCGAGGGCGCCGAGTCCGACGACATCGAGAACTACACGAACCGCGCGCCTTACCCGATCCTGCATCTGCTGCGAGAAGCGAGCATCGAGCGCGCAGTCGAGGCGTTCCCCGACGCCGCCGACATCTACGAACGCAACCAGGAAACGCTTCGCAAGCTCGGCTTCGCAGGTTGGCAAGACTGGATGAGCAAGCGCGACTGACGCCGCGCTGCCCGCAGGTTCAGCCTTCGATTGCCGCTTCGGAGGCCGCCTCGCCCTCGTCGGCGAAAAAGCGCTCGCGCAGGTCCGCCAGCCCGAACGTCTCGAGAATCTCGTTGAGCCGCTCCGCCGCACGGCGTCGCGGCAAATCCTTGTACTGGGCGATGATGAGTTCGTTCTTCATCGAGTGCTCCCAGCCCACCAGTTCCGTCACGCTCACCTGATAGCCGTGCGCCTCGAGTTGCAGACAGCGCAGCACGTTGGTGATCTGGCTGCCGAATTCGCGCGTATGCAGCGGATGGCGCCAGATCTCCGTGAGTGCCTGGCCGAGCGACTTGCCCTTGTTGCGGCGCAGTACTCCCGCCACCTCGGCCTGGCAGCACGGCACGACCACGATGTAGCGCGCGTGCTTCTTGAGTGCGAAGCGCAGGGCGTCGTCGGTGGCGGTGTCGCAGGCATGCAGCGCCGTCACGATATCGACCGTTGGCGGCAGCTGCGGCGAGGTGATCGAATCGGCGACCGACAGGTTCAGGAACGACATCCCGCCAAAGCCCAGCCGTTTGGCCAGTTCCTGCGAGTGCTGCACGAGCTCGTCGCGCGTCTCGATGCCATAAATGTGTGACCTGTCGCGCTGATCCTTGAAAAACAGGTCGTAGAGAATAAAGCCCAGATAGGACTTGCCCGCCCCGTGATCGACGAGGGTCACGTCGCGGCCATCCTGCTTGAGGTCCTTGAGCAGCGGCTCGATGAACTGGAACAGGTGATAGACCTGCTTCAGCTTGCGGCGGCTGTCCTGGTTCATCTTGCCGTCGCGCGTCAGGATGTGGAGCTCCTTGAGGAGTTCGACAGACTGGTTCGGACGGACTTCGTAGGTCTTGCTGGACATCGGCGTGATCGGATGAAAGGCGTGGTATGTCGCGAAACGTGCGACAGGCGACAGAAGGGTTGCAGTAATTCTGTCATTTTACGAAAAAAGCGAGTCCAGGCTGCCGAACCCATGAGAGCGGCCAGTGTCGTAATAGCGTCCCGGCACGCTGACCCACGTGCGGACAGCAGGGAGGGGTTGAATAGAAGAGACACGAGGATTTTTTCGTCCCCGATGCCCAAAAAAAGGACCAAAACGCAGCGCGACCGGCCGGCAACGAATCGACAGGCGCGCATTGGGAGGTCGCACCGGGAGTGCCGGTTGCGATGAATCAGGCTGGCGCAGTCCTCGCTGCGCAAAGAGCGCGCGACGCTGTGCGGCCTTGCATGGGGCATGCAATGAATACGATACCTGACGGAAACGCAGAGCAAAAATTCCAGGAACTGCTTACGAAACTCGTCACGGTTCCCGACTGGACGGAAAAGCAGCAACTGGAGCTGGAAATGGCGCGCGACATCTCGGTGGAGATGTTGCGGGTCGCGGAAAGCATGCGCGATGGCCCTTCGGATCTCGAGACCTGCCTGATTCTGCTGAAGTACGCGAAGGTGCTCGATTTCGTGATGTCGGCACTGGCGTCGCGCCGCGATATCAAGCCACAAACGCTGCGCGTGATTTTCAAGCTGGCAGGCCTCAAGGTCGACGAGGCCTATCCGGGCTGAAGCCGATGTAAATCTGACGCACACTCGGCGTGGCAGCCAGGCCGCCGACGCCGATACTCGATACCCGCACGGGCCGTTAGCGGCCCGGCCTCTTCTTTTTTGCCAACGCTTTTTCCGTCCGGCTCACTCTACGCGCACCTTGAGGCGCCACAGCGACGTCAGTTCGGCCGCGCGCGCACGATAGAGCGGATCGGTCGGATCCGACGCTTTCGGGTGCCGCGGGCGAATGTCCTCCCGGCCCACGACTTCGAGCCCCGCCTCCACGATCATCTCGATGAGCGATTCGCGCGTGCGCAGCCCGAGATGCTCCGCGAAGTCGGACAAAATCAACCACCCCTCGCCGCCCGTCTCGAGATGATCCTTGAGGCCGCCGAGAAAGCCGCGCAGCATGCGGCTCTCGGGATCGAACACGGCGTACTCGATGGGCGACGCGGGCCGCGCCGGCACCCATGGCGGATTGCAGACGATGAGCGGCGCGCGCCCCGGCGGGAACAGATCCGCCTCGACGACCTCGACCTGCGCGGCGTAGCCGAGGCGGTCAAGGTTCTCGTTCGCGCAAGCCAGCGCGCGGGCATCCTGATCAGTCGCGACCACGTTCTTCACGCCGCGCGAGGCGAGCACGGCGGCGAGCACGCCCGTGCCCGTGCCGATGTCGAAGGCCTTTTCGAGCGACGGCAGCGCCGTGCGCGCGACGAGATCGACGTATTCGCCGCGCACCGGCGAGAACACACCGTAGTACGGATGAATGCGCGCGCCGTTCAGCGCCGCGATCTCGACACCCTTCTTGCGCCATTCGTGGGCGCCGACCAGACCCAGAATTTCGCGCAGCGACGCCGCGGAAGCTTCGCCATCGGCCGCGCCCCACGCCTCTTCGCACGCGAGCCGGACGTCGGGTGCGCGGCGCAGGTTGATGCTGTAGTCGCCTTCGAGCGGAATCAGCACCATGCCGAGCGTGCGGGCACGCTGCGCCTGCGCCTGGCGATGCAGATGAAACGCTTCGAGCGGTGAAGCCGGCGCCTTGGGCGGCGCAGCCTTGCGGGGTTTGCGCTCCCCACGGCGCGCCATGGCCTGCAGCAGCTGACGCGCGTTCTGATAGTCGCCGCGCCACAGGAGGGCGGTGCCTTCGCAGGCAAGGCGGTACGCAGCGTCCGCAGTCGTGCGATCGTCGGCGATGACCACGCGTTTGGGCGCCGGCACGCCAGCCTCGGAGCGCCAGCGCACCGTGCGCGGGCCTTCGGTGTCGGGCCAGGTAAGAGTGGGATGTTCGGTCATAGTCGGATATTCGGTGCGGCGGGCCAGTTCGTCGATTCGTACCTGGCCCGCGGGTTGGCGCCGCGGGGCGCCATCATATAGCAGAGCGACGCGGCGCGTTCCGCCACGTCGCCTTCGCAACGATGATCGCTCAGACGGGCGGGCGCGTCGACCAGGCCAGACGACGTAGGACGAAACGCGCCCGCCCGGCAGTAAAATGGGCGCCGACCGCGCCCCGTCAGGCCAGGCCCACCCGCACGAGACCATGCCAGCAACCACCCAGCAGACACGCCGCGCGCGCAAACCGCGCACGCGCCGCGCCAGCGCCGGTGCTGGGCTCGACGAAGGCTTTTACGCCGAACTGCTGCATATCGTCGGGTTGCGGGAGAGCGTTTCCGGCATGAGGCGCACCGTCGCGCGACCCGCGCCGCACGAGCGTTTGCCCGGCGCGCTGATCGAACTCGCGCTGTCGCGCCTCGCCGCCTGCGACGGAGAGAGCCCAGGCGAGGGGCCGAAGACCGACCATTTCGAACTCGCGCTCCGGCTTTGCATCGCCT
Organism: Paraburkholderia sp. BR10872; assembly: GCF_040965835.1. Taxonomy (NCBI): domain Bacteria; kingdom Pseudomonadati; phylum Pseudomonadota; class Betaproteobacteria; order Burkholderiales; family Burkholderiaceae; genus Paraburkholderia; species Paraburkholderia sp. BR10872. Next base: position 9,937 of record NZ_JBFRCN010000035.1, read on the forward strand.
GGATCAGCCGCCTCGTATTTCTCAAGGTGCTCGAAACGCGTCTGCTGACGCTCCACGGCGACGATGCGGCCTACGCGTTCCTGAACGCCCAGCGCATCCGCTCGTTCAGCGATCTCGACGCGCTGTGCGACACCGTCCTCGGCGCCGGTGACGACACGCCGCCAGCCCGCTTCGCTCACCTTCCCCGCTTCGACGGTTCGCGGTTCGCGCCGCAAGACCTGGACCGTAGCCTGCTCGGCATGAGCATGCTCGACGATCGCGCCACGCTGCCGCCGTACGAGGCGACCGTGCTCCCCGATGCGAGCGGCGAGCGGCACACGCTTGCGTATCTGCTCGATTTTCTCGCCACGTTCGACTTCTCCGCCGGTCTGGTGGCGCGAGAGCCAACCGTGGCGAACAGGCGTTGCCTCGATGCCTCCTCGCTCGGGCTCGTCTTCGAAAAGCTCAACGGATACCGCGACGGCGCCTGGTACACGCCCGGCAGCGTCGCGATGCAACTCGCCCGTCCCGCCATCGCGCATGCGGCGCTCAATCGGCTGAATCGCGCCAAAGGCTGGCACTGCACGAACATCGATCAGCTATCCGAACTGATCGGTGAATCAAGCGGCGCATCGATCGGAAGCCGCGACGAGGCGCGCGCGATTCTGGACTCGCTGCGCATCTGCGACCCCGCCGTGGGCTCGGGGCATCTGCTCGTTTCAGCGCTCAACGAGTTGCTGGCGCTGAAAGTGCGCCTCGGCTTGCTGAACGCGCAGGACCGCGAAGCACTCAGCGCTTGCCGCATCGACGTCACCGCGGACCGGCTTTGCGTGACGCATGCGAACGGCGAACCGCTCACCCGCGAGCGCGATGGCACGAGCATCCGCAAGATCGAAGCCGCGCTCTTCAGTGTCAAGCGGGACATCGTCGAGCACTCGCTTTTCGGTGTGGATATCAACCCGGATTCGGTCGGCATGGCGCGCCTGCGGCTGTGGATCGAACTGCTCGAACACGCCGATTTCACCACTTCTCTGCCGAACCTCGAGACCAACCTCAAAGCAGGCAATGCGACGCTCAGCCGTTTCGACTTCGATACGCCGCTGCGCGGCTACGCTGAGCCAGTGGCGAACTATCGTGCCAGCGCGGCTAGACTGCGGGCGACGGCTACAGCCGCGGCGAGGCGCGCCGAAATCGCCCGATGCGCGCAACTGCGCGAAGCGTTGCGCCACGCCCTCGCGAACCACCAGGCCGACACGCCCCCCGAAAACGCCGCGGCGTTCGAATGGCGCATCGAATTCGCCGACCTCCTCACCGACGAAGGCGACTTCGAGCGCTTCGACGCCGTCATAGCGAATCCGCCCTATATCGACTCCGAGCGCATGATCAACCAGGGCCAGCGCGCGTTGCGCGAGCGGCTGGCGCAGCGCTGGCCGAGCGCGCGGGGCAACTGGGACCTCTACATCGTGTTCATCGAGCTCGGCCTCGCGCTCCTGAGGCCCGGCGGCGCGATGGCGTATCTCACGCCCGACAAGTGGCTCTCGAAGCCCTTCGGCAATGCGTTGCGCGCACGGCATCTGGACAAGATCGAACGCATCGTCAGGCTCGGCCGCGACGTATTCGAGCAGGCGCGTGTGGATTCGATCATCACGCTCTTTCGCGAGTCGGGCACGCCTGCCATCGCGACCGCGCGCATCGACCGCGAGACGCTCACCGAGCTTGCGCAAACCGACAAACGCTCGCTCGAGGCGCCATGGCCGCTCGACGCATTGCTCTCGCCGCACGCCGCGTTCGTGCAGCGGTTCGCCGGTGCGCACCCCACACTCGGTTCGCTGCTGCCCTGCGAGAACGCCTGTGCGACGTCGGACGCCTACCGGCTCGCGCCCCTCGTCGAAGCGGCCGACGGCCGATTCCAGCCGGACCAACACTACCGCGTGGTGAACACCGGCACGCTCGGGCGCTACGTCTCGCGCTGGGGCAGCAAGCCGATGACCTATCTCGGGCGACGCTACGAGGCACCCGTGGTCGAGCGCGAGCGCTTCGCGTCGACGTTCGGGAACGGCTACGGCGCGAAAGCCAACGCGAAAAAGGTGATCGTGAAAGGCCTCACACGGCTCGATGCGACGCTCGATCTCGCAGGCGACACGATCCCAGGCAAGACCACACTGATCCTGCGCTCGGACGACGAGAGCCTGCTGAAGTTCGCGGCGGCGTTGCTCAACTGCCCGCTCTCGGTGTTCCTGATCCGCGCGAAGTACGGCGCGTCGAGCTACAACGGCGGCGTGGCGTTCACGACATCGATGATCGACGCCTTGCCCGTGCCGGGCGGCACTTCGGTGCGCAGCGAAGTCGCCGACTGCGTGACCCGCTTGCTGCGCGCCGGGCAGTCCGCATGCGACGCCGCTGAAGCGGACGGCATCGCGCGCGAGATCGATCGACGCCTCTATGCGGCATTCGGCCTGTCGCCACAGGAGATCGACCTCGTGGAAGGCCGCGCCGACTCGATGGCGCGCGAAGCAAGCTGACCGCGCAACGCCGAGACGGCGTCCCGGCGAGTCGGCTAGTCTTGCTCATCCTCGCGCAGGGCAGACATCATGGAACGGCTTCGCTTCTTCAGTGCTTCCGACGAGAGCAGCGTGCTGACGCTATCGATCGCCACGACGTTGGTGATCGCCCTCATCGGCATTCTGTTCGGCCTGATCTCCGGCTCGTTTTCGATTGTGTTCGACGGAGTCTATTCGCTCGTCGACGCGAGCATGAGCGCGCTCGCACTCGCCGTCGTGCGACTGATCACCTCGTACGCGGTCAACGTCGACCTGCCGCGCAAATGGCGCGAGCGCTTCACCATGGGCTTCTGGCATCTCGAACCCATGGTGCTCGGGCTCAACAGCACGCTGCTCGTGGGCGTGGCCGTCTACGCGCTAATCAACGGCATCACCAACCTGCTCTCCGGCGGCCACGAACTGCACTTCGGTCCCGCACTCGTCTACGCCGTCCTCACCGTGAGTGCCTGCGCGGCGATGGCGGTATTCGAATCGCGCGCGAACCGCCGGATCCACTCGGATTTCGTGCGCCTCGATATCAAGTCATGGATCATGTCCGCGGGCATTACAGCGGCGCTGCTGGTCGCCTTCAGCGTCGGCTATGCAATTCAGGGAACGACATGGGAGCGCTTCACCCCCTATGTCGACCCGGCGGCGCTCGTGGTGGTATGCGTCGTGATCATCCCGATTCCGCTCGCGGAGATCCGCCAGGCCCTGCTGGATGTGCTGCTCGTGGCGCCCCCGGATCTCAAGCAGCATGTCGATGCCGTCGCGAAACGCTTCGTCGAGCGCTACGCCTTCGAGTATTACCGGGCTTATGTCGCGAAAGTGGGCCGCTCCCGCGAGATCGAGCTGTATTTCGTCGTGCCGCCCGACATGCCGGCGAAGCGCATCGCCGAATGGGACGCGATCCGAGACGAAATCGGCCGGGCAATCGGCGGCGACGAGTCGCACCGCTGGCTCACGATCATGTTCACGAGCGATCCGCAATGGGCGGAGTGAGGAATCTGGTGCGGGCGGGTGCAGAAAGCACAAAGGGTCACGTGAATTTCACGTAACCCTTTGTCTTGACGCATTGCTTCGAATATGGTGCCGGCTGCAGGACTCGAACCCGCCACCTGATGATTACAAATCAACTGCTCTACCAGATGAGCTAAGCCGGCGTAGCCCGCTATTCTACTTCATTTAACGATCTTGAGGTGGCCCTTGCCGCCCTTGTTGCCGCCATCGTCATCTTTGTCGGCGGCGCGCGTCGCGACCGGCGCGAGCGGCGCGGCGGGCTCCTCGGCAGGTTCGTCGCGCACTGCAGGCGCCTCATGTGCTTCGGCTTCTTCGTGGTCCTCGGAGGACAGCACGTCGTCGGCGTCGCCGGGCGGCGACTCGACCGGGAACGCCATGCCCTGACCGTTCTCGCGGGCGTAGATCGCGAGCACGTTCGAGACCGGCACCTCGATCTTGTGCGATTTGCCCGAGAAGCGCGCGTGGAACTCGATCATCTCGTTGCCCATCTGCAACTGGCTCGTCGCCTCGAAGCTGATGTTCAGCACGATCTCGCCGTCACGCACGAACTGGCGCGGCACGCGTGTGCGGTTATCGACCCGCACCGCGATGTGCGGCGTGAAGCCGTTGTCCGTGCACCACTCGTACAGCGCGCGCAGCAAATACGGCTTGGTGGAAATCTCTTGCATCAACAATCCTTTCACGAGGCGGCGTCCACACCCACGCTGTGTACGCCGCCTCTGTTACCTGCAACTGCCAGGATACTGCTTAACGGCGCATGACCTTTTCAGACGGCGTCAGCGCTTCGATATACGCCGGACGGCTGAAAATGCGCTCGGCATACTTCATGAGCGGCGCGGCATTCTTCGACAGCTCGATGCCGTAGTGGTCGAGGCGCCACAGCAGCGGCGCGATGGCGACGTCGAGCATCGAGAACTCTTCGCCCAGCATGTACTTGTTCTTCAGGAAGATCGGCGCGAGCTGCGTGAGGCGGTCGCGGATCGCGAGGCGCGCCTTCTCGTGGTTCTTCTCGGCGGCCTTGCCCTTCTCGTTTTCGAGCGTGCTCACGTGCACGAACAGCTCCTTCTCGAAGTTGAGCAGGAACAGACGCGCGCGGGCGCGCTGGACCGGGTCGGCCGGCATCAGCTGCGGATGCGGGAAGCGCTCGTCGATATACTCGTTGATGATGTTCGACTCGTACAGAATCAGGTCGCGCTCGACCAGAATCGGCACCTGACCGTACGGATTCATCACGGCGATGTCTTCCGGTTTGTTGAACAGGTCGACGTCGCGGATTTCGAAGTCCATGCCCTTTTCGAACAACACCAGCCGGCAGCGCTGGGAGAACGGGCAGGTAGTGCCGGAGTACAGAACCATCATGATTTACATTTCCTCAATAAACCCAAAAGGCCAGCGGGCGAAAAAACCGTCTGACGGTCCCTGAACCGTCAGACGGCATCTCGTCGCACCGGCCCCACGTCGGTCAGGACGTGCCTATTTGATATCTTTCCAGTACGCGGCGTTCAATCGCCACGCGAAAAAGCTCAAGACGCCGAGGAACAAGAGCACCCACACGCCAAGCTGCCTGCGGGTTTTCTGCTCGGGTTCGGCCATCCAGCCGAGGTAGGCCACCAGGTCGGCCACGTCGGCATCATAATCCACCGGCGAGAGCGTTCCGGGCGTGACCTGCTTGAACCCGGCAAAGCGACGGACCTTTTCCCCGGTTTCCTCGTCCGTCGTGTCCTCGAACTTCGCCGTGCGGATGCCCTGCAACTGCCACAGCACGTGCGGCATGCTCACGTTTTCGAACACCAGATTGTTCCAGCCAGTCGGCCGCGTGTCGTCGCGGTAGAAGCTGCGCAGGTACGTGTACAGCCAGTCTCGCCCTTTTGCCCGCGCTTCCACGGAGAGGTCCGGCGGCGCTACGCCGAACCACGCCTTTGCGTCGTCCGGGCGCATCGCGATGGACATCGTGTTGCCGACCTTGTCGGTCGTAAACAACAGATTATCTTCGATTTGCTTCTGCGGAATGCCGAGAACCTGCAACCGGCTATAGCGCATCAAGTTCGCACTATGGCAATTCAGACAATAGTTTACAAACAATTTGGCGCCGTGTTGCAGCGAAGCAAGATTTTCGCCGTTATCGGGAGCGCGGTCGAGCGGAATGTTTTCCTGCGCCGCGACAGATCCGACCCCAAAGACGCATGAGAACGCCAGCGCGGCCAAGCCGGCCCGGACGCCGGCAGCCCGTATGCTCACCTTCGCGAGCGTCGAAAAAAGAGAACGTTTCGTCATATCTTCCTCGCTCGTCAGTTAATGGGGCTTGAACCGCACGCGCTCGGGCGGCTGCTTGAAAGTGCCAAGCGGCGTCCAGAACGGCATGCCGAGGAAGAAAGCGAAGTAGACGAGCGCGCAGATCTGGGCGATCAGCGTGGCCGCCGGCGATGGCGGCTTCGTGCCGAGGAACGCGAGCGTCAGGAACGCCAGCACGAAGATGCCGAGAAATACCTTGTGGAAGAACGGCCGGTAACGGATCGACTTCACCGGCGAGCGGTCGAGCCACGGCAGGAAGAAGAGCGAGATCACCGCCGTGCCCATCACCACCACGCCCCAGAACTTCGACTCGGTGAAGTACATGGCGAGGATCACGAGCACCGCCAGCACCGGCAGCCCGGCGCGCCATTTGCCGCGGGCGCGCACGAGCGCGAGCAGCCCGAGCAGCGCGATCACGACCATCAGCACGATCTTGAATGGGTCGGTCGTGGCGCGCAGCATCGCGTAGAACGCCGTGAAGTACCAGACCGGCGCGATTTCGGGCGGCGTTTGCAGCGGGTTGGCCGGCACGAAGTTGTTGGACTCGAGGAAGTAGCCGCCCATCTCCGGCGCGAAGAACACGATCGCCGCGAAAATCATCAGGAAGATGCACGCGCCCATGAAGTCGTGCACCGAGTAGTACGGATGGAACGGGATGCCGTCGAGCGGCACGCCGTTCGCGTCCTTCTTCGCCTTGATCTCGATGCCGTCGGGGTTGTTCGAGCCCACTTCGTGCAACGCGATGATGTGACAGATCACGAGCCCGACGAGCACCAGCGGAATGGCGATCACGTGGAACGCGAAGAAGCGGTTCAGCGTGACGTCCGACACCACGTAGTCGCCGCGAATCCACAGCGAGAGGTCGGGGCCGATGAAGGGAATCGCCGAGAACAGGTTCACGATCACCTGCGCGCCCCAGAACGACATCTGGCCCCAGGGCAGCAGGTAGCCGAAGAACGCCTCGGCCATCAGGCACAGGAAGATCGCGCAGCCGAAGATCCACACGAGTTCGCGCGGCTTGCGGTACGAGCCGTACAGCAGCCCGCGGAACATGTGCAGGTACACGACCACGAAGAACATCGAAGCGCCCGTGGAGTGCATGTAGCGGATGAGCCAGCCCCACGGCACCTCGCGCATGATGTACTCGACCGATGCGAACGCGAGCGTCGCATCGGGCTTGTAATTCATGGTGAGGAAAATACCGGTGATGATCTGGTTCACCAGCACGAGCAGCGCGAGCGAGCCGAAGAAGTACCAGAAGTTGAAGTTCTTGGGCGCGTAGTACTCAGAAGCGTGAGCGCGCCAGCTCGCCGTCATCGGAAAACGCTTATCGATCCAGCCCTGCAGGCCGGAAGATGCGCCGGTCGTTTCCACCACGTCCTTTTCGGTTCCCGTCGCCATCACGCTTCTCCTTTTTCGTCCTTGCCGATCACGATCTGCGTCGGGGACGCGAACATGTAGCGGGGAATGTCGAGGTTTTGCGGCGCCGGCTTGTTCTTGAACACGCGGCCGGAGAGATCGTAGGTGGAGCCGTGGCACGGGCACAGGAAGCCGCCCGGCCAGCTGTCGGGCAGGTTCGGCTGCGGGCCTTCCTGGAAGCGCGCCGTCGGCGTGCAGCCCAGATGGGTGCAGACGGCCACCGCCACGAGAATGTTCTGATGCTCGGCGCGCGAACGGAATTCGTTCATGCAGTACTCCGGCATCGGCATCGAGAACGGGTGCTCGGAGTTCGGGTCGGCCAGATCGGGATCGGCCTTCTTCACGTCGGCCATCATGCGATCCGTGCGATTCAGGATCCACACGGGCTTGCCGCGCCAGGCGACGGTCATCATCGAGCCGGGCTGCAGATTCGTGATATCGGCTTCGACGGGCGCGCCGGCGGCGCGGGCTTTTTCGGATGGTGCAAAGGACCCTACGAAAGGTACGACAGTGGCCACGCCTCCAATGCCACCTGCTACGGACGTCGCAATCAGCCAGGTTCGGCGGCTGCCATCGACGCGGTCATTCTCGTTGTCTCGCATCACATCGCCCCACTTCTGAGTTGGATTTTTCCGTCACGCCAGCTTACCCGCGGTGCTGCCGAACGCTAGTTTGCTCGAATGGAGTTGGCATTTACAAGGGGCGCTCTCGAAAAAGCCTCGGAAGTCCTTGATATCTCGGGGTTTTCCCGCAGAAAAGAGGGCCACTTTCTTTTCAGTTTGTAAATGCCTCATGAATAAAACGATGCTGCGCCACGACAATTTGCGCCGAATATGCAATCAAACGGGATTGTCGATATCGATGAAAAGATGCTCGATGTTGAAGGCTTCCGAGAGGTGCGCGCCCACCGCCTGCACGCCGAAGCGCTCGGTCGCGTGGTGGCCTGCGGCGAGGAACGCCACACCGCTTTCCGCGGAGGTGTGCGTGGTCGGCTCGGAGATCTCGCCGGTGAGGAAGACGTCGGCGCCAGCGTCGATCGCCGCGTCGAAGAGACTTTGCGCCGCGCCCGTGCACCAGGCCACGCGGCGCAGTTGCCAGTCGGGGTCGCCGAGCACGAGCGGCGTGCGGCCGAGCGTCTGCTCGACCTCGGCGGTAAAGTGCGCGAGCGTGATCGGCATGGGCAGCGTGGCCATCCAGCCAAGATCCTGGTCGCCGAAGCGTTGTTCGCCGATCCAGCCGAACCGGGCGCCCAACTGCGCGTTGTTGCCGAGTTCGGGATGGCTGTCGAGCGGCAGATGGTAGGCGAACAGGTTGATGTCGTTCGCGAGCAGCGTCTTCAGGCGACGGTACTTGCGGCCCGTAATTTGCGGTGCTTCGTTCTTCCAGAAATAACCGTGATGCACGAGCACCGCGTCGGCGCCCCACTCGAGCGCGGCTTCGAGAAACGCGAGCGAGGCGGTCACGCCCGTGGCGATCTTCTCCACGCGCCGCCGCCCTTCGACCTGCAGTCCATTGGGGCAGTAGTCCTTGAACCGCGCGGATTCCAGAAGATTGTTCAGATACAATTCCAGTTCGATCCGATCCATATAATCCTCTAATCTTCAGATGCTTAGACGCTTTTGGCTGTTCTTCGCCCAGGCGGTGACGGTCCTGCTGGCGTTGATGTTCATCATCGCCACGCTCAAACCGCAGTGGCTGCAGCACCAGGGGCAGTTCGGCAAGCAGCTTGCCGAACCGATCGTCGCACTGCGGGAAGTGGCGCCAGGCATCGGTGGAGGCGCCGCCCAGGGCTCCTATGCGGACGCCGCCCAGAAGGCCATGCCCGCGGTTGTCAACGTGTTCTCGAGCAAGGATGGGTCGCTGCCGCCCGACCCTCGCCAGAACGATCCGCTATTTCGCTATTTCTTCGGCGATCGCAACAAAAACCAGAAGCAGCAGGAGCAGCCTGCCGCCAACCTCGGTTCGGGCGTCATTGTCAGTCCGGACGGTTACATTCTAACGAACCAGCACGTAATCGACGGCGCGGACCAGATCGAAATCGCGCTTTCCGACGGCCGCACCACCAACGCCAAGGTGATCGGCATCGACCCGGAAACGGATCTCGCGGTGCTCAAGATCAATCTGCCGAACCTGCCCACCATCACGCTCGGCCGCATGGATCAGACGCGCGTGGGCGACGTCGTGCTCGCCATCGGCAATCCGTTCGGCGTGGGCCAGACGGTGACGATGGGCATCATCAGCGCGCTGGGCCGCAATCATCTCGGCATCAACACGTTCGAGAATTTCATTCAGACCGATGCGCCGATCAATCCGGGCAACTCGGGCGGCGCGCTCGTCGACGTGAACGGCAACCTGCTCGGCATCAACACCGCCATCTACTCTCGCTCGGGCGGCTCGCTCGGCATCGGCTTCGCGATTCCCGTTTCCACGGCGCGCAGCGTACTGGAGAGCATCATCACCTCGGGCTCGGTCACGCGCGGCTGGATCGGCGTGGAGCCACAGGACGTGACGCCGGAGATCGCCGACTCGTTCGGGCTGAAGGAGAAGTCGGGCGCGATCGTCGCGGGCGTGCTGCAGGGCGGCCCCGCCGACAAGGCCGGCATCAAGCCGGGCGACGTCCTGACCTCGGTGAACGGTGAGGCCATCACCGACACCACGCGCCTTTTGAACGTCATCGCGCAAATCAAACCGGGCAGCGACGCGAAGGTCCACCTCGTGCGCAAGAACAAGGACATGGATCTCGACGTACTGATCGGCAAGCGCCCGCCGCCGCCGAAGCAGCCGGCTCAGGAAGACGGCGAAGGCGACGACGGCGGTTGATATCCCACCGCAGGCGGGGCATCGCGCCCGGCCCGCGTCCGGACTCGCAACCGGAAAACGAAAAGGCCGCGAACGTGGGTTCGCGGCCTTTTGCTTTCCTGCGGCTTTCCTCCGCCAGGCCCGCGGGGCTAGCCCGCCGCCTGACTCTCGTCCGCGGGCTTCTTCTCGCCCGTGCCGATGAAGATGCGCGCCGCGATGATGCCCGCCTCGTAGAGGAGGATGAGCGGCAGCGCGAGGATGAGTTGCGAGAAGACGTCCGGCGGCGTCACCACGGCTGCGACGATGAACGCGCCGACGATCACGTAGGGCCGGATCTGCTTGAGCTTCTTCACGGTGACCACGCCCATGCGCACGAGCAGCACGACGATGATCGGCACCTCGAAGGTCACGCCGAACGCAATGAACATGGTGAGCACGAAGCTCAGGTAATTGTCGATGTCGGTCGTCATCTCCGCGCCGAGCGGCGCGTTGTAGTGCGCCATCACGCGGAAGATGGTCGGGAACACCACGAAATACGCGAACGCCATGCCGCACAGGAAGAGCGTGTAGCTGCTTGCCACGAGCGGCGCGACGAGCTTCTTTTCGTGCTGGTAGAGGCCTGGGGCGACGAACGCCCAGATCTGGTAGAGCACGACCGGCAGCGCGATCACGAACGCCACGAGCATCGTGACCTTCATGGGCACGAAGAACGAGCCGGTCACGTCGGTGACGATCATCTTGCCGTCACGCGGCAGGTTCTGCATGAGCGGACGCGCGAGCAGCCGGAATATGTCGGGCGCCCAGTAGACGAGCCCGACGAACACGACGATCACGGCAACGCCTGCGCGAATGATGCGGTCGCGCAGTTCGACGAGATGGGAAATGAAGGTCTCTTCGGAGCCTTCTTCCAGTTTTTGCTGGGGGTCGCTCACACCGGCCCTCTGTTGGAAATGGTCGTGCGCAAAGGCGGATCCGCGTCAGAAGAACCGCGTGGGCCGGCGCAGGCTCGCCGGCGTGTGCTGCGCCACGCGTGCAGCACCCGATTGCACCCGCGTGCGGCGCAGCGTGGCGCGTTTGTACCAGACCGGCGCGGCGCTCTGCTTCATGCGCCAGTTCTTGCGTTTCGCGCCGCTTGCGCCCGCGTTGCCGGAGCGCCATCCCGATTGCGTGGCGACGGCATCCGCGGCATTGGCGGCACCGCCTTCCAGGCTGGCAGAATCCGCGCCGCCTGCGATGCTCGGCGACACCGAGGTGCCCGCGTTCCACGCGTCGTTCAACTCGGTTTCATGCTTGCGCAGATTGTCCTGAACGTTCTTCTCGACGTTCTGCGCCGCCGTTTCGAACTCGGTCTTCATGCGGCGCAACTCGTCGAGTTCGATCTCGCGCGTGACTTCCGCCTTGACGTCGTTGATATAGCGCTGCGCGCGACCGAACAGCGCGCCGGCCGTGCGTGCGACCCGCGGCAGCCGCTCCGGCCCGAGAACGACCAGCGCGACGACGCCGATCAGCGCCATCTTGGTTAAACCGAGATCGAGCATGAATGGAGTTTTCCGTCAGCCTTGGCTGCCTTAATGGAAACGAACGGGAAACATGCGGAAAAACTTGTGGCGGCGAAAAAGGCGGCCGCCACGCGTTTTAGCGGAAGTCGTTCGAGCGCTGCGTCTTGTCCTTGGCTTCGACGTCGACTGCACCGCCGTCGGCCGGGAGTTCGCGCTTTTGCGTGTCGGCGCCGGCGCCTTCGTTCTCGCGCATGCCTTCCTTGAAACCCTTCACCGCACCGCCCAGATCGCTACCGATATTGCGCAGCTTCTTGGTGCCGAAGACGAGCGCAACGATCAACAAGACGATCAGCCAGTGCCAGATGCTCAACGAACCCATGATTGACTCTCTCCTTAACCCCGCCGCCGCGCGAGGTGCGCGACGCGATAAATTGTGCCTGTTCGATGTTGCATGGTCGTGGCGTGCGACCCTTTAGCGCGACGCTTTAGTGAGAACCACGCCATCCGTCATTTATACCGACTTTCCCCGCCACCGGCACTCAGCCCATGCGGTGCCACGGACGCGGCCCAGCCAGCAAATGCGCGTGCAGATGGTAGACCTCCTGCCCGCCGCCCGGCCCCGTATTCACCACCGTGCGAAACCCGGTTTCGCCACCCGTGTACGAGACGCCCAGCTCTTTGGCAAGCCGTGCGACCAATACAAACATTCTACCAAGCAGCGGTGCGTCGTTTTCACCGCAATCGGCAAGGGTGGAAATATGTTGGCGCGGAATCACGAGGACGTGAGTTTCGGCTGCAGGCCGGATGTCGCGGAAGGCGACGAACTCTTCGTCCTCGTACACGCGCGTGCTGGGAATGTGGCCGTCGGCGATCTTGCAGAAGAGACAGGTGCTGCGGTCGTGACTCATGGCGCTCCTGGTGAGCAAAACCGCACGCGCGCCCGAAAGCCTTCAGAACCAGGCGCGCGGGTTGTGCAGCGGCTTGTTGTCGTACAAGTAAAGCCAGCCTTTGATGATACGGTACAACGTCCAGATTGCGACAGCCCACAAAATTGGAATGCCGACCAGCACGAAGATGAGCACACCGCCGATCAGATGGCCGGCCAGCCCGAGCCAGAACGTGCGGATTTGCCACGTGAAGTGCTGCTCATAAGGCGTGCCGAGCGATTCGTCGCGTTTGAGGTAATTCAGGATGATGGCCACCAGCACCGAAATGCCGCCGGTCAGCCAGTAGACCGCATAGAGCGCGTACAGCACGTGCGTGAAAGTCCGCAGGCTGCGCAAACGGTCCGCGTCGACGCCGTTGCGGTACGAAGGGGGCGGGTAATCGCCGGACGTGGACATGTCGTTCATCTCCCTCTGTGGAGCGCTGTGCGCAGCGTTGAGCCTCAGTCGCCGTTCTCTTCGCGCTCGCGGCTTTTGCGCAGCGCTTTTTCCTCGAGACCCGAAAGGCCTTCGCGGCGTTCGAGTTCCGCGAGCACGTCGGCAGGACTCAGATCGAAGTGCGAGAGCGTGACGAGGCAATGGAACCACAGGTCGGCCATCTCGCCGACCAGCGCCTTGCGTGCACCGCCCTGGCGCACGTCCTTCGCGGCAAGCACGACCTCGGTCGCCTCTTCGCCGACCTTCTTGAGCACCGCGTCGTCGCCCTTGTGAAAGAGGCGTGCGACGTAGGAGGCGTCCGGGTCGCCGCCCTTGCGGCTGTCGATCACCGCGGCGAGGCGCAGCAAGGTGTCGTTGGTATTCAGTTGCGTCATTTGTAGATGTGTTCGGGGTCTTTCAGCACCGGGTCGACGGCGACCCAGCGGCCTTCGTCGACGGTGCCTTCGAATTGCTGGAAAAAGCACGAGTGGCGGCCCGTGTGGCACGCAATGCCCGAGACCTGCTCGATCTTGAGCAGCACGACGTCTTCGTCGCAGTCGAGGCGGATGTCGCTCACGTGCTGCACATGGCCGGACTCCTCACCCTTGAACCAAAGGCGCTGGCGCGAGCGGGAGAAGTACACGGCGCGGCGCAGCTCGACCGTCCTGGCGAGCGCTTCGCGGTTCATCCACGCGAACATCAGCACGTCGCCGGTGGTCGCTTCCTGCGCGATCACGGGCACGAGGCCGTTGGCGTCCCAGTTGACCTTGTCGAGCCAGTTGGCGTTGGCAAGGTCGTTGTCGGGTTTGCCGGTTTGAGTGTGGCTCATCGCGTTACATCCTCACCGAAATGCCCTGGTCGGCCATGAAGCGCTTTGCCTCGCCCACCGTGTGCTCGCCATAGTGGAAAATGCTCGCGGCCAGCACGGCGTCGGCACGGCCCTTGACGATACCGTCCGCGAGATCCTGCAGGCCGCCCACGCCGCCCGAGGCGATCACGGGAATCGGCACCGCGTCGGACACCGCACACGTGAGGTCGAGATCGAAGCCGCTCTTCGTGCCGTCGCGGTCCATGCTCGTGAGCAGGATTTCGCCCGCGCCCAGTTCCGCCATCTTGCGCGCCCATTCCACGGCGTCGATGCCCGTGGCCTTGCGCCCGCCGTGCGTGAACACTTCCCAGCGCGCGGGTTCGCCCGGCGCCGACGTTCGCTTCGCGTCGATGGCGACGACGATGCACTGCGAGCCGTATTTGTCGGCGGAATCGCGCACGAGCTGCGGATTGGCGACCGCCGACGAGTTCATGCTGACCTTGTCGGCACCGGCGTTGAGCAGGCGCCGCACGTCCGCCACGGCGCGCACGCCGCCGCCCACGGTGAGCGGAATGAAGACCTGCGAAGCCACCGCCTCGATGATCGGCAGGATCAGGTCGCGCTGGTCGGAGGTCGCGGTGATGTCGAGGAACGTGAGTTCGTCGGCGCCCTGGTCGTCGTAGCGGCGCGCGATTTCGACGGGGTCGCCCGCGTCGCGCAGTTCGACGAAATTGACGCCCTTGACGACGCGCCCGGCGGTCACGTCGAGGCAGGGGATGATGCGTTTGGGTAGAGCCATGATCTTGCCGAAGTTGCCAGTCGGTGTGTGTGCGGCGAGCACCTTTCGCGAGAAGGCTGCCGGCCCCGGTTCGGGCGTGGCGCGCAGCCCATTGTCGCGCGCTTTGCACCGTGCCTTGCGCCCTGAGGCGAAATTATCCCGCGCGAGCGCCAGTCCCCTTGGAGATGGCGGCGCAGCGCCAAAACAAAAGGCCTCCAGTGACGGAGGCCGGCATTCGACGCTTTACGCGTCGTCCGATTCGCGCAGGCTGTCTGCGCGCGTTTGCGCTGCAGCGAAATCGAGATCGCCCGAGTAGATCGCGCGGCCGCAGATCACGCCTTCCACGCCTTCGTCCTCGACTTCGCACAGTGCGTCGATATCGCCGAGGTTGGAAAGCCCGCCACTCGCGATGATCGGAATCTTCACCGCGCGCGCGAGGCGCACCGTCGCTTCGATGTTGATGCCCTGGAGCATGCCGTCCCGGCCGATGTCGGTGTAGATGATCGACTCGACGCCGTAGTCCTCGAACTTGCGCGCGAGATCGACGACTTCGTGACCGGTGAGCTTGCTCCAGCCGTCGGTCGCGACCTTGCCGTCTTTCGCGTCGAGGCCCACGATGATATGGCCCCCGAATGCGGTGCACGCTTCCTGGAGAAAGCCCGGATTCTTGACGGCGGCGGTGCCGATGATCACATAGGACAGGCCGTCGTCGAGGTAACGCTCGATGGTGTCGAGGTCGCGGATGCCGCCGCCGAGCTGCACGGGAATCTCGTCGCCGACTTCGCGGATGATCTCGCGAATCGCGTCTTCGTTCTTCGGCTTGCCGGCGAACGCGCCGTTGAGGTCGACGAGGTGCAGGCGCCGCGCGCCGCGCTCGACCCAGTGTCGGGCCATAGCCGCCGGTTCCTCGGAGAAAATCGTCGCCTGGTCCATATCGCCTTGTTTGAGGCGCACGCAGTGACCGTCTTTGAGATCGATGGCCGGAATCAGCAGCATAGCTTCGGGTGTGTCTGGGAATGGGGTTGAAGTCTGCAGCGCCGGCGGAAAAAAGGCCCGATCCGACGCCGTTTCGCTAGTTTAGTACAACTCTTTCGGCAGCCTTGCTAACGCAAATCTAATGCCGCGGCGCGCGTGCGCGAAGGCGGCTGTGAGCGTCAGCGCCGCAGGAAATCAGGGGTTCCAGTGGACGAAGTTGCGGTAGACGCGCAAACCCGCAGCGGCGCTCTTTTCCGGGTGGAATTGGGTGGCGAAGATGTTATCCCGCGCCACTGCCGAGGTAAAGGCCGCGCCGTACGGCGTTTCGCCTACGGTGTGCGACGCATCCGCCGGAACCACATAGTAGCTGTGCACGAAGTAGAAGAAGCTTTCGTCGGGCACACCGTCCCACAGGGCGTGCGCGCGTGCCTGACGCACGCGGTTCCAGCCCATTTGCGGGACCTTGAAGCGCGAGCCGTCGTCCTGCAGCTGGCCTTCCAGATCGAAGCGCACGACCTTGCCGGGCAGCAGGCCCAGGCCCTTCGTGCCGCCTTCCGCGCTCCAGTCGAACAGCATCTGCTCGCCCACGCACACGCCCATGAGCGGCTTCGTGCGCGAGGCTTCGAGCACCGCGTCCTGCAGGCCCGACTCGGCGAGGCTGCGCATGCAGTCGGGCATCGCACCCTGCCCCGGCAGCACCACGCGGTCGGCAGCACGGATCGCCTCGGGACGCTCGACGATGGCCACGTCGGCTTCCGGCGCGGCCTGCCTCAGCGCCTGGGCCACCGAACGCAGGTTGCCCATTCCATAATCAACAATCGCAATTGAAGTTTTCATCTCGAATCCGGCCTGCTCAAAAGGCCTTGCCCTTGGCTGTGTGGACGCATGTGCGCCGCGATGTGCCCTGATCTGCCTTCGAAGCCGTCAATGTACGCCAGTCGGCGCGTGCGAGCCCATAAGCCGAATGGCTAATGTGGCGCGCACGCCGCATGTGGGCGACGGCCCCGGCGCGGCGCGCTGGAGGTCCTGCCCCAGGCATGCGCCCGGCACAGTGCGCGTAGCGCGGCCGGCCTTCTGGTCGGTGAAAGGCGTCGCCTAGAGGCTGCCCTTCGTCGACGGAATCTTGCCCGCCTGACGTTCGTCCAGTTCGGCGGCCTGGCGCAGTGCGCGGCCGAATGCCTTGAACACGGTTTCCATCTGATGGTGCGCGTTGAGGCCGCGCAGATTGTCGATGTGCAGCGTCACGCCTGCGTGGTTCACGAAGCCGCGGAAAAATTCGATCGACAGGTCGACGTCGAACGTGCCGATGCGCGCGCGCGTGAACGGCACGTGGAATTCGAGGCCCGGTCGGCCCGAGAAGTCGATCACGACGCGCGAGAGCGCTTCGTCGAGCGGCACATAGGCGTGGCCGTAGCGGCGAATGCCCTTCTTGTCGCCGATGGCCTGCGCCACCGCCTGGCCGAGCGTGATGCCGACGTCTTCCACCGTATGGTGGTCGTCGATATGCGTGTCGCCATGCGCCTCGACCTCGAGATCGATCAGACCGTGTCGTGCGATCTGGTCGAGCATGTGGTCGAGAAACGGCACACCGGTTGCGAGCTTTTGCTCGCCGGTGCCGTCCAGATTGAGTTTCACGCGGATTTGCGTTTCGCTGGTGTTGCGAACGACTTGCGCGACGCGCATGGCAATATCCTTCAAACAGCCCGTAACAGGAGAGTGGGAGAACGAAGCATCGGCCTAACGGAGCACGAGCTTCAGGGCGGCGAGCAATTGCGCGTTTTCGTCGGGGGTGCCAACGGTCAGGCGCACGCAGTTCGCAAGCAATGGGTGCATTTTACCCACGTTTTTGATCAGAATCCGGGCAGACAGCAGCGTGTCGAAAACTGCCGCCGCGTCGGGCACGCGCACGAGCAGGAAATTGCCCGCGCTTTCGAACACCTCGGCGCCCGGCAGCTTCGCCACTTCGGCGGCCAGCGTCGCACGTTGCGCGCGCAATTCGGCGGCCTGCGCATCGAGCACGTCCACATGATCGAGCAGCAGATCCGCCGCCGCCTGCGTGAGCACGTTCACGTTGTAGGGCGGACGCACCTTGTCGAACTCGTTGAGCCATGACGGCCGCCCGGCCAGATAGCCGAGGCGGATGCCCGCGAGCCCGAGCTTCGACATCGTGCGCATCACGACCACGTTGTCGAACTCGCCCGCGCGCGGCATCCAGCTTTGCATCGCGAACGGCTGGTAGGCCTCGTCGATCACCACGAGGCTCTTCGCTTCTTGCGCCGCCGCGATCACGCGCTCAATGTCGGCGTCGTCGAACAGCGTGCCCGTGGGGTTGTTCGGGTAGGCCAGCCAGATCACCGCAGGCGTGTGCTCAGCAATGGCCGCGAGCGTCGCTTCGAGGTCGAGCGTGAAGTCGCTCTTGAGCGGCACGCCGACGAATTCCAGCTGCGCGAACTTCGCCGACATCGCGTACATGACGAAGCCCGGCACCGGCGCGAGCACCTTCGCGCCCGGCTTCGCGCACGCCATGGTGATCATGCTGATGATCTCGTCCGAGCCGTTGCCGAGCAGCACGTCGCAGTCGGCGGGCACGCGCATCGTCTCTTTGAGCTTCGCGATCAGCGCCTCGGGGCGCGGCGCAGGATAGCGGTTGAGCGCGACCGCCGCGAGGCGTTCGCCCAGAAGCGCTGCGAGGTCGGCGGGCAGGGCAAACGGGTTCTCCATGGCGTCGAGCTTCACGAAACCGGAAGCGTCGGGCACGGGGTAACTCGTCATCGCGAGCACGTCGCGACGGATGATGTCTTGTGGTGTCGTCATGTCGAAAGGCGGCTCGCGAAAGCGGGGCCGCCGGCACGGGCAGCTCGGCAAGCCGGCTGCCCTGGTTATCGTCGTGGTCTCTGCTGCGTGCGGGTCAAACTGAAGGCCAACTGCTGCGCCCCGCGCACTCGCGGGACTTGCTGCCGCGCAACGTCTCCATGCTGCGCGGCGGCGCATTCAACCGGCTTCCGCCAGTTGCGAGGCGTGCCTTACACCTGCTTCATGCGGAATTCGGCACTGCGCGCGTGGGCTTGCAGGCCTTCGCCGTAGGCCAGCTCGGCCGCGATCTCGCCGAGCGTTTGTGCGCCTTCCGCGCTCACCTCGATGAGGCTCGAACGCTTGATGAAATCATAGACGCCAAGCGGCGACGAGAAACGTGCGGTACGAGACGTAGGCAGCACGTGATTCGGCCCCGCGCAGTAGTCGCCGAGGCTCTCGCTCGTGTAGCGGCCAAGGAAAATCGCGCCCGCGTGGCGGATTTCGGCGCCCCACTTCTGCGGCTCCAGCGCCGAGATCTCGAGGTGCTCCGGCGCGATCTCGTTGGCGATGGCGCAGGCCTCGGCCATGTCGCGCACCTTCACGAGCGCGCCGCGATTCGTGAGCGACGTGGCGATGACTTCGGCGCGCGGCATGGCGGGCAGCAGCTCGTCGATGGCGTCTTCCACGCGCTTGATGAAGCTCTCGTCCGGGCACAGCAGGATGGACTGCGCGAGCTCGTCGTGCTCGGCCTGCGAGAACAGGTCCATCGCCACCCAGCGCGGATCGGTCGTGCCGTCGCAAATTACGAGGATTTCCGAGGGGCCCGCGATCATGTCGATGCCGACCGTGCCGAACACGCGGCGCTTGGCCGACGCGACATAGGCGTTGCCCGGGCCGCAGATCTTGTCGACGGCGGGGATCGTATCCGTGCCGTAGGCGAGCGCCGCCACGGCCTGCGCACCGCCGATCGTGAACACGCGATCGACGCCGCCGAGCAGCGCTGCCGCCAGCACGAGCGGGTTCTTCACGCCGTCCGGCGTGGGCACGACCATGATGATTTCGCGTACGCCCGCGACCCGCGCGGGAATGGCGTTCATCAGCACGGACGACGGATACGCGGCCTTGCCGCCGGGCACATAAAGGCCCACGCGGTCGAGCGGCGTGACCTTCTGGCCGAGCACCGTGCCGTCGGATTCGGTGTACTGCCAGCTATGCGAGCCGCACTCGATGCGCTGCTTCTCGTGGTAGCCGCGCACGCGCGCCGCCGCGGCTTCGAGCGCCGCGCGCTGCTTGGGCTCGAGGCTCTCCAGCGCCGCTTCGAGTTCGCTGAACGGCAGTTCGAGCGCCGCGACGCTCGGGGCGGCAAGGCGGTCGAAGCGGTTCGTGTAGTCGAGCACGGCGGCGTCGCCGCGCGCCTTGACGTCGGCGAGAATCTGCGCGACGGAGCGCTCGATGGCCTCGTCCTCGCTCGCCTCGAAGGCGAGCACCGCGTGCAGCGCCTTTTTGAAGCCTTCGGCGCCGGAATCGAGTTTGCGCATCGTGATAGCCATGCTGGTATCCATCCGTTACGTTTGTGCGCGCCGCGCCGTTTGAGGCGCACTGCGCGCGAGGCGGCGCGTCATTGCGCCTGCCCTTTGCTTCTACCCGGTCAGCTCGCCCGCGTGCCGCGCGACGCGCGTTCGAACGCGTCGATGATCGGCCGCAGCGCGGCGCGCTTGAGCTTGAGCGCCGCCTGATTCACGACGAGGCGCGAGGAGATCTCCATGATCTCCTCGACCTCGACCAGATTGTTCGCGCGCAGCGTGCCGCCCGTGCTGACGAGGTCGACGATCGCGTCGGCGAGGCCCACGAGCGGCGCGAGTTCCATCGAGCCGTACAGCTTGATGAGGTCGACGTGCACGCCCTTGGCCGCGAAGTGCTGGCGCGCGGCTTCCGTGTACTTGGTCGCCACGCGCAGGCGCGCGCCCTGGCGCACCGCGTTCGCGTAGTCGAAGCCGCCCTTCACGGCCACCGAAAGACGGCAGCGCGCGATGTCGAGATCGATCGGCTGATACAGGCCGCCGCCGCCGTGCTCGTTGAGCACGTCCTTGCCCGCCACGCCGAAGTCCGCGGCGCCGTACTCCACGTAGGTGGGCACGTCGGTCGCGCGCACGATGATCACGCGCAGGTTCGGGTCGGTCGTCGGCAGAATGAGCTTGCGCGAGGTTTCCGGGTCTTCCGTCACATGCACGCCGGCCGCCGCGAGCAGCGGCATCGTCTCTTCGAAGATGCGGCCCTTCGAGAGCGCAAGCGTGAGCGGCGCGCTGGCCGCGGCCGCCGGCGTGGGCCTCGACTCGACCGTGCTCATTGCGCGCTCCCCTTGATCCGCTTCACGTTCGCGCCGATCTTCGTGAGCTTCTCTTCCATGCGGTCGTAACCGCGGTCGAGGTGATAGATGCGGTCGATCAGCGTTTCGCCGTCCGCGCACAGGCCTGCGATCACGAGGCTCGCCGAGGCGCGCAGGTCGGTTGCCATCACCTTCGCGCCCGAGAGCTTCTCGACACCGGCGACGAGCGCCGTCTTGCCGTCGATCGTGATGTGGGCGCCCAGGCGATTGAGTTCCTGCACGTGCATGAAGCGGTTTTCGAAGATGTTTTCGACCACTTGCGAGGTGCCGTCCGCGATCGTGTTGAGCGCCATGAACTGCGCCTGCATGTCGGTCGGGAACGCCGGATATTCGGAGGTGCGCACGTTCACGGCGCGCGCGCGCTCGTGCATGCGCACGCGCATCCAGTCGTCGCCCTCTTCGATCGTCACGCCCGCTTCGCGCAGCTTGTCGGTGACGGCGTCGAGGATGTGCGGACGCACGTGGCGCAGCGTGACGTCGCCGCCCGCGGCCGCGACCGCGCACAGGAACGTGCCCGCTTCGATACGGTCCGGAATGACGGTGTGGTGCGCGCCGTGGAGCTTGTCCACGCCCTGGATCACGAGGCGGTCGGTGCCGATGCCTTCGATCTTCGCGCCCATCGCCACGAGCAGGTGCGCGAGGTCGCCCACTTCGGGCTCGCGCGCGGCGTTCTCGATCACCGTTTCGCCATCGGCGAGCACGGCGGCCATCAGCAGGTTTTCCGTGCCGGTGACCGTGATCATGTCGGTGACGATGCGCGCGCCCTTCAGGCGCTTCGCGCGCGCCTCGATGAAGCCGTGCTCGATGTTGATCTCGGCGCCCATCGCCTGCAGGCCCTTGATGTGCTGATCCACGGGGCGCGCGCCGATCGCGCAGCCGCCCGGCAGCGACACCTTCGCCTCGCCGAAGCGCGCGACGAGCGGCCCGAGCACGAGGATCGACGCGCGCATGGTCTTCACGAGCTCGTACGGCGCGACGAGATTGTTGACCTTCGAGGCGTCGAGCTGCACGCGCGCGCCGTTCTGCTCGGTACGCACGCCCATCTGGCCGAGCAGCTTGAGCGTGGTGCGCACGTCCTGAAGGTCGGGCACGTTGTCCAGATGAACGGGTTCCGCGCTCAGAAGGCCCGCGCAGAGAATGGGCAGCGCCGCATTCTTTGCACCGGAAACAGCCACTTCCCCTGCGAGCTTCTGCCCGCCGACGATGACGAGTTTATCCATGCCTGAGGTTTCCTGATCGGTGCGGCCGGTTTGCAGGGTCGCTTGGTGTTGAGCTGCGCCGCTCGCGGCGGCGTCTTTGTCCTGGGTAATTCGCACTGAGATTCCAGATTATGCGTTCTGCCATTCGGCGGGCGTGAGCGTCTTCATGCTGAGCGCGTGGATTTCCTCGCGCATGCGGTCGCCGAGCGCCGCGTAGACGAGCTGATGGCGCTGGATCAAGCGCTTGCCGTCGAATGCTGAGGAGACGATCGTCGCGAAGAAGTGCTGGCCATCGCCTTCGACTTCGAGGTGCTCGCACGCGAGCCCTGCCGAGATGTACTGCTTGATCTGTTCCGGAGTCGGCAACATGAGTATGGCTCCTGCTTAGTGACGCAGCTTGTACCCGCTCGCGAGCAAACGCATGGCGAGCGTGGCCAGCGCCACGAAAAACACGAAAACGATCGACAGGCTCACGAGCGGGTTGATGTCGGACAGGCCGAAGAACCCGAAGCGGAAGCCATCGATCATGTAAAAGAACGGATTGAGCCGCGACACTTCGCGCCACAGGGGCGGCAGCGTATGCGTCGAATAAAACACGCCCGAAAGAAACGTGAGCGGCATGATGAGAAAGTTCTGAAACGCCGCGAGCTGGTCGAACTTCTCCGCCCAGATCCCGGCGATCAGGCCGAGCGTGCCGAGGATCGCCGAGCCGAGCACCGCGAACGCGAGGATGTAGAACGGCGCGGCGAAGCTCATCGGAATGAACCAGATCGTCACGACGAACACGCCCGCGCCAACGGCGAGGCCGCGCACGATCGAGGCGAGCACGTAGGCGCCGAACATCTCCCATGCAGCGAGCGGCGGCAACAGCACGAATACAAGATTGCCCGTGATCTTCGACTGGATCAACGACGACGAGCTGTTCGCGAAGGCGTTCTGCAGCACGCTCATCATCACGAGGCCGGGAATCAGGAAGCTCGTGTATTCCACGCCCGGATACACCTCGACATGGCCGCGCAGCGCATGGCCGAAGATCGTGAGATAGAGCAGCGCGGTAATGACGGGCGCGAGCACGGTCTGGAAAGCGACTTTCCAGAAACGCAACACTTCCTTGTAGAACAGCGTACGGAAACCGCTCATGCGAGACCCTCGACCACTTCAGGACCGTTCATCACCTGCACGAAGACATCCTCCAGATCGGCCTTGCGCACTTCCACTTCTTCGAGCTTGCAGCCGTTCGCGCGGCACTTGGCCAGGATGCGCTCCACGTCGTCGTAGCTCGCGAGGCGCAGCAGATGCTGGTGCGGGCTGGCGTTGGAAAGATCGACTTCGAGCGCGCGCAAATCGCTCGGCAGCACGCCTTCCGAGAAGCGCAGGAACAACTGCGTGCCCGCGAAGCGCTGCAGCAGCGCGCTCGTGCGCTCCAGCGCGACCATCTCGCCGCGCCGGAGCATGGCGATGCGGTCGCACAACTGCTCGGCTTCTTCAAGATAGTGCGTGGTGAGCACGATGGTGTGCCCTTCGCGGTTCAGGCGCGCGATGAACTTCCAGAGCGTCTGGCGCAGTTCCACGTCCACGCCGGCGGTGGGTTCGTCGAGCACGATCACGGGCGGCCGGTGCACGAGCGCCTGCGCCACGAGCACGCGGCGCTTCATGCCGCCGGACAGCGCGCGCATGTTCACGTCGGCTTTCTCGGTGAGATCGAGATTGGCCATGACTTCGTCGATCCACGCGTCGTTGTTGCGCAGGCCGAAGTAGCCGGACTGGATGCGCAGCGTCTCGCGCACCGTAAAGAACGGATCGAACACCAGTTCCTGCGGCACGACGCCCAGGTTGCGGCGCGCGTTGCGGTAGTCGGCGACGACATCGTGGCCGCGGACGGCGATCGAGCCCTCGTCCGCGCGCGCGAGGCCGGCAAGAATGCTGATGAGCGTCGTCTTGCCCGCGCCGTTCGGGCCGAGCAGCCCGAAGAACTCGCCGTCTTCGACCGTGAAGCTGACGCCCTTGAGCGCCTGAAGCGACCTGTAGCGCTTCTTGACGTTACGGATTTCTATGGCTGGCATGACTAATACGCCGCCCGTTTGCGAACGGCGCGGCTCAAGAGTGCATCAATGCTGCGGGGAAGACCGGAATTGGGGACGGCTTATCAGGCCGGCTTTGCTGTCTCACTGCACGCTTATTACGTACCAGGCGGCACTTTTTGCGCCGAGGCAGCGCCCAAAAAACGGTTGATTATAGGCCAAGTCGGGAAGCGCGGCCTGGCCCTGGAGGGGAACGGCGTCGGCCCGGCAGTGCGGTGTGATCCCGCTTGAACGCTAGCGTCCGGCCAGGCGACGCGGGTCAATGTCGCTCGTTGAGAAGCGAATCGACGCCGTAGGCGCGCGCGAGAGAGGCGAGCGCGGGGGGCATGTTGAGCACGGCAAGGGAAGCGCCGCGCTCACGCGCGGCACGCTGCCAGGCGATCAGCACAGCGAGCGCCGATGAATCGAACTGGGTGAGCGCCGCGCAGTCCACGGCGGTTGCGCCCGCCGAGATCTGCGCGAACCCGGCCGAGAGCGCGGCCTTCGCGCTCTCGTGGGTCAGGTTGGCGCCGGTGGCGAAACGCTCGCTCACGAGGTCGCCTTGCCCGATGCGAGTTGCTGGTTACGCTGCGTGAGGAACTGGATCAGGCCGTCCACGCCGCCTTGCTGGATCTTTTCCTGGAACTGCTGCTGGTACGCCTGGATGAGCCACGCGCCGAGCACGTTGATGTCATATACGCGCCAGCCTTGCTGCGTCTTGTAGAGGCGATAGTCGAGCTCGATCGGCTGGCCGCCGTTCATGACCGTCGAACGGACCACGACGTCGGTGTCGTCCGGGTTCGCGCGGAACGGCTTGTACTGGATCTGCTGGTCGCGCACCTGGGCGAGCGCGCCCGAGTACGTGCGGATCAGCAGCGTCTTGAACTGTTCGATGACCTGTTGCTGCTGCTCCGGCGTGGCCGTGCGCCAATTGCGGCCCATCGCGAGTTGCGTGGTGCGGCGGAAATCGGTGTACGGCAGGATCTTTTCGTTCACGAGCTGCGTGATCTTGCTGATGTCGCCGGACTGGATGGACTTGTCACCCTTGATCTGGCTCATGACCTGCTGCGTGACCGTCTGGACCATCGCGTCGGGATTGCTGGTGTCTACCGTCTGGGCAAATGCGCCACCGGCAAACGAAAGAAACATGGCGAAAAACGGGTACAGAAAGAATTTTTTCATCTCGAGCCCTGCTAGTTGGGGGACATCGCCCCGTTGGAACCAACGATATCACGCGAGATCTATCGCGCTGTGTCAAAACCGCCAGCAAAGTGCGACAAGCGTTTCTGCTTGTTACGTCAGACGTATACGTCGGACGAACGCTCCGGCGAGGCGTTCCAGCACGGCGGAGCGCAGCGCTCAGTGCAGCCGCAGCATGCTCGGGAAGCCGATGCGCGCGGGCGGAATCATCTGGTCGCCCGGCACCGTGGTTTCCGACGCGCCCGTGGGCGCCGCGGCGCCGGCCGGGCCTTCCAGCGTGGCCGGGGCGGTCGTTGCGCCGTTGGGGTTGGCGGGTGCCATGCCGGCCGCATTCGGGGTGGCCGCAGGCGCAGTGCCCGAAGCGGGCACTGCCGCACCGGCAGCCGCACCCGAAGCGGGGGCCGCCGCGCCCTCGTCGGTGTCGTCGTACTTCGGCAGCGGCGCGCCATCGCCGTAATCCGGCAGATTGCTGTTGCCCGACGACGCGCGGCCGTCCGACAGCAGATAGCGGCGGCGCTGCAGATAGGCGTTGCGGATGAACGAGTACCTGTCGATCGCCGCGCCTTCGAGCAGGTCGCTCGCGCCAAGCAGGTTGGCGCGCGTGCTCACCACGTTCAGCCCGTAAAGGCCCCACGACAGCGCGGCCGGATCCACATAGGTGAGCGGGTTGATGAAGTAGTTCGGCACGAGGCCCACGCCGTCACGCACCGTGCTCGGACCGAACAGCGGCAGCACGAGGTACGGGCCGGGCGGCACGCCATAGTGACCGAGCGTGAGACCGAAGTCCTGGTTGTGCTTGGGCAGCTTTGCGAGCGTCGCGACGTCGAACAGACCGCCGAGGCCGAAGACCGTGTTGATCACGATCCGCATGATGTCCTCGACACCATCGGTGATCTTCAGCTGCAGGAAGTTGTTCGCGGCGTTGTACACGTCGCCGATGTTCGCGAAAAAGTTCGTCACGCTGTCACGCACGGGCTGCGGCGTCACCTTCACGTAGCCCTGCGCCACCGGCTTGAGCGCGTACGTGTCAACCTTGTCGTTGAACGTGTACACCGTGCGGTTGAACCCTTCCCATGGATCTTCCTTCGATGGCGTCTGCACCGTCGAACAACCCCCGAGTGCAAGCGCTGCGACGCCAAGCGTAATGGCGCGCATGCGTATGGTCGTCATTCTTTTTCTCCTTCTTATTGGGCCGCCGAAGCCGCCGGTGCAGGCGCCTGAGCCGGTGCGGGCGCGGGTGCTGCAGCAGGCGCCGCATCCGTGCTCGCGCCGCTGGACGGCTTCGCGGCGCCCGAATCGGCCGCCTTGCTATAGAGGAACTGGCCGATCAGGTTCTCGAGCACGATGGCCGACTGCGTCATCGAAATGGTGTCGCCGGCCTTGAGCATTTCCGAATCGCCGCCCGGTTCGAGGCCGATGTACTGCTCGCCGAGCAAACCCGACGTCAGGATCTTCGCCGACGTGTCCTTCGGAAACTGGTACTGCTGGTCGAGGTTGATCGTCACCAGCGCCTGATAGGTGTTGGAGTCGAAGCCGATCGAGGCCACCCGGCCCACGGTCACGCCCGCGCTCTTCACCGGCGCGCGCGGCTTGAGGCCGCCGATATTGTCGAACTTGAGCTTCACCGGGTAGGTGGCCTGGAACGACAGGGAACTCATGTTGCCGGCCTTCAGCGCGAGAAACAGCAGCGCGATAAAGCCCAGCACCACGAACAGGCCGACCCAGAAGTCGAGAGCATTCTTTTTCATCGTCATCCCAATGAGAATCCGTTGCAGCGTCGCTCATATGCGCGCCGCGCGGCCGGGTCGCAGCCCGGCCTCTTTAGCTGAACATCAGCGCGGTGAGCAGGAAGTCGAGGCCGAGCACCGCGAGCGACGCGTACACGACCGTCCTGGTAGTCGCGCGCGACACGCCCTCGGGCGTGGGCTTCGCCTCATAGCCCTGATAGAGCGCGGTAAACGTCACAGCGAAGCCGAACACGATGCTCTTCATCACGCCGTTGCCCACGTCTGCCCAGACATCCACGCCGCCCTGCATTTGCGACCAGAACGCGCCGGCGTCCACGCCGATCAGCAGCACGCCCACCACGTAGCCGCCCAGAATGCCGACCGCGCTGAAGATGGCCGCGAGAATCGGCATGGCGATCACGCCCGCCCACATGCGCGGCGCGACTACCACGCGCACGGGGTCCACCGCCATCATCTCCATGGCCGTGAGTTGCTCGCCCGCCTTCATGAGGCCGATCTCGGCCGTGAGCGAGGTGCCCGCGCGGCCCGCGAACAACAGCGCGGTGACGACGGGCCCGAGCTCACGCACGAGCGAGAGCGCGACCAGCAGCCCGAGCGCCTGCTCGGAGCCGTAGCGGTTGAGCGTGTAATACCCTTGCAGACCGAGCACGAAGCCCACGAACAGGCCCGACACGGCAATGATCAAGAGCGAATAATTACCGACGAAGTGGATCTGCTTCGTGACAAGACGCGGCCGGCGCAGCAGCGGGAAGAATTCGAGGACGAGGCGCACGAAAAAGCGCGTGGCGTGCCCCGCGCGCGCGATCGTTTCGAGCACGGTGCGCCCGATCGAGCTGATGGCACCGGTCATGAGCGGCCTCCGCCAATGCCGAAGTCCGCTTCGAGCGGCAGGTTCGACGGGTAATGGAAGCGGAACGGGCCGTCCGGCGCGCCGTCGATGAACTGGCGCACGATCGGGTCGGTCGAGGCGCGCAGCTCGGCGGGCGTGCCCTGCGCCTGCACCCGCCCGTTCGCCATGAAGTACACGTAGTCGGCGATCGCGAACGACTCGGGCACGTCGTGCGTGACGAGGATCGAGGTTGCGCCGAGCGCGTCGTTGAGCGTGCGGATGAGGTTCGCGGTGATGCCGAGCGAAATCGGGTCGAGACCCGCGAACGGCTCGTCGTACATCATGAGTTCGGGGTCGAGCGCGATGGCGCGCGCAAGCGCCACGCGCCGCGCCATGCCGCCGGAAATTTCCGAAGGCGCGAGGTCGCGCGCGCCACGCAGGCCGACGGCGTTGAGTTTCATGAGCACGAGGTCGCGGATCAGCTCTTCGGGCAGGTCGGTGTGCTCGCGCAGGGCGAAAGCGACGTTCTCGAACACCGACATGTCGGTGAAGAGCGCGCCGAACTGGAAGAGCATGCCCATCTTGCGGCGCAGGGCGTAGAGGCCGTCGCGCGATTGCGCGCCGACGTCCTGGCCGCCGAACAGCACCTGGCCGCGCTGGGCGCGAACGAGGCCGCCGATCAAGCGCAGCACTGTCGTTTTTCCGCCACCGGAACCGCCCATGACTGCCACGACCCGACCGCGCGGGAAGCGCATGTTCAGTCCGGACAGGACGAGCCGGTCGCCGTAGCCGAAGTCGACGTCGCGCAGCTCCAGTAGGGTCTCAGAGGTTGAGGGCACGTGGTCTGACAGTCCATTTACACGAAGGCGGGATTATAGGGCCATCGTGGAAAACCTGCCGTGACGCCCCCGGACCCGCCGATGTAAGCCGCAAGCGCCCGCTGCTGCGGGTTGCGGCCCCCTTGGCCCCGGGTCGCGCACGCGGCGCAGCCCGAAGCCAGGGCGGACCATTATTGCGTAAACGCGTTGCGCAATGCAGCAACCGCGGCAGCCGGGTCGGCCGCCTCGGTCACGGCGCGCACCACCGCCGCGCTGCCGGCGCCCGTGGCGAGCACCTCGGGCAGCACATTGCCGTCGATGCCGCCGATCGCCACCATCGGCACGACGCCGTCCAGCAGCTTCACGTAGCGGGCAAGACGCGCGAGGCCCTGGGGCGCCGTGGGCATGGCCTTGGTCGTGGTGGCGAACACGGCGCCGCACGCGAGATAGCTCGGACGGAAGTGAAGCGCCGTGAGCATCTCGAAGTAGCCGTGCGTCGAGAGGCCAAGACGTACG
The DNA here is from genome assembly GCF_040965835.1 of Paraburkholderia sp. BR10872. NCBI lineage: Bacteria > Pseudomonadati > Pseudomonadota > Betaproteobacteria > Burkholderiales > Burkholderiaceae > Paraburkholderia > Paraburkholderia sp. BR10872. The sequence continues at coordinate 38,956 of NZ_JBFRCN010000035.1, forward strand.
CCCGCCACCGCGATCGCGCCGAGGTCGGCTTCGCGCAGGTCTTCCTGGCCGAGGTGCACGCCATATGCGCCGGCCGCGACGGCCTCCTGCCAGTGATCGTTGATGAAGAGCTGCGCGTCGTGCTTGCGGCCCGCCGCGACACAGCGCTCGATTTCGTTCGTGAGCGTCGGCGACTTCGGCTGCTTGCTGCGCAACTGCACCGTCTTCACGCCGTAGTCGAGCACGCGCTCGACCCAGTCGGCCGTGGGCAGTACGGGATACAAGCCAAGCTTCGCGGGACACGGCGCAAACGGCTGTGCGGGCGCGTCGGGCAGGCCCAACACCCGCGGAAAACGCTCGATGTCGACTGGCCACGCGTCAGCCTGCTGCTCGTCGCCGTCGCGCCAGGCGAGCGCGAGCACGAGCGCGTCGTGCGGATCGAAACCGCAGTCGAGGAACGCCGCCAGCGCCGGGATCCAGTCTTCCGCCAGTTCGCCTTCGAGCGCGTAGCGCTCGCCGCCCAGATGCAGCGTGGCGCGCGCCGCCTTCGGGTTTTCGCCCGCGGCTTCGATCACGCCCGCGCCGTCGGTCATCCAGCGCGCGATGTTGGCCAGATGCGGCGCCGCGTCGGTCACGATGATCAGATCGCCGCCGTTGGGCGCGTCGGGCGGCGTGAGACAGATGCGCCACGGCGCATGCGTGGGCTGCCAGTCGCCCAGGCGCGCGCGGATGCGCTCCGCCGTTTCGGTGAGTTCGTCGGCGGGCGGCCAGAACAGTTCGCGGTCTTGCAGGCGCAGCGTTTCAGTCATCGCTTGTCTCCATCCTGGTGCCAGAAAGGCATGCCGACCACGGGCGTGCTCGCGACCGCCGCTTCGCGCTCGGCCATCGGTCCGGCGAGAAACGCGGCGCGCCCCGCCTCGACACCCAGCGCGAACGCGCGCGCCATCGCCTCGGGGTGCGTGGCCTGCGAAACGGCCGTGTTGAGCAGCACGCCGTCGAAGCCCCACTCCATCACCTGGCACGCGTGCGAAGGCACGCCCAGGCCCGCATCGACGATGAGCGGCACATCGGGCAAGCGCTCGCGCAGCACGCGCAAGCCGTAGGGGTTGATCACGCCCTTGCCGGTGCCGATCGGCGCGCCCCACGGCATGAGCGCCTCGCAGCCGGCGTCGAGCAGACGCCGGCCGATCACGAGGTCCTCGGTGCAATACGGCAGCACCTTGAAGCCGTCCTTCACGAGGCGCGACGCGGCCTCGATCAGGCCGACCGGGTCGGGCTGCAGCGTGTAGTCGTCGCCGATCAGTTCGAGCTTGATCCAGTCGGTTTCGAAGACTTCGCGCGCCATGTGCGCCGTCGTCACCGCCTCGTTGACGGTGAGGCAGCCGGCCGTGTTCGGCAGGAGCGGCACGCCGTGTCGCTTGAGCAGATCGAAGAAGCCGGCCTCGGCGGTGCCCTCGTTCATCTGGCGGCGCAGCGCGACGGTGATCATGCCGGGGCGCGCGGCAGCCATCGAGTCGGCGAGCGATTGCAGCGACGGATAGCGCGACGTGCCGAGCAGCACGCGGCTCGCGAAGGTTTCGCCGTAGAGCGTGAGCGCGTCGGCAGTGGTTGTGGTGGTCATGGGTTGGAATCCTTGGCGGTGTCGTGAACGCGCTCGCGGTGTATGCGATGCGCGCGACCGGTGGCCTGGGCGAGCGAGGCTCAGCCGCCGGCCACGGGGCTCACGACGTCGAGGCGGTCGCCCGCCTGGAGCGAGCGCGCGCCATGCTGGGTACGCGCCACGAAATCGCCGTTCAACGCGACGGCGAACGGCGGACGCGCGCCGAATGCGGTGAGCGCATCGGCGACAGTCGCGCCCTCGGGCAGCGTGATCGGCTTCTGGTTGATTTGAATGTCCATGGCAAATACGTTCTCAAACTGCGGATTATTTCTGGTGAGGCGTCAGGCCGGCTCGTGCGCGCCCTGCGCGTGCAGCATGTCGCCCCAGCGCGACGCGCGGCGCAGCGACTCGAAGGATTCGGCATCGCTCACACGGGCATCGAGCAGCGCCTGGGCGAAGCGCGCGGCTTCGTCGGCGACTTCCGGCGCGATCATGAAGCCGTGCCGATAGAGACCGTTCACACGCAACGTGGTCTTGCCGTCCCAGATGAGCGCCGGGCGGTGGTCGGGCAACGTCGGGCGGCACTGCGTGTTCAACTCGAGGATGCGCGCTTCGCCGAACGCCGGATGCACCGCGAACGCCGCGCTCAGCAGTTCGAGCGCCGAGCGCACGCTCACCGGCGAGCGGTCCTCGCCTTCGATCTCGGTCGCGCCGATCACGAAGACATCGTGTTCCTTGGGCGCGATATAGAGCGGATAGCGCGGATGCAGGAGCCGCACCGGGCGCGTGAGCGTGATGCCCGGCGCGTGCACGCGCGCGACTTCGCCGCGAATGCCGCGCAACCCCGGCAGCGCAGGTTTGGCGCCCAGCCCGCGGCAATCGATCGTCACGCGCGCGGGCGGCGGATTGGCCTCGTCGACCGTGGTATGCCAGTGGGTTTCCACGCCGCGCGCAGCGAGCCCCGCCGCCAGAGCGGCCAGGGCCTGGCGATTGTCGAGCTGGCCCTCGCCTTCGAGCAGCCAGCCGCGCGCGAAGCGCCCCGCGAGCGCCGGTTCGGCGGCGTCGAGCTGTGCACCGGCGAGCGCGACGAAGTTGGCATCGGCGAGAGAACGCGGCGCGTTGGCGCGCACGCGGCGCTCGAAGAGCGGCGCTTCGGTGCGATCGGCGCTATGCCAGACCACGAGCGTGCCGTTGCGCTGGAAGAACACGGGCTCCGGCAACTCGGCCAGAATGCGCGGCCAGGTTTCGAGCGATGCGACGCCCAGCTCGGTAATGAGCATTTCGGCGACGGCAGCCTCCGCGAGCGGCGCGAGCATGGCCGCCGCGACCCAGGCGGCGGCTTCGCCGCCTTCGGGGCCGCCGCGCTCGTAAAGCGCGACACGATGGCCCTCGCCGGCCAGACGCCATGCGACGAGCCGGCCGCTCAGGCCGCCGCCGAGCACGGCGAAGTCGGGCACGCTGCCCACGTCAGGGTTGCGGGCGCGGCTCATGACGACGCTCCGTCACGCAAGGCGAACGGCAAGGCGAACGCGATAAGAATCGGGGAACAAAGAGAATAGGCGGTCATCGTATCCTTTCCGTACGGCAGCAGCAGACGTACCCAAGGACGAAACCGGCTGGCAAGGCCGACCGTGGAGGCTATGCGGCGCAGACGGCCCGATACGGAATGCGTATACGAACCCAGGCGCCCAAAGCGCAGCCCGGCGGGAATCCTGGCGCCCCCGCCTTTTCAAAACCCAGGCTGGGCGCTCCGGTAAGACTTTCTGGAAACTTCCCGCGCCGGTATTACCCGGATCGGGTGCAAAGGGTTTCTCTCAGCCTCACTGGCGGCATGCCCGGCATACCGGTGAAGCACCCCTGTTTCGTCAACGACGATTAGACCACAAAACGCGCGCGGCCCGCAAACCTCGGCGGAACCGGGGGGCGTGGTCTGGCACAATGCCCTGAACCCGCCTCTTTCGCCTCGCGAGCCCGCGCGGTGAGACAATGAGCGCCACGCTACGGCGGCGCCAGCGTGCGCTTTTGTCTCCACGCCTCGCGCCGGTTTTGGCTCCGCCTGTGGCCCGTTAAGACTCACTTAAGCGCCCGACGACAGAATCGCTGCAAAAATCGCTGCAACGCTGCCGCCGTGCGGCGCGCGGCGCATGCCCCCAGCGGGCCGCCACACCTTCAGGACGCACATGACCAACCAACCTGCCCGCGCCACGCCCGATCAGAACGAGCATCAGAAGATCACCGCGTGGAGCCTGATCAAGCCCTACTGGGTCTCCGAGGAACGCTGGATCGCCTGGGGCCTGCTCGTCGCGATCATCGTGATGAACCTGCTCGTCGTGTGGATCAACGTGCGCCTGAACGGCTGGAGCGCGGAGTTCTACAACGCGTTGCAGGCCAAGGACGTCAAGCGCTTCCCGCCGCTGTTGATGACCTTCACCGAACTGGCGTTCGGCTTCATCATCCTCGCGGTGTATGGCCGCTATCTGCGCCAGATGCTCGGCTTTCGCTGGCGTCAGTGGCTCACCACGCGGTTCCTGAACGAGTGGCTCGGCAAGGGCGCGTTCTACCGCATCGAGCGCGACCGCCTCGCCGACAACCCCGACCAGCGGATCAGCGACGACCTCCAGTCGTTCGCCACGACCACGCTCTCGCTCACGCTCGACCTGCTCTCGACGGTCGTCACGCTCATCTCGTTCATCACGATCCTGTGGACGCTCGCGGGCGCGCTCACCGTCACGCTGGGCGGGCAGCCGCTCGCGATTCCGGGCTACATGGTGTGGGCCGCGGCGCTCTATGCCGTGTTCGGCTCGCTCGTGATCCAGAAGGTCGGCCACCCGCTCGTGTCGATCAACTACCAGCAACAAAAGGTGGAAGCGGACTTCCGCTTCGGCCTGATCCGCCTGCGCGAAAACGCCGAGCAGATCGCCCTCTACGACGGCATGGACACCGAGCGCAGCAACGCGCAGGGCCTCTTCGCGCACATCAAGGACAACTGGTGGCGCGTGATGAAATACACGAAGCGCCTCACCTTCGTGCTGAGCTTCTACGGCCAGATCGCCATCATCTTCCCGCTCGTGGTGGCCGCGCCGCGCTACTTCGCGGGCGCCTTCACGTTCGGCGTGCTGATGCAGATCTCGCAGGCGTTCGGCACCGTGAGCGACTCGTTCTCGTGGTTCATCAACAGTTACTCCACGCTGGTCGAATGGCGCGCTACCGTGAATCGTCTGCGCGAATTCGTGCGTGTGGTGCACTCGCCGCGTCTGAAGGAATCGGTCTCGCCCGCCACCGAGCACGGCGGCATCAACCTGCACTTCATCGACAACAACGAGCTCGCCACCGAGCATCTCAAGCTCTCGCTGCCCAACGGCACGCCGCTCTCGGAAGTGCGCGACATCGCCATCAAGCCGGGCTCGCGCTGGCTCGTGCGCGGCCCCTCGGGCGCAGGCAAGAGCACGCTGATGCGCGCGCTCGCGGGCCTCTGGCCCTTCGGCGAAGGCTCGATCGACGCGCCTGTCGATGCGCGCATGATGTTCATCCCGCAGCAGAGCTATCTGCCCATCGGCACGCTCAAGGCAGCGCTCACCTACCCGTCGCCTGCCGACGACTACAGCGACGAAGACTGCCGCGAAGCGCTGCGCGCCTGCCGCCTCGAAGAGTACGTGGATCGTCTCGGCGAATCGGCGCACTGGACGCGCGTGCTCTCACCGGGCGAGCAGCAACGCCTTGCGGGCGCGCGCGTGCTGCTGCACAAGCCCGACTATCTGTTCCTCGACGAAGCGACGAGCGCGCTCGACCCCGACAACGAAAGCCGTCTCTACAAGCTGTTCATGGAACGTCTGCCCAAGGCAGCGATCGTGAGCGTCGCGCACCGTGAGTCGCTCGCGGCGTACCACCACGAAACGCTCGAGATCGAGCGCATGCCCGAAGAGCGGGTTGCCGCGTGAGCGCAAGCGCGCTGCGCGTCGTGCTGATCACGGGCGCGGGCTCGGGCATCGGCGCGGCGCTCGCGCGTCGCCTCGCGGCGCCGGGTGTAGCGTTGATGCTGCACACGCGCGGCGCGGATGAGGCATCGCGCGCCCGGCTCGCCGCCGTCGCCGCCGGGTGCGAACAGCGCGGCTCGACCTGCGCCACCGCGTACGGCGATCTCGCGCTGGCCGGCCAGGCGAGCGCGCTCGTGGACGCCACGCTCGCGCGCTTCGGCTCGCTCGACCAGCTCGTCGCCAACGCCGGGCACGCGCAGCGCCAGACGCTCGCCGCGCTCGACGCCGCGTCGCTCGAAGGCGCTTTCGCGGCCATGCCTGCCGCGTTCGCCGGGCTCGTGCAACGCGCGCAGCCGGCGCTGGAACGCTCGGCGCGCGCCCGCGTGGTCGCGCTGAGCTCGTTCGTCGCGCACCGCTACCGCGCCGGCGCGCCCTTCGCGGCCACCGCCGCCGCGAAGGCCGCGCTCGAATCGCTGGCGAAAACCGCCGCGGCAGAACTGGCGCCGCACGGCGTGACCGTGAACTGCGTCGCGCCCGGCTATACGCGCAAGGACAAGGGCCCCGCGCCGGAAAACGCGCCGGTGTGGGAGCGTGCGGCACAGGAAACGCCGCTCGGCCACGTGGCCGATCCCGCCGATGTCGCCGAACTCATCGCCTTCCTGCTCTCGGATGCCGCGCGCCACATCACCGGCCAGGTGATTCATGTCGATGGCGGGCTCACGCTCTAGCGCCTTGCGGTTCCCGCGCGCCATCGTTCGCTCGCTATCGAACTAAACCCGAACTAAATATCGGAATACAACGATAGCGGGCGCCCCCAAATTGCCCCTCGCCTCAGCGCGGTTTCGCACCGTAAAATACCCCTCCAGCACACCGGAGACGGGCGGCGTCGCACCGCGCAGCCCGCCAGCGTCAAGCGCACACGCCACCCAACGCGTTTGCGCCAGCCGGGTCGCTTGCGCAGCACGGGCCGCTCAGCCCGGTTCGTTGCGCGCACAACAAATATGGGGGAAGACACGCGATGGGCTACTTTCACTGGTTCACCGAATTGAACGCGCGCGAGCGGCGCACGCTTTATGCGGGATTCGGCGGCTACGCCGTCGACGCGTTCGACTTCATGATCTACTCGTTCCTGATCCCGACGCTCATCGCGACCTGGGGCATGACCAGGAGCGAGGCCGGCATGATCGCGACCAGCTCGCTGATCTCCTCGGCGGTCGGCGGCTGGCTCGCCGGCATCCTCGCCGACCGTTACGGCCGCGTGCGCGTGCTGCAGTGGACCATCGCCACCTTCGCGCTCTTCACCTGCCTCTCCGGCTTCACGCATTCATTCTGGCAACTGCTCGCCACGCGCACGCTGCAGGGCATCGGCTTTGGCGGCGAATGGACGGTCGTCACGATGATGATGGCCGAAACGATCCGCTCGCCGCAGCATCGCGCGAAAGCCGTGGGCACGGTGCAGAGCAGCTGGTCGTTCGGCTGGGGCGCGGCTGCCATCCTGTACTGGGCCTTCTTCGCCCTGCTACCCGAGGAATACGCGTGGCGCGCGTGCTTCTGGATCGGCATCGTGCCTGCGCTCTGGATTCTCTATGTGCGCCGCAACGTGAGCGATCCCGACGTGTTCGTCGCCACGCGCCGGGCGCGCGAAAGCAGCGCGGTGCAAAGCCACTTCATGCAGATCTTCGCGCCCGCGCATCTGGTCACCACCCTGCTCGGCAGCGCGCTGTGCACCGGCATGCTCGGCGGTTACTACGCGATCACCACCTGGCTGCCCACCTACCTCAAGACGGTGCGCCATCTCTCGGTGTTCAACACGAGCGGCTATCTGATCGTGCTGATCGTCGGCTCGTTCACGGGCTACATCGTCGGCGCGATCCTGTGCGACAGGATCGGCCGGCGCGCGTCGTTCATCCTGTTCGCCATCGGCTCGTTTGCGCTCGGCATGGCCTACACCATGCTGCCCATCACCGACACCGCCATGCTCCTGCTCGGCTTTCCGCTCGGCATCGTCGTGCAAGGTATTTTCGCGGGCGTGGGTGCGTACCTCTCGGAGCTTTACCCCAACGCGATCCGCGGCTCGGGCCAGGGCTTCTGCTACAACCTCGGACGCGGGCTCGGCTCGTTTTTCCCCATTCTCGTAGGCACATTCGCGCAAACCACCTCGCTCGTGAAGGCGATCGGCGTGGTGGCCGGCGCGGGCTATTTGCTCGTGATCGTCGCGGCGCTGTGCCTGCCGGAGACGAAGGGCAAGACGCTGACCGAGGAAGTGCCTGCTGCCGGGAGCGAGCGAGCGTCTGCGGAGTCCACTGCACGATGAGCGCGAACATGCTGCAATACCGACCGTCCCTCCCTGTTGTGCGACCGGCATGAAAACGATCGTCCTCGGCGCCGGTGTGATCGGCGTCGCTACTGCGTACTATCTGAGCGAACGAGGCTGCGACGTCACGGTCGTCGAACGGGAACCGGGCGTCGCGCTCGGCACGAGCTTCGGCAACGCCGGCGTCATCGCGCCCGGCTATGTCACGCCGTGGGCCGCGCCCGGCATGCCCGCGAAGCTCATCAAGTATCTGCTCAAGCCGACCTCGCCGCTCATCTTCCGGCCCACGCTCGATGCCGCGCAGTGGCGCTGGATCGCGCGCTGGCTGCGCGAATGCGATCTCGCGCGCTTTCGCGTGAACAAGCAGCGCATGCAGCGCATTGCCTATTACAGCCGTGAATGCCTGCACGCTTTTCGCGCCACGCACGCGTTCGAGTACGGGCGCAGCCAGGGCTATCTGCAGCTCTTTCGCAGCGACTACGACCTCGAACTCGCGCAACCGGCGCTCGGCGTGCTGCGCGATGCGGGCATCGTCTATCGCGAACTCGATGCTGCCACGTGCGCGCAGGTCGAGCCGGGGCTTGCGTGGTCACGTGTGAAACCGGTGGCGGGCGTCTATCTGCCGGAAGACGAGGCCGGCGACTGCGCACGCTTCACGCGCGAGCTGCGCTCCGTCTGCGAATCACGCGGCGTCACGTTTTTGTTCGATACCGAAGTGCTCGCGCTCGAAGCCGCGGGCGGCAAGGTGAACGGCGTGCGCGTGCGCGCCGTGCCCGGGCGGCGCACGGCCAACAACCGCAAGGACCGGCGCGAGCAGCGCCGCGCGCCGGCCGAGGTGCTGCGCCCGGCCGAGCGCAGCGAGCCCACCGACGACACGCCCCACACGCTCGCCGCCGACGCCGTGGTGGTCGCCCTGGGCGTGGAGAGCGCGGCGCTCGTCGCGCCGCTTGGCGTGCGCGTGCCGTTGTATCCGGTGAAAGGCTATTCGGCCACGCTGCCCGTGGTCGACGAGCAGAAGGCCCCGCGCGCCGCGCTCATGGACGAGTCGCTCAAGACGGCGATCACGCGCTTCGGCCCATATCTGCGTGTGGCGGGGACGGCGGAACTGGGCGACCACCGCGCGACGCTGCGCGAGCAGGCGCTGCAAACGCTCATGAAGGTGCTCGACGACTGGTTCCCGCACGCCGCGACGCCTTCGTCGGCGCAATTCTGGGTGGGGCGCCGGCCGATGGTGCCGGACGGCGCGCCGCTGCTCGGCACGTCGGGCGTGGATGGCCTGTGGCTGAACGTCGGGCACGGCTCGACGGGCTGGGCGATGTCGATGGGCTCGGGCCGCGTGCTCGCGGACCTCGTCACGCAGCGCGTGCCGGAAATCGATCTCGATGGATTGACGCTGGCGCGGTATCGCCACTAAGCGTCGGTCGAGACTCCAACGCAGGGCGACACCTCAATCGAGCGCGACGCTCGCCAACGCCTCGTAGCGCGCGCCCTGCCTCGCCAGCGTGCTCGAATACAGCACCAGCGACTCGAAGCACAACGGCGGCAGCGCTTCGCCGCCGCTTGGCGCCGGCGCGCCCACGGCGTCGCGCGCGAAGCGCGCGAGCGTCACGTGCGGACGGAACGCTCGTGCGTCGAGCGGCAATCCCACGTCTCCCATGAGTGAGCGCACGTGCCAGTCGAGCGCCGTGAACGCATCCGACATCGCGAGCACGGCCACCATGAGGCGCGGATGCGCGCGTCCCGGCCAGCATTCGATATGCGTGACTTCAGCGGGCGGGAGGAGCGGCGCGTGCTCGGCGAGGCGCCGCGAGAGCACGTGTCCCTGGTCGAACGACATTGCGCCGATGAAGGTCACTGTCAGATGGAGTTGCGCATAGGGCACGCGCCGCGCATTGGGCGGCACGTCCAGCGCGGCGAGCGCATCGCGCGACGCCGCAGTGGGCGAAAGCGCGATGAAGCAGCGCCGCCATTGCTGCGTGTCACGATCGGTCTCGCGGGCTTCGGACATGATCGGCGGGCCTCGTTCGGTCGGGCAATCGCGTCATGGTAATCCTCTCGCGCGCAGACGTAAAAAAGCCGGGTCATCCTTGCGGATGCCCGGCTTTCTGGCTTCGTGTCTCCTGCCGTCTCCCGTGCGTCCCAGCGAATAGCGGGACACACCGGATTTAACGCGGCAACTCCGAGCTGCCCATCAGGTACGCATCGACCGAGCGCGCGCATTGACGGCCCTCACGGATCGCCCACACCACGAGCGACTGGCCGCGGCGCATGTCGCCGGCGCTGAAGACCTTGTCGACCGACGTGTAGTACGCCTTCTCGCCCTCGGTCGAGGCACGCACGTTGCCGCGCGCATCCTTCTCGACGCCGAATGCTTCGAGCACCGGCGAAACCGGCTGCGTGAAGCCCATGGCGAGCAGCACGAGATCGGCCTTCATTTCGAATTCCGAGCCTGGCACTTCGACCATCTTGCCGTCCTTCCACTCCACACGTGCGGCGATCAGCTTCTCGATCTTGCCGTTCTTGCCTTCGAGGCGCTTGGTGGCGACCGACCAGTCGCGCGAGCAGCCTTCGTCATGCGACGACGACGTGCGCAGCTTGATCGGCCAGTACGGCCACACGAGCGGCTTGTTCTCTTCCTCGGGCGGCTGCGGCAGCAGTTCGAACTGCGTGACGCTCTTCGCGCCGTGACGGTTCGAGGTGCCCACGCAGTCGGAACCCGTATCGCCGCCGCCGATCACGACCACATGCTTGCCCTTGGCGAGCAGCTGGTTCGGCAGCTTGTCGCCGGCGTTGACCTTGTTCTGCTGCGGCAGGAACTCCATGGCGTAGTAGATGCCTTCGAGTTCACGGCCCGGCACCGGCAGGTCACGCGGCGTTTCCGAACCGCCTGCGATCACCACGGCGTCGAACTGGTCCTTCAGTTCGTCCGGCGAGATCGTTTCCTTCGCCGTGTTGGCGATGTACGCAGGCAACTCGCCACGGCCGATGAACACGTTGGTGCGGAACGTCACGCCTTCGGCCTCCATCTGCCGCATGCGGCGGTCGATCAGCCACTTCTCCAGCTTGAAGTCGGGGATGCCGTAGCGCAGCAGGCCGCCGATACGGTCGTTCTTCTCGAACACCGTCACGTCGTGACCGGCGCGCGCGAGCTGCTGTGCGGCGGCGAGGCCCGCGGGGCCCGAACCGACCACGGCAACCTTCTTGCCCGTCTTGTGCTTCGCGACTTGAGGCGCGACCCAGCCTTCGGCCCAGGCCTTGTCGATGATCGCGTGCTCGATCGACTTGATGCCGACCGGGTCGTCGTTGATTCCGAGCGTGCACGCCGCTTCGCAGGGCGCCGGGCAGATGCGGCCCGTGAACTCGGGGAAATTGTTCGTGGAATGCAGGACGTCGATCGCGCTCTTCCAGTCCTGGCGGAACACGAGGTCGTTGAAGTCCGGAATGATGTTGTTGACCGGGCAGCCGTTGTTGCAGAACGGGATGCCGCAGTCCATGCAGCGTGCGCCCTGGATCTTCGCGTCGGCGTCGGAGAGCGCCGCCACGAATTCCTTGTAATGCTTCACGCGCGTGAGCGGTGCTTCGTACGCCTCATGCTGGCGCTCGAACTCGAGAAAACCGGTTGCCTTACCCATAGGGTTCTCGTCTATCTCTATCTATTCGGTGAGGGGACCGCGCCCGCCGCCGCTTCAGTGAGCGCGGCGGGCGCTTCGTCTTCGTTCAGTCGTCGTCTTGCGGATCAGGCGGCCAGTTCTTCCTGGTTCGCCTTCTTCGCGCCGAGTTCGCCCAGTGCGCGCTTGTATTCCGTCGGGAACACCTTCACGAACTGGCGGCGCGCCGCATCCCAGTTCTCGAGCAGCGCCTTGGCGCGCGTCGAGCCCGTGAACTGGAAGTGACGCTCGACGAGTCCCTTGAGCAGCGCTTCGTCGGTCTGGCCCGTGTGCCACAGTGCGCGGTCCACAGTGCGCTCCTGTTCGGCCTGCTGCAGGACCGGGTCGAGCGCGACCATCGACTTGTTGCACTTGCCGGCGAAGGTGCCGTCCGGGTCGTACACGTAGGCGATGCCGCCCGACATGCCCGCCGCGAAGTTACGGCCCGTTTCGCCGAGCACGACCACCGTGCCGCCCGTCATGTATTCACAGCCGTGGTCGCCCGTGCCCTCGACGATCGCCGTCGCGCCCGAATTACGCACCGCGAAACGCTCGCCCGCCACGCCGCGCAGGAAGGCTTCGCCTTCGAGTGCGCCGTACATCACCGTGTTGCCGCAGATGATGTTTTCTTCGGACTTGCCGCGGAAGTCGTTGGTCGGACGGATGATGATGCGGCCGCCCGAGAGGCCCTTGCCGACGTAGTCGTTGCCGTCGCCCACGAGGTCCAGCGTGATGCCGCGTGCGAGGAACGCGCCGAAGCTCTGACCCGCCGTGCCCTTCAACTGGATGTGGATCGTGTCTTCCGGCAGACCGTCGTGGCCGTACTTCTTCGCGACGACGCCCGAGAGCATCGCGCCAACCGTGCGGTTCACGTTGCGCACCGGCTGGATGAACGAGACGTGCTCGCCCGTTTCGATCGCCGCCTTCGCCTTCTCGATCAGCGTGTGATCGAGCGCGCGGTCCAGACCGTGGTCTTGCGTGTCGACGTGCTTCTTCGCGACTTCAGCGCCGACCGACGGCTGGTAGAACACGCGCGAGAAGTCGAGACCCTTCGCCTTCCAGTGCTCCACGCCACGGCGCGTGTCGAGCAGATCCGCGCGGCCGACCAGATCGTCGAACTTGCGGATACCCAGTTGCGCCATGATTTCGCGGACTTCTTCAGCGATGAAGAAGAAGAAGTTGACGACGTGCTCGGGCTGGCCCGAGAACTTGGCGCGCAGCACCGGATCTTGCGTCGCCACGCCGACCGGGCAGGTGTTCAGGTGGCACTTGCGCATCATGATGCAGCCCTGGACGACGAGCGGCGCCGTCGCAAAGCCGAATTCATCCGCGCCGAGCAGCGCGCCGATCACCACGTCGCGGCCCGTCTTCATCTGACCGTCAGCTTGCACGCGGATACGGCCGCGCAGCTGGTTCAGTACCAGCGTCTGCTGCGTTTCCGCCAGACCGAGCTCCCACGGCGTGCCGGCGTGCTTGAGCGACGAGAGCGGCGAGGCGCCCGTGCCGCCGTCGTGACCGGCGATGACGACGTGGTCGGCCTTGGCCTTCGCCACGCCGGCTGCCACCGTGCCCACGCCCACTTCCGATACCAGCTTCACCGAGATCGACGAAACCGGGTTCACGTTCTTCAGGTCGTGAATCAGCTGCGCCAGGTCTTCGATCGAGTAGATGTCGTGGTGCGGCGGCGGCGAAATGAGGCCCACGCCCGGCACCGAATAACGCAGCTTGCCGATGTACTCCGAAACCTTGTGGCCCGGCAGCTGACCGCCTTCGCCCGGCTTCGCGCCCTGCGCCATCTTGATCTGGATCTGGTCCGCCGACGACAGGTACTCCGCCGACACGCCGAAGCGGCCCGACGCCACCTGCTTGATCTTCGAACGCAGCGAGTCGCCATCCTTGAGCGGGATGTCCTTGACGACTTCCGGCCCAATGATCGACTGCATCGTGTCGCCGTTCTTGATCGGAATGCCGCGCAATTCGTTGCGGTAGCGCTTCTCGTCTTCGCCGCCTTCACCCGTGTTCGACTTGCCGCCGATGCGGTTCATCGCAACGGCCAGCGTGGCGTGCGCTTCCGTGCTGATCGAGCCGAGCGACATCGCGCCCGTGGCGAAGCGCTTGACGATTTCCTTGGCCGGCTCGACGTCGTCGATCGAGATCGCGCGCGCCGGGTCGAGGCGGAATTCGAACAGACCGCGGAACGTCATGTGGCGCCTGGTCTGATCGTTGATCAGGTGCGCGTATTCCTTGTACGTCTGGTACGAGTTGCTGCGCGCCGAGTGCTGGAGCTTGGCGATCGCGTCCGGCGTCCACATGTGGTCTTCGCCGCGCACGCGGTAGGCGTACTCGCCGCCCGCGTCGAGCATGTTGGCGAGAACCGGGTTGTCGCCGAAGGCGTCGCGGTGCAGACGGATCGCTTCTTCAGCCACTTCGAAGAGGCCGATGCCGCCCACCTTCGAGGCCGTACCCTTGAAGTACTTGGCGATCAGATCGTCAGCCAGACCGACGGCTTCGAAAATCTGCGCGCCCGTGTACGACATGTACGTGGAGATGCCCATCTTCGACATCACCTTGAGCAGGCCCTTGCCCACTGCCTTGGTGAAGTTGTAGACGGCCTTCTCGCCCGACAGGTCGCCCTTGAGGCCCTGCGCCATCTGCGCGAGCGTTTCCATCGCGAGGTACGGGTGCACGGCTTCCGCGCCGAAACCGGCGAGCAGCGCGAAGTGGTGCGTTTCACGCGCCGAACCCGTTTCCACGACGAGACCCGTGCTCGTGCGCAGGCCGTGCTGCACGAGGTGCGAGTGGATCGCCGAGGTGGCGAGCAGCGCGGGAATCGCGACGTTGTCGCGGTCCGCGCGGCGGTCCGACACGATCAGAATGTTGTAGCCCGACTTGACCGCATCGACGGCTTCCGCGCACAGCGACGCGAGACGCGCTTCGATGCCTTCCTTGCCCCAGGCCACCGGATAGCAGATGTTCAGCTCGTAGCTGCTGAACTTGCCGCCCGTGTACTGCTCGATCGCGCGGATCTTCGCGATGTCCTTGAAGTCGAGCACCGGCTGCGACACTTCGAGACGCATCGGCGGGTTGATGTTGTTGGTGTCGAGCAGGTTCGGCTTCGGGCCGATGAACGACACGAGCGACATCACCATGTTTTCACGGATCGGGTCGATCGGCGGGTTCGTGACCTGCGCGAAGAGCTGCTTGAAGTAGTTGTAGAGCGTCTTGTTCTTGTTGGACATGACCGCCAGCGGCGAGTCGTTGCCCATCGAACCGACCGCCTCTTCGCCCGACATCGCCATCGGCGCCATCAGGAACTTGAGGTCTTCCTGCGTGTAGCCGAACGCCTGCTGACGGTCGAGCAGCGCGGCGGCTTCGGCGCGCGCGGTCGCGACGTCTTCCGCCTTCGGCTCGATCTCGTCGAGCTTGATGCGCACGGCGTCGATCCAGCTCTTGTACGGCTTGGCGTTGGCGAGGTTGTCCTTGAGTTCCTTGTCGTCGATGATGCGGCCGTGTTCCATGTCGATCAGGAACATCTTGCCCGGCTGCAGACGCCACTTCTTGACGATCTTCGACTCGGGGATCGGCAGCGTGCCGGCTTCCGACGCCATGATGACCAGGTCGTCGTCCGTGACGATGTAGCGCGCCGGACGCAGACCGTTACGGTCGAGCGTCGCGCCGATCTGGCGGCCGTCGGTGAATGCGATCGCGGCGGGGCCGTCCCACGGCTCCATCATCGCAGCGTGGTATTCGTAGAACGCCTTGCGGTTCTCGTCCATCAGCGTGTGCTGTTCCCAGGCTTCCGGGATCATCATCATCATCGCGTGGACGAGCGGGTAGCCCGCCATCACCAGCAGTTCGAGACAGTTGTCGAACGATGCGGTGTCGGACTGGCCCGGATAGATCAGCGGCCAGAGCTTGGGCAGGTCGTCGCCGAGCACGTGCGAGGCGATCGCGCCGGTACGGGCGTTCAGCCAGTTCACGTTGCCCTTCACGGTGTTGATTTCACCGTTGTGGGCGATCATGCGGTACGGGTGAGCCAGTTCCCACGCCGGGAACGTGTTGGTCGAGAAGCGCTGGTGCACGAGCGCCAGTGCCGACACCACGCGCTCGTCCTGCAGGTCGCGGTAATACACGCCAACCTGGCCGGCGAGCAGCAGGCCCTTGTAGACGACCGTGCGCGCCGAGCACGACGGCACGAAGTATTCCTTGCCGTGCTTGAGCTTGAGCGCCTGGATGCGGTGGCTCGCGGTCTTGCGGATGATGTACAGCTTGCGCTCGAGCGCGTCCGTAACCATCACGTCCTTGCCGCGGCCGATGAAGATCTGGCGGATCAGCGGCTCGCTAGCCTTCACCGTGGGCGAGATCGGCATGGCGTGATCGACCGGTACGTCGCGCCAGCCCAGCACGACCTGGCCTTCTGCGCGCACCGTGCGCTCGAGTTCCTGCTCGCAGGCGAGACGCGAGGCGTGTTCCTTCGGCAGGAAGATCATGCCGACGCCGTACTCGCCGAACGGCGGCAGCGTCACGCCCTGCTTGGCCATCTCTTCGCGGTAGAACGCGTCCGGAATCTGGATCAGGATGCCCGCGCCGTCGCCCATCAGCGGATCGGCGCCCACAGCGCCCCGGTGGTCGAGGTTCTCGAGAATCTTCAGGCCTTGCTGAATGATTTCGTGGCTCTTCTTGCCCTTGATATGGGCGACGAAACCGACGCCACAGGCGTCGTGTTCGTTTTGCGGGTCATAGAGACCTTGCGCGGCGGGCACCGCGGCGCGCTGCTGGTGATCGTTCATGGGGACACCGTCAGAGTGGGGCCGTTGCCAGCCGTTGAATCCGTTTTCTTGATTTACGCCGCTTACGTGACCGCTGTACGGCGTTGCGCGGGTACTACGTGCTTCCCGCGTTATGCGCCCAGGAGAGCCGAAAGGCGAATATACGCGACGAATCAAGGGGATGCAAATAAAACGTGATGTTCGAACCCCAATTATCGAGTTGGTGCATTCGCACATTTTTTTATTGGGGTCACATTAAATTGGAGCAAAAGAAAACGGCATCCGGGGATGCCGTTTATTTCGTAAACACTTGATCCGAAAAGCAATCAGTGAGTGCCGGTGCCCGGCTTGCGCTCGTCGTGTTCCGAACTCGAACCGGAGGAGCCTCCGCTGCCGGAACCCTGCGAACCACCGGAATGGCCGCCCGCGCCACCCGGATTTCCACCCGATGTTGTAGCCGAACCACTCCCAGGGTGACCTCCTCCCTGCGTCGAGGTCGGGCCAGCCGGGTTGGCGCCGGCGTGCGAGGTAGAATGGGGGCCAGATTGTGTCGCGCCATGGCTCGCCGGCTGACCACCGGCCCCGCCCGATCCGGCCGCAGGCGTCGAAGCCGGGCTCGCGGTGGCCGCGGCGCCAACGGCGCCCGGCGTCGCCGCAGGCGTGCCTGGCGCCTCGCGCACCTTGCGCGGGCGCCCACGCGGCAGCGGCGAGACGCGCCGGTTCGCCGTGCGCGACGCCCAATCGCGGTACGTGTCGCTGCCGAGCACCCAGCCCTTGAGCGTGGCCTGCATGAGCTGTGTCGTTTCGCGTTCGTCGAGCACCTGCTCGCAGAGTTCGCGATACGCGCGCTGACGCTCGAAAGGCGTATTGCCGAGCGCCCAGTACAGCGGATGGTCGGTGATGAGGCTGTCGACGGTGAGGCCGATGTGATGCCGGTAGCTCGACCATCGATAGTCTTCGGGCGCCGTCACGAGGTGGCTGCGCACCGGTGCGAGCTCGACGACGCGGCTCGCCAGCAGGAAGAAGCGCTCGCCCTCGATGACCGTCGCGCGGTAGCGCCCCTCCCAGAGCGTGCCGCGACGCGCATAGCGCCGGTTGAAATGCGCCACGTAGCGCCGGCCGACCGCCTGCATTGCCTTGGGCAGGCTGGATTCGTCGGAAGGCGTGACGAGCAGTTGCACCGCGCCGGGCATCAAAACCCACGCATGCACCGCCAGATGATGATCGCGCGCCGCGGCCTTCAGGCAGTCGATGAACAGTTCGTAGTCCTGGTCATCGACGAACGCGGGCTGCTGATCGAGTCCGCGCAGGATCACATGCTGTGGCTGATCGGGAACATAAAGACGTGCAAGCCGTGCCATGCTCGATTTTCCTGGTTCCGTTGGTGAATACCCGCAGACCCGCCAGGCCCCACCAGCGCTAGTTCTCGCTGGCATGCGGCTTCGGCGGAAAGCTCGCGGCGCTTAGTAAAAAAGCTCTAACGGTCGCGTCTGGTTTGTTGCAAACGTTGTGTTCATAATGAGCGGGCCTTTCATGGAGGAGCAATTAATATGAAATTAAAACAGGCGCTGGCAGGGGTCGCCGCGCTCGCCAGTTTCACGGCGGCACACGCACAATCCGCAAACACGTTCTACGTCACCACCGGCTGGTTCCGCTTCATGCCGCAGGACACCAGCGATCCGCTCAAGATCGACAGTGTCGGCGGCACGCCCGTCAACATGGCCGTTCCGAACACGGGCGCCAGCGTCGGCTCGGCCGACACCGTGGGCTTCTCCCTCGGCTACTACATCACCGACCACTTCGCGACCGAAGCCGAACTCGGCATTCCGCCGAAGTTCGATATTTCCGGCGGCGGCAGCTTCAGCAGCTTCGGCAAAGTCGGCTCGGCGAAACTGTGGAGCCCCGCGCTGCTGTTCAAGTACTACTTCAACAGCCCGGAAGCCAAATTCCGTCCTTACCTCGGCGTCGGCGTGACCTACGCCTGGTTCACCGACGCGAAGATAACCAACGGCTCCTTCGAAAACGGTGTGCTTGGGGGTCCGACCAGTGTTTCGACGGATCGTTCCTGGGCCCCCGTGTTTAACCTGGGCTTCAACTACAACTTCACGAAGCACTGGTTCGCCGGTTTCTCGCTCTCGTACATTCCGATCAACGTGACGGCTACGTACAACACGACGCTGAACAACCAGTTCGGGACGCAGCGCGTTGCGGAATCGAAGATTCACCTGAACCCGCTCGTGACGTACCTGAAGGTCGGCTACAACTTCTAACGCGCTGCAGCGCCACGCAGTACCTCGCGCCGGCCCTTCGCCTCGCCCTTGCGGCGTCTGGCGGAGGGCGGCGTTTCCCGCCCGGCCGTGCCCTTCCCGTCTGCGCGTCTCCATCGATTCTCCCCGCCTTCGCATGGGCTTATCCTGATTCTATGCCTCTGCGAAAAAGCGTGCTGTCCCCGTAATCACCTGTTTTGTCACCAGAGAAGGAAGCCCCGCCTGGCGGGCGTTTGCGCCCGGCTCGCTGCGCGCGTTCAAGGCTCGGGCACTGGAATTGCGCAATACTTGCACTCCGGTCCTCGCCCTCCCGCGCCCTTTTTCGTGCGCGCCGCGGCGAGCCTTTTACCTGTGACTTTTCAACGACGGAGCCATACATGAGCGCCTTTCCGAACACGCGAGAAGCCCTCGGAGATTCCTGGACGCGCACGAGCCGACACGCGCGGCGCATTGCACGCCGCGGCCGCAGCGCCGCCGCCGATATCACCGACGAGTTGCGTGATCTGCTCGCCGAGCTGGAAAACACGCTGGGCGAAGGAACCCAGGCCGATGCAGCTGCGCTGCGCGCCGACATCCGCAAGCGTCTGGACGCCGCCCGCGAGCGGCTCGAAGTCGCGCGTGCAGCCGCGCGCGACCACACTGACGCGGCCATCGCCGGCGCCGACGACTACGTACACCGCAATCCCTGGCAGGCCGTAGCGATTGCCGGCGGCGTCGCGCTGGTACTGGGCGCGCTGCTCTCGCGCCGCTGAAGGAGGAGCCGGGCACCGGCCGCCCGGCCCGGGGCCTCAGGCGTCGAGCGCGTGCGGCCCGATCAGGTCGATACGGTCGGTGCAGACCGTATCGACGCCCCAGCTCACGAGTTGGCGAGCGCGGTCGAGTTCGTTCACCGTATAGGCGAGGATGAAAAGCCCCGCCGACTTGATGCGCTCGACGAGCGCCTCGTCCAGATGGCGATGGCTCGCATGCAGCGACACACACTCGAGCGCCGCCGTCTGCTCGCGCCAGTCGGCGGGCACCCGCTCGAATAGCAGCCCGCGCGGCAGTTCCGGCGCGCTCTCGCGCGCCGCCTCGAGCGCCGCATAAGAGAACGACGACAGCAAAGGCGGCGTGCCTGCCCGCGCTTCGCTCTCCCATAGGCGCGCCGTTTCGGCGCCGACAATGCGCCCTGTCTCCACGTCGCGACCCGCGCAGGGCTTGATCTCGACATTCGCCGCAAGCCCCAGTTCGCGACAACACGCTGCGACTTGAGCGAGCGTCGGCATTGGCTCGCCCGCAAAACGCGCGTCCCGCCAGCTGCCCGCGTCCAACGCGGCAAGTTCCGCATAGCGCATGGACGCGGCCGCGCCGTGCCCGCTCGACGTGCGATTCACCGAGTCGTCATGGAGCAGGAACGCGACGTTGTCGACGGACAGCCTGGCGTCGAACTCGACCATCTTATGGCCGAGGCTCGCGCCGGTGTGCAGACCCGCCAGGGTGTTCTCGGGCGCGAGCGTGCCGCCCCCTCGGTGCGCGGCAACGCGCGGATACGGCCAGGACTTGATCAAATCGGCTCCCGGAATCGGCAGGGGCGGTGAGAGGGGGCGAGCCGTGCCCTCAAACGTCATCGGCGACGACGAAGAGGCGGCGGTACTCCTTCAGGGCATAGCGGTCGGTCATGCCCGCGATGTAATGCGCGATCAGCCGCGGCTGCACGGCGGCGTCCTGCGTCTGGTACGGCGGCGGCAGCAGGCGCGAGTCTTCGCTGAACGCCTCGAACAGCCCCTTCACCACGCGCCGCGCTTTGTTGGCCATGCGCATCACGCGATAGTGGCGGTACAGGTTGCGGTACAGGAAGCGCTTGAGCGCCGCCGCCTGCGCGGCCACGTGCTCGCTGTGCGCGACGAGCGCAGGCGCCGCGCGCACGTCGTCGAGCGACTGCGGCGCGCACTCGGCGAGATTGCGTCGCGTCTGCCCGATCAGATCGACGATCAGCGTGTTGATGATGCGCCGCACCGTCTCGTGAATCAGCCGACGGCCCTCGATCTGCGGATATTCCGCGCGCGCGGCGTCGTAGTGCGTTTGCCAGAGCTCGACCTCGGCGAGTTGCTCGATGGTGAGCAGGCCCGAGCGCAAGCCGTCGTCGACGTCGTGGTTGTTATAGGCGATTTCGTCGGCGATGTTGGCGATCTGCGCTTCGATGGACGGTTGCCGGCCGAGCAGAAAACGCTCACCCAGATCGCCCAGATGCCTCGCATGCTCACGCGAGCAGTGCTTGAGAATGCCTTCGCGCGTCTCGAAGCACAGGTTCAGGCCGTCGAACGCGCCGTAGTGCTCTTCGAGCTCGTCCACGACCGCGAGACTCTGGAGATTGTGCTCGAAGCCACCGTGCTCGCGCATGCACTCGTTGAGCGCGTCCTGGCCCGCATGGCCGAACGGCGTATGGCCGAGGTCGTGGGCGAGCGAGATCGCTTCAACCAGATCCTCGTTCACGCGCAGGTTACGGGCGACCGAGCGGGCGATCTGCGCGACTTCCAGGCTGTGCGTGAGCCGAGTGCGAAAGAGATCGCCCTCGTGATTCACGAACACCTGGGTCTTGTACTCGAGGCGGCGAAACGCCGTCGAATGGACGATGCGGTCGCGATCGCGCTGGAACTCGCTGCGCGCGGCGGGCGGCGGCTCGGGATAGCGCCGCCCGCGCGTGCGCGAGGCGTGCGCCGCGTAAGGCGCGAGGCCCGCCTCGAATGACGCGATCAGCGCGGCGCTGGCGTCGCCGCCATGCGCGTCGCTACCTTCCTGGACACTACGGGGATCACTACGGTTGTCGCTGCGGGTGTCGCTCACCGTTCCTCCGCAAGGGGTTGTCGCCGGCGCCGCCTCAGCTCTGCGTCGCGGCGGCGAGCGTGGCCTGCACGGCTTCGTCGGGCGCGCGGCCGATGTGCGTCTCGCCGAAGCGCTTGAGCAGGATGAACTTGATCGCCCCGCCCTCGGCCTTCTTGTCGACCTGCATCAGCTCGACATAGCGGTCCGCGCCGAGCGCGGGCGCACGCACCGGCAGCTTCGCGGCCTCGACCACGCGCACGAGGCGCGTGCGCGAGGCTTCGTCCAGCATGCCCATGCGCACCGAAAGGTCCGCCGCCATCACCATGCCGCAGCCCACCGCCTCGCCGTGCAGCCACTCGCCGTAGCCGAGCCCGGCCTCGATCGCGTGGCCGAACGTATGGCCGAAGTTGAGGATGGCGCGCAGGCCGCCCTCGCGCTCGTCGGCGGCCACGACCGATGCCTTGATCTCGCACGAGCGCTTGACGGCGTGCGCGAGCGCTTCGGGCTCGCAACGGTTGAGCGATTCGACGTTGGCTTCGATCCAGTCGAAGAATTCGGCATCGGCGATTGCGCCGGTCTTGATGACCTCGGCGATGCCCGCCGCCAGCTCGCGCTCCGGCAGCGTGGCGAGCGCGCCGATGTCGGCGATCACGGCCTGCGGCTGGTAGAACGCGCCGATCATGTTCTTGCCGAGCGGATGATTGATGCCCGTCTTGCCGCCCACCGACGAATCGACCTGCGAAAGCAGCGTGGTCGGCACCTGGATGAACGGCACGCCGCGCATGTAGCAGGCGGCCGCGAAACCCGTCATGTCGCCCGTCACGCCGCCGCCAAGCGCGATGAGCGTGGTCTTGCGGTCGGCGCGCGAGGTGAGCAGCGCGTCGAAGATCTCGTTGAGCGTTTCCCAGTTCTTGTGCGCCTCGCCATCGGGCAGCACCACCGTATTGACGTCCTTGCCGAGCGGCGCGAGCGCGGTGCGCAGCGTCTCGCCGTAGAGCGGATCGACGACGGTGTTCGTCACGATCGTCACCGACTTGCCGGCGATATGAGGCGCGAAGAGCGCCGTCTGACCGATCAGGCCGGAGCCGATATGGATGGGGTAGGCGCGCTCGCCCAGTTCGACGTTGACGGTAATCATGCTCTGAATCTTTTGGGTTTCCGATGCACTGCCTGCTTCACGACTCACTGCGCGACTCACTGCGCCACCTGCGCCCTACTCGCGCGCAGTGGCCCGCGCGACGCCGGCCATGTCGAGCTGCATCAGCACCATGTTGACGAGTCCGTTGACGGAAGGCCGGCCGGTTTCGATCACGAAGTCCGCGACTTCGCGATACAGCGGGTCGCGCACTTCGTAGAGCGCTTCGAGCCGCGCCTTGGGGTCTTCGGTTTGCAGGAGCGGACGATTCTTGTCGCGCCGCGTGCGCAGCCACAGGTCGTGCGGATGCGCGCGCAGATACACGACGAAGCCGCGCGCCTTGAGCGCCGCGCGATTCTCGGGCCGCAGCACCGCGCCGCCGCCGGTCGCGAGGACGATGCCTTCACGCCCCGTGAGCTCTTCGATCATCTGGGCCTCGCGGTCGCGAAAGCCCGCTTCGCCTTCGAGTTCGAAGATCACCGGGATGCGCGCGCCCGTGCGCGCCTCGATCTCGTGATCGGAGTCGAAGAACGGACGCTCCAACCGGCGCGCGACCGCCCGGCCCACGGTCGTCTTGCCGGCGCCCATGAGCCCTACGAAAAATACATTGGCGTTTGCGTCCCGCACTTGCAGCGTTTCCTACGAAAGGTTGGTGCCGCAGCTTACTGGCAAAGCGGCGGCATTGTCGAGCCTGCGGCCTCGGTGTTCCGGCCCCGCAAGCATGCGGCTTCGCGCTTGCGGCCGGGTCGCCCGATCAATCAGGGTCAATTCGGCTCCACGACGCGCGGCGTGATGAATACCACCAGCTCGCTGCGTTGATCCCGGTGCGCGCGATGCGAAAAAAGCGCGCCCAGAACCGGTATTTTGCCCAGGAGTGGCACGCGCGTCACATCATCGCGGTCATCCGTCGCGTCGATGCCGCCAATTGAGACCGTCCCGCCGTCCTCGATTTCCACGCGCGTCTGCACGTGTTTGGTGTTAATTGCAGGCCCGGCGGCCGTTTGCTCGCCGACACTGTCCTTCGCCACATCGAGGTCGAGTATCACGCGGCCATCGGGTGTGATCTGCGGCTCGACTTCGAGTTTCAGGCTTGCGCGCCGGAACTGCACGCCCGAAACGCCCTGCCCGACCTTGGCCTGATAAGGCAGCTCGGTGCCCTGCTCGACGACGGCCTTCGTGCGGTCGGCGGTGACGACGCGCGGACTCGACACCACGCGCCCGCGCCCTTCGGCCTCGAGCGCGCTCAACTGGATGTCGAGCAGGCGCGTGGCGCGCGCGGCCAGCAGCGTGAGCCCAAGGCCTGCAGGCTCGAAGCCGGAAATCGGGCCCGCCGCGAGGTCGTACACCGTGCCGTCGGCTCGGGCGGTCAAGCCGCGGGCCGTCGAGCCGTCCACACTCACCGGCGTTACGCCAAGACGCACGCCCAGCTCGCGCGACAGCCCCTCGTCTCCTTCGACGATGCGCGCCTCGATCAGCACCTGACGAGCGGGCGCGTCGAGCCGCCACACGAGCTCGCTGATCTGGTCGAGTCGCGCCGGCAGGTCGGTGACGAAAAGGAGGTTCGTGCGCGCGTCCGCCACCGCCGTGCCGCGCTTCGAGAGTGCGCGCTGTGACCCCGTGCCTGTCAGGAAACGCCGCAATTCCTCGGCGCGCGCGTAATGCAGCTCGAACGAGCGGCTGGCGAGCGGCTCCAGCTCCGCGGCCCGGGCGTGCGCCTCGTAACGCTGCCGCTCGCGCGCCGCCAGCTCCGCGGCGGGCGCGACCCAGATCACATCGCCGATGCGCGACATCGCCAGGCCGTTCGCCTCGAGCAGCAGGTCGAACGCGGTACGCCACGGCACGCGGTCGAGGCGCAACGTCACCTGGCCGCGCGCTCGTTCGCTTGCGACGATATTGAGCTTCGTGAACTGGGCGAACGCTTGCAGAACGGCGATGATTTCAGCGCGCTGGAAGTTGAGCGTGATCGGCCGGTTTGGCGGCAAACCGTCGTTGTCTGCCGCCGCGTCGCCAAGCCGCATCGGCGCGCGCAGCGGTACGGGCGGCCCTTCGAGCGGCCCGGCTGCCGACGCGTCGCCGGGTTCGCGCGAAGGTTCGGCTGCAGGTTGGGATACGCGAGCGCCGCCGTCTGCGAGTGCCTGCGAAACGTCTTCGGGCATCGGGGCATCGCTGCCTCCTACGAACGGATTGGCGGTCCACTGTTTCGCTGCGGGCTCCGCCGCACCATCGGGCAACGGCGGCACTTCGTAGTGCGCGAGCGCCGCCGGCGAATGTGCCCACCCAGGCCGAGGCTGAGGCACCGCGGCCCATGCAGCGCCCGCGGCAACACTCACCATCAACGGGGCGAGGACGGCAACGGTCCGCTTCAGCGCGCTCATTTCACCGGCTCCGCCCAGCCGAGCGCGCGCGTCGTCCCACCCGCCGCGACGACAACCCCCGCCGGCCTGATTTCCAGCACGCGAGCGTCGCCGATCGCCTCTCCCGCCTGCGCGGTCACGACGCCATCAGGCGTTTCCACCAGCGCGACGATGCGCTGCCGATCCTGGAGGATGCCGGCAAGGCGCCACCCGTCTTCCGCCGTACCGGCCGCAGCCGCATGCGTGAAGGGATCGCGAGCCGCCGCTCCCGGAGCCACCGCCAGCGGCACGGCGGGAAGCGCATCGTACACACGCAACGTTGCCGAGACCGACAAACCGGTTCCCGTGCGCCGGACTGCAAGCCCGGATGGCACCGTGAGCGCCGGCTCGCGCGCCAACCCTTCGAGCAGTCCACGCAGTTGCGCGAAGCTGCCTTGCGCGACCAGCTTGATCGACCGGAACGCCTCGGCTTGTGCGCCGCCCGCAACGCCAGGCTCCAGCGCATGCAGCACGAGGCCCGATTGCGCGGCGAGCTGCGAGATGCGGCGAATATCGTCGGCGGAATTGCCAGCGCGCGGCGCACGCGAAGCCGTTCGCGCCGCAGCGTCGCGCAGCGCGGGCAGGCGCGCCAGGACTTGCTGGGCATCGCCGTAGCGCTTTTGAGCGGTTTGCAGCTCGGCGCGAGCTGCATTCACACCGAGTGGATCCCCGACGATGCAGGCGACGCTCGCGGCGGCGAGAGCCAGCACGGCAATCATCGACGCGACAGCCCGGCGGCGGCGCGTGCTCCACACGTGAAGCGGCGGCCATCCGCGCAATGCGCTGCCCCTGCCTGACTGCGGCGAAACAAGCCCCCGCTCCTGTCCAGCGTGCGCAGGCATCGTGCTCATGTCGCCTCCTTCGCGGCGGCGCCGCTCGACGCTCGGGACGCCTCGCGCACTCGCGGTGCGCCGCCCTGCGGCACAGTGCTCGCGCCTTGCCAGACGAGATGAGCTGCCACGCGAATCGGTTCGCCATCGGGCACACGCTCACGTGCAGCGCCAGCCGGCACGCCGCGCTTGAGTTCGCGCACGCTCAAGGCCTCGACGTCGGGCAGCGAGCGCAGGCGTCCGAGCCAGGCCGCAGCCGCCGATTCGTCCGCCGCGCTCGCCTGCAGATCGGTTTCATCGGCGGACTGCGCAAGCTGCTGCAAGCCGACGCCTGGAGCAGGCTCACTCGCCAACGCGTCCGCAAGGGCGAAAAAGCGCGCCGTCGCCTGCGCGTGCTGTCGGGCGAGTCGATCGCCGATGCGGCGCGCTTCGATCTCCCGCGTGAGGCGCTGCGCCTCGGCGAGCGGTGCGCGCCACTGCGCCAGTGGCCGCTCCAGCGCCTCGCGCCGAGCCTCGAGCGTGCTGCATTCGATGCGCTGCCAAAGCACGACACCCAGCGCACACGCGCATCCGCCAAGCGCCGCGGCGCCCCATTCGAGCAGGCGCCAGCGGAGCCTCCTGCGGATGGCGCGGCGCCGCCACGGCAGCAAGTTGAAACCGCCGACGGCCCGGCCCGGAAAGCCGCGCACAGCGCGCGCGAGCGTCATTCCGCCACCCCGCGCAGCGCGAGCCCGAAGGCCACCGCGCACGCCGGATCGTGCAACAGCGTCGCCGCGAGCGGCCACTCGACGTCGGCCAGCGGTGCGCATTCGAACGGCAGCACTGGCGCACCCAGCGCGTCGCCGATGTCGGCCATCGTGAAGTTTGCGCCGCGAAGCATGGCAAGCTCGCCCGAGACCTGCACGCAGCCGGCCTGCTCGCCGTCGACGAGGTCGTGCAGCGCCTCCACGAGATCGGCATGTTCGAGCGCGGGAAAGCGCATGTGCCGGATGACCGAGTCGTCGACGAGCAACCAGCCGTGCACGCCTTCCGGGCCGACCCAGATCGCCACCCAGGGTTCGTGCGGCGGCAACTCGTACACCGCCGCGTGCCGCATGGCGCGCAACGCGGCGTGCGCCTCGCCGTCCACGGCGCACAGCGTGATGCCCGCCATTGCCGCGCATTCGATGCGCGATTCGAGATGCTGCCGCGGCGTCGCCGCGATCGTCACCTGTGCTTCGCGGCTGCGCGGGGTGGCCGGCAGCACGCTCCAGTCGACCGCCAGCTCGCCGCGCTCCACGCCCGCCGTGCGCTCCGCCTCCGCCAGCACGAGCGGCTCCAGCGCTGCGTGAATACCCGATTCGTCCGTCGCGCCCGCCGGCGCCAGACGCGCAAGCGGCACGGTCGCGACGAGCGTCGCGCTCGTGGGCAGCGCCATGGCGCAACGCAGCGACGCCGCCGCGCTGGCGCGCGGCAACTCGCCAAACACGCAGCGAAGCGCCGCGACGATGGCCGCCCGGTCGACGATCTCCGCGCCGGCGAGCGCCTCGCGCGCGAGCGGCGCGCTCGCCAGCCATTCGAGGCGGACCGGCCCCGCCCCGACAATGCGCTGGCTCAACACCACCAGCGTGACCCCGCGCGCACTTAAATCCACACCCGCGGCAAACCGGCGAGCGCCCAACAACAGCGGATTCCCGAAACCCATCGCATCCCTCCCGTACGTCCGCGCGCCGCAAACCGTTCGCAGCGCGTCGATGGAGAAATTGTGCGAATCGCGGTGGCGCACGAATACTCGGCCGAACGGCCAACGGTCGCCGCCAGCGCTATCCACGCGCGAGGGGCGCGTCTACAGTGCGAATATCAGCAGAGGCGTCAGCAGAGGCGTCAGCAGACGCATCGACAGAAACAGCGGATCGCGTGCTCGCCCGCGCCGTCCATGTAAGCATCTCGAAAGCCAGCGGGCGAGCGGCGGCTATAATCGCGGGACTGTTTTTCTGGTGTTCGTATGCAAGATCAGCTTCCTTCGTCCGTACCGCCTTCCACGCCGCCCGAGCCGCCCCGGCGGCGCAAGCGCCCGTGGTGGGCCACGCTGCTGATCGCCTTTTTCGGCCTCATTTTCGCCGGCGTGGTGTGTGTGGCGCTCGTACTCGGCTACGCGCTCGTCGTGGCGACACCGAACCTGCCGTCGCTCGAGGCGCTCACCGACTATCGCCCGAAGGTGCCGCTGCGCATCTACACGCGCGACCATGTGCTGATCGGCGAATTCGGCGAGGAGCGGCGCGACATCGTCCATTTCAAGGACGTGCCGGACAACCTCAAGAAGGCCATTCTCGCCATCGAAGACGCGCGCTTCTACGATCACGGCGGCGTCGACCTCGCCGGCATTGCGCGCGCGGGCTTCGTCGCGCTCACCAATGGCCATGCCACCCAAGGCGCCAGCACGATCACCATGCAGGTGGCGCGCAACTTCTTCCTTTCGAGCGAAAAGACCTACACGCGCAAGATTTACGAGATGCTGCTCGCCTATAAGATCGAGTCGAAGCTCTCGAAGGATCAGATTCTCGAGGTGTACATGAATCAGATCTATCTGGGCCAGCGCGCATATGGCTTCGCGAGCGCCGCGCGCGTGTACTTCGGAAAGGATCTGAAAGATCTCACACTCGCCGAGTGCGCGATGCTGGCCGGGCTGCCCAAGGCGCCGTCGGCCTACAACCCGGTCGTCAATCCGAAGCGGGCGAAGGTGCGCCAGGAGTACATTCTCCAGCGCATGCTCGAGCTGCATTACATCACCCAGCAGCAGTACGACGAGGCCGCGGCGCAGCCGCTCGTCGTCAAGGGTGCGGGCAAGGAATTCAGCGTCCACGCCGAGTACGTCGCGGAAATGGTGCGCCAGATGATGTACGCGCAGTACCACGAGGAGGCGTACACGCGCGGACTGAACGTCGTCACCACCATCGACTCCGCCGATCAGGATGTCGCCTATCGCGCGCTGCGCAGGGGACTGATGGACTACGAGCGGCGCCACGGCTATCGCGGCCCCGAGGCGTTCATCGACCTGCCCACGGACAGCGACGAGCGAGAGCAGGCCATCGACGACGCGCTCGTCGAGCACCCCGACAACGGCGAACTCGTGGCGGCGGTCGTCACGGCGGCGAGCCCGAAGGAAGTGCGGGTCACGTTCATGGACGGCAACACCACGAGCGTCACTGGCGACGGGCTGCGCTTCGCGCAGTTCGCGCTCTCCACGCGCGCGCAGCCGTCGCAGAAGATCCGGCCGGGCGCGATCATCCGCCTCGCGCGCAACAACGCAGGCGACTGGTCGATCACGCAGCTGCCGCAAATCGAAGGCGCATTCATCTCGATCGTGCCGCAGGACGGCGCGATCCGCGCGCTCGTGGGCGGCTTCGACTTCAACAAGAACAAGTTCAACCACGTCACCCAGGCGTGGCGTCAGCCGGGTTCGAGCTTCAAGCCGTTCATCTACTCGGCGTCGCTCGACAAGGGGCTCGGGCCGGCGACGGTCATCAACGACGCGCCGCTCTTCTTCAGCGCCGCCGAAACGGGCGGCCAGCCGTGGGAGCCGAAGAACTACGGCGGCGGCTTCGACGGCCCCATGAGCATGCGTACGGCGCTCATGAAGTCGAAGAACCTCGTGTCGATCCGTATCCTCAACCACATCGGCACGAAGTACGCGCAGCAGTACATCACGCACTTCGGCTTCGACGCCGACCGGCATCCCGCCTACCTGCCGATGGCGCTCGGCGCGGG
This sequence comes from Paraburkholderia sp. BR10872, assembly GCF_040965835.1. NCBI lineage: Bacteria > Pseudomonadati > Pseudomonadota > Betaproteobacteria > Burkholderiales > Burkholderiaceae > Paraburkholderia > Paraburkholderia sp. BR10872. The sequence goes on from NZ_JBFRCN010000035.1 coordinate 68,413, forward strand.
TCTCGTCACGCCCCTGCAGATGGCCGCCGGCTACTCGGCGTTCGCCAACGGCGGGTATCGCGTGAATCCGTATCTGATCGCCGAAGTCACCGACCAGCGCGGCATGGTGGTCGCCCAGGCGCAGCCGCTCGTGGCCGAGCAGAACGCGCCGCGCGCCATCGACCCGCGCAACGCGTTCATCATGAACAGCCTCTTGCAGAGCGTCGCGCAGCGCGGCACGGGCGCGAAGTCGAACGTCCTCAAGCGCACCGACCTGGGCGGCAAGACCGGCACGACCAACGACTCGCGCGACGCGTGGTTCGCGGGCTATCAGCACACGCTGGCCGCGATCGCCTGGATCGGCTACGACAACCCGCGCAGCCTCGGCGACAAGGAAACGGGCGGCGGTCTCGCGCTGCCGGTCTGGATCGACTACATGCAGAAGGCGCTAAGCGGCGTGCCCGAGTACAAGATGGCGATGCCGGACGGCATCGTCACGCTCGGCGACGAGCTCTACTACGCCGACGCCACGCCGGGCCACGGCTTCGTCTCGACAGTGGGCATCAGTCAGGCGGCGCTCGAGGCGTCGGCTGGCGGCGCATCGGGCGCCGACGATGCCGGTGCAGATCCGACGCCCGAGCACGTGAATGCGAAGGAGAAGGAGAAGGAAGACATCATGAATCTGTTCCGCGGGCACTGAGGCACTCCGCAGCAATGGCCATGAAAAAACCCCAAGGGTCGGATCTATGTCCAACTCTTGGGGTTCAGTTCACAGTCTTGCGACTCGCGCCCGTTTCTTTTATGAGCTCACGCTTGCGCGCTTATGGCTCGAACCGTACCGGCTCGCCCGCCTGCTCCGTTGCATAGGCCGTGAGCGCCGAGAAGAATTCGGTGCCCGTGCGCGTGTCGCGCCATTTGTCGTCGATGAAGCGATAGTGGAAACCGCCCGCCTTCGCCGCGATCCAGATTTCGCGCATCGGCGGCTGCAGGTTCACGATGATCTTCGTGCGATTCTCGAATTCGAGCGTCAGAACGTTGCCGCTGCGCTCGAGTTCGATGTCCGCTTCGGCCTCGTCCACGGCCCGCTCTACGGCCGCCAGCACGGCCTCCGCGCGGCTCAGGTAGTCATTGTCTGGCATGCTAAACTCCACCGGTTATTCATTCAGGGACAATTATGCGTGTCATTTCCCGGACGCGCGCAGCGGCCCCCAGCGCATGGACGCCCCGCGCGATTCTAGCGGCTTTTGCGATCGGCGCCGTCGCGCTCGCAGGCTGTGGCCAGCGCGGCGCGCTCTACATGCCCACCGTGCCGCCGCTTCCGCCCAAGCCCAATTTCGAAACCACGCAGCCGGAAACCGGCGCGACGCCCGCGAGCGCTCCCGAGTCTGCATCGGCGCCCATCGGCACGATTCCGGACACCTCCGGCACGCCGCTGTCGTTGTCCCCGGACACCGAACTCGGCACCCCACCCGCGACCACCGGCAGCCCGCAGGCGGCTTCCGACGCCACGCCAACCCAGTAAAAACGCTCGCATGACCCAGTCCGCTTTTCACCGCGATAACGGCACGCTCTTCGTAGAAGGCGTCTCGGCCGCAGATCTCGCCGCACAGTACGGCACGCCGCTCTATGTGTATTCGCGCGCGGCGCTCACCGCCGCATGGCACGCCTACGCCGACGCCTGCGCCGGCCGCCGCGCCAAGGTGCACGTCGCGGTCAAGGCGAACAGCAACCTCGCCGTGCTCAACGTGTTCGCGCGCGAAGGCGCGGGCTTCGACATCGTTTCGGCGGGCGAGCTCGCCCGCGTGCTCGCGGCAGGCGGCAAAGCGCAGGACGTGGTGTTCTCGGGCGTCGGCAAGACCGCCGGCGAAATGCGCGAGGCGCTCGAAGCGGGCGTGAAGTGCTTCAACGTCGAATCGATTCCCGAACTCGACCGCCTCAACGAGGTGGCGAGCCAGCTCGGCAAGAAGGCGCCGGTTTCGCTGCGCGTGAATCCGGACGTCGATCCGAAAACGCATCCGTACATTTCCACCGGCCTGAAGGCGAACAAGTTCGGCGTGGCATTCGAGGAAGCGCGCGCGACCTATCGCGCCGCTGCGGCCATGGCGCACCTGGACGTGGTCGGCATCGACTGCCACATCGGCTCGCAGATCACCGAAATCGCGCCGTATCTCGACGCCATCGACAAGCTGCTCGAACTCGTCGACCAGATCGAAGCCGACGGCGTGAGCATCCGCCACATCGACGTGGGCGGCGGCCTCGGCATCACCTACGACGACGAAACGCCGCCCGACATCGGCGAGTTCGTGCGCACGGTGCTCGACCGCATCGAGGCGTATGGCGCGAAAACGGGCAAGGCGCGCGAGGTGTACTTCGAGCCGGGCCGCTCGCTCGTGGGCAATGCGGGCATCCTGCTCACCACGGTCGAGTTCCTGAAGCCAGGCTCGGAGAAGAACTTCGCGATCGTCGACGCCGCGATGAACGACCTCGCCCGTCCCGCCATGTACGACGCGTATCACGCGATGGAGCCGGTCGTTGCGCGCCAGTCGGCACCGCAAACCTACGACGTGGTCGGCCCGGTGTGCGAAAGCGGCGACTGGCTGGGCCGCGCACGCTCGCTCGCGATCGAACCGGGCGACGTGCTCGCGATCCGCTCCGCGGGCGCCTACGGCTTCGTGATGAGCTCGAACTACAACACGCGTGCGCGCGCCGCCGAAGTGATGGTCGACGGCAAGCGCGTGCATCTCGCGCGCGAGCGCGAAAACGTGGCGGAGTTGTTCGCCAGTGAGCGCGTGCTGCCGGACTGAGTCTTTCGTCCGCCCGCCCGTGAAAAAAGCGACGCCTCGGCGTCGCTTTTTATTTGCCTGCCTGCGTGCTCTGCACCTACGCGGCGCCCGCATCCGGGCGCGCGGCACGCCAGCGCGCAAGCAGCCACACGGCCACGCGCCAGCCGAGCAGCGCCAGCATAATCGCGCCGTAGAGCTTGGGCAGCACGAGGTCGTGCTTGCCCGCCTTCATCCACCAGAAGTGCAGAATCGCCAGCACGCCGATCGCGTAGATGAGCCGATGCAGCGTCTGCCAGCGCCGTCCGAGCCGGCGCGCCATCGCGCGCGTGGACGTCACGGCGAGCGGAATCAGCAGCACGAACGCCGCAAAACCCACCGTGATGAACGGCCGCTTGCCCACGTCCTTGAGCATCGCGGCGACGTCGAACCACTTGTCGAACCAGATGTAGGTCGTGAAGTGCAGCGTCGCGTAGAAAAACGCGAAGAGGCCCAGCATGCGCCGAAAGCGGACCAGCGTATTCCAGCCCGTGATTCGTCGCAGCGGCGTGACCGCGAGCGTGATGCAGAGGAACACCAGCGTCCACAGGCCCGTGGAACGCGTGATGAACTCGATCGGATTCGCACCGAGCCCGTCCGTGAAGCCGAACAGCACGAGGCGCGCAAGCGGGTACAGCCCCGCGACGAACACCGCCACCTTCGCCCACGGCAGCCAGCGCGGGCCCGTCACGCTCGCCACACCCGCCTTTCGCGCAGGGCGCGCCTGGCCCGCCCCCACGCGCGCGGCGGCCTGTGGTGTCGTCGTCGATTCCATCTCTCGCTCCATCAAGCTCGTTGCTCAGAAGTTCTTGCGCAGATCCATGCCCTGATACATCGACGCGACGAGGTCGCCGTAGCCGTTGTACATGAGCGTCTTGCGCTTGGGCTGGAAGAAGCCGTCTTCGCCGATGCGCCGCTCCGTGGCCTGGCTCCAGCGCGGGTGATCGACGTTCGGGTTCACGTTCGAATAAAAGCCGTACTCGTTCGGCGCGTACTTGTTCCAGCTCGTGGGCGGCTGGTTCTCGACGAAGCGGATCTTCACCAGCGACTTCGCGCTCTTGAAGCCGTACTTCCACGGCACCATCACACGCACGGGCGCGCCGTTCTGGTTCGGCAGCACCTGGCCGTAAAGGCCGACCGTGAGCAGCGTGAGCGGATTCATCGCTTCGTCCATGCGCAGGCCTTCGGAATACGGCCAGTCGAGAATCGGCTCGGCGAGACCCGGCATTTGCGAGGGGTCGGCGAGCGTGATGAACTGCACGTAGCGCGCGTTGCCCGTGGGCTGCGCGCGGCGGATCAGTTCGGAAAGCGAAACACCGATCCACGGCACGACAATCGACCAGCCCTCCACGCAACGATGCCGGTACACGCGCTCTTCGAGCGGCGCGAGCTTGAGAATCTCGTCGATGTCATAGACCTTCGGGTTCTTCACCTCGCCCTCGACGCTCAGCTTCCACGGACGCGGCCGCAGCGTGTGCGCGTTTTGAGCCGGATCGCCCTTGTCGGTGCCGAACTCGTAGAAGTTGTTATAGGTCGTGATGTCCTTGTAGGGCGTGACCTTGTCGAGCGCGACGAACTTCGTGTTCGTCTGCGCGGCGAGCTTCTGCGCCTTCGGGTCGCCGGGGGCGTATTCCGCAAGCGCCTCTCTTGCACCGAACGGCCCCGCAATGCCGCCGAGCGCAAGCGCGCCCGCTGCCCGCAGAATGCGCCGACGCTGTTCGTACACCTTTTGCGGCGTGATTTCGCTCGCGGGGATGTCGTCACCGTTGAGCAAGATCCTGCTGCTCCGCTTGATCCACATATCGCTGCTCCTGCTTCTTGCGTGGCGTGCGCCGCCAGCACATTGATCGTATCTCGACCCGTCCTGCCGTGCTGTGCACGACGTGGATCGACGGGATGACCTCAAGCGGGCAAACGCGCAATTCGCAGAAAACTTCCCGGCGGACGAAAAAAAACCGTCGGAGCGCGAGGCATCCGACGGTTAGTTCGTCTTGCAGGCCGATTCGGTTACAGCTTGCCGTAGCTGTGCAGGCCCGAAAGGAACATGTTCACGCCGAGGAATGCGAAGGTCGTGACGAGCAGCCCGGTAAGTGCCCACCAGGCCGCCACGCCGCCTCGCAGGCCCTTCATGAGGCGCATATGCAGCCAGGCGGCGTAGTTGAGCCACACGATCAGCGCCCAGGTTTCCTTCGGGTCCCAGCTCCAGTAGCCGCCCCAGGCCTGCGCCGCCCACAGCGCGCCGAGAATGGTCGCGATGGTGAAGAACGCGAAACCCACGGCGATCGACTTGTACATGACGTCGTCGAGCACCTCGAGCGCGGGCAGACGGTCCGCCAGCACGCCGCGCTCCTTCATGATGTACGCCACGCCCACCATGGCCGAAAGCGCGAAGCTGCCGTAGCCGATGAAGTTCGCCGGCACGTGGATCTTCATCCACCAGCTCTGCAGCGCGGGCACGAGCGGCTGGATCTGCTGCGCGTCGCGCGAGATCGAGTACCACATCAGGAAGCCCACGGCCGCGCTGATCACGAGCAGCACGAACGCGCCGAGCGCGCGCGTGTTGTAGTGCCTTTCGTAATACAGATAGAAGAGCGCGGTGATGAGGCTGAACAGCACGAACACTTCGTAGAGGTCCGAGATGGGAATGTGCCCGACGTCCGCCCCGATGAGATAGGACTCGTACCAGCGCACCATCAGGCCGACGAAGCCCATGAGCACCGCCGCCCATGTGAGCTTCGAGCCGATCGAGCCGCCCGAGGGCGAGCGTGAGAGCAGGCCGATCCAGTAGAACAGCGTGGCGAGCACGAACAGCGCGCTCATCCACAGAATGGCCGACTGGCTGGAGAGGAAATACTTGAGGAAGAACGCCTGATCCGCGCGCGCGAGGTCGCCCTGGTAGATCTGGATCGCGAACAGCGCGAGCACCGCGATACCGGCCATAAGCAGCCGCGCCGGCTTCCAGCGCCAGCCCAGCACGACGAGCGCCGGCGTCGTGCCGCACAGCACCAGCTTGTCGTAGTAGTTCATGTGCGCGTGGTAGCGCGAGAGCGCGAAGCCCGCGCCCGCCACGAGCGCCAGCGCGAACAGCCAGTCCACCGCCGTCAGGCGGCGCAGGAAAGGGCGTTCGTCGAACAGGACGTCGGCGAGCGGATCGCGGGCAGTCGCGGCGCCGTGCGCCACAGCGGCATTGGCCACCTGCGCACGTTCGGCGCGGCGAGCCTTCGCGGAGGAGGAAACCTGAGACAAGTCCATGGGCTTACCGGTGTTGATCGTGAGTGGCTGCAATCACGTGCGTGAATCAGGGCGCACGGTCCGTGCCGCTGCCGTTCGTGTCGCCCGTTTGCGGCGCCGCGCCTAGCGCACGGCCGACCGCATCGCGGGTACGGGCGAACTCCTTCTCGAAGTCGAGGGTACGGCGGGCGGTGGACATCGCCATGATGACGTCGACGCCGTGGTCCTGACCGTCCTGCCCCTTCCGGTCCTTCAGCCAGAACCACAGACGCCGCTCACGCACGTAGAACATCGAGAAGATGCCGAGCACGAGCAACAGGCTGCCAAGATACACGACTTTCTTGCCCGGCGCGCGCGTCAACTGAAATACCGAAGCTTGCACCTGCTTGAATGAATCGAGCTGTAGATAGACAGGAGATCCATACAGGAAGCTATCGGATATCGCGTTGATCGAGTCCTGCACGAAGCGCGCGGCGTCGGCATCGGGCTTCAGATCGGGCTCGCCGGCCTGCTCGCGCGCGAGCTGCCAGAGATCCCATGTCGCACCCTCGAGCATGCGCAGCAGGAGGCTCGCGGCCTTTTCCTGCTGCTCCTTCGGCACCGACTTGTCGATGAACGCGGCCACGGCCTGGAAGCCGCCAGCGGCGCCTGCAGCAACCGCAGCACCTGCCTGCGGCGCGTCCGAGCCCGCGAAAAGGGTCAAGACGCGCTCGGCGCTGTCTTCGAGATGCTGTTGCAACTCGCGGTTCGAATCGGGGACGGAGCGCGCGGCGAAACGCTTCGCGGCCTGCGCGCGCAAGGCGGGGTCCTCGAAAGCCGCGCGCAGCATCATCCACTCTTTCGGCGTGCCGCCGGTGTCGGCGGGAATACGCAGGTAGCGGAACGGATCGTCGGGATTCTCGCGCATGCCCGCGAGGAACATGCGGTCGCCGCCGCCCACGTCCACGGGCAGCATGTAGTTGTTGTACTCGCGCGCCTGGCCGTTCTTGTCGCGCACCTTGTACTGCACCGAGGGGCCGACGTTATGCAGATCGAGCGGCTTCGAGCTCTTCGCACCGGAGCCGAGGCGTTCGTCGAACGCTTCCTTGAGCGACTGGTGGGCCACACCGCGCGCGTCGTTCGCGCCGCTGCCGTTCGAGATGTTCTCGACGTTGATCGCCCGAAAGTCCGCGAATTCGATCGTCTGCCCATCCACGCCCGGCACCGTCTGGCCGGCGGGCACCGCGAGCGGCGCCGAATTGCCGATCGTGCCGCCGAACGGGAAGTGCTTCGCGCTCGCCCCCGACATCGGCCACGCCGTCATCGACATCTGCGAGCCGCCGTCCTGGAAGCTCGACTGATAGATCGACACGCCGTCGTACTCGAACGGCTCGTTCACCTCGATGCGCGCCGGAACGCGCTGGCCCGTCTTGTGGTCGATCACGACGATGTCGCTCGCAAAGAGCTTGGGCATGCCGGTCGAGTAGTAGTCGACGATGAACTTGTTGAGCTGGATGGAGAACGGCAGGTCCTGAATCAGCGAGCCGTCGGGCTGGTTGAGGATGGCCGTGGAAACGAACTGGCCCTCGGGCACCCAGGCGTAGCCGCGGAAGGTCGGGTTCGACTGCGAGAGCCGGTGCTCGGGCGCAATGTCGTTGATGACCGCGTTGCTGCGGATGGGCGTCTTGTCGAACAGCCACATCTGGAATTTGATCGGCAGATTGCTGTCGAGCAGGCCGCCGAGGCAGATGATCACGATCGCGAGGTGGGCGAAGATATAGCCGATCTTCGTGAGCGCACCGCGCTTGGCCGCGATGAGCGTGGCGCCATCACTCTCGCGCGTGACGAACCGGTAGCCCATGCGCCCCGCCAGCTTGCCGAGCGTGGCGGCCGTTTGCTCGCGCGTGCCGCCCTCCACCGCGAACTCGCCCTTGTGATGGAACGCGCGCAGGCTGCCTTCGCGGACCTTGTCCTTCCAGCTCTTCATGTCGGCGATCATCTTCGGCGCGTTGCGGATCACGCACAGCGAAACCGACACCACGAGAAAGCCGAGGATCGTCATGAACCACCACGCGCTGTAGACCGTGTAGAGGCTCAGCGAGCGGAAGATGTCGGCCCAGAAGGGGCCGAACTGGTTGACGTAGTTCGGGTACGGGTCGTCCTGCGTGAGCACCGTGCCGATGATGCTCGCGATGGCGAGCACGACGAGCAGCGCAATCGCGAAGCGCATCGAACTGATCAGCTCGACGGCGCTTTTCACGGCCTTCTGGCGAACATTCAACTGCAAACCCTGCGTGGTGACGCTCATTCAAACTCCGCTTTTTCGCTCTTGCTGCTTTCTTGCCGATGAGGCGCTACAGCAAAAAAGGGTGCAGGCGCGCCGTCAGCGTGACGACGCCCTCACCCTTTTCTTGTTTTCCGGCCAGCCGCGCCGTGAGACTGCTGATCACACGCGCGGCGAACCTGCTGCGCTCAATGCAGGCCGGCGGCGTAATCGGCGACCGCCTTGATCTCGTCGTCCGAGAGCCGGTGCGCGATGGTTCGCATCGGATCGTTATTGTTACGCGTGCCCTGCTGGAAAGCATTGAGTTGTGCAACGACATATTCCGACCACTGGCCAGAAAGGCGCGGAAACTGGATCGGAATTCCCTGTCCAGTGGGTCCGTGGCACGCTGCACAGGCTGGCACGCCCTTGTCGGCGATGCCGCCGCGCCAGATCGACTGGCCAAACGGCACGGTCTTCGCGTCGTGCGCGTAGCCGGGTTTGGGTGTCTGGGAGGCGAACCAGGCTGCGACGTTGATCATATCCTGGTCTGACAGCGCGGCAGCGAAGCCGGCCATGATGGGGTTTGCGCGCGCCGCCGGCTTGCCGCCGGGCTGCGGTTTGAAGTCCTTGAGTTGCTTGACGAGATAGTCGGCGTGCTGCCCGGCGAGCTTGGGATACGCGCCGCCGGAGCTGTTGCCGTCGGCCGCGTGACAGGCCGCGCAGACCTGCGCCGCAATGGCTTGCCCCCGGGCGACGTCGGGCTTGGCCGGCGTTCCCTGATCCGCCGCGCTTGCCTGCCCCGCCATCATGAATAAACCTGCTGTAAGACCTGACGCTATCGCACTCTCGAATACCTTCAAGCACTTGCCCAGTCGATTCATTCGCGCACCTTGTTTCGTCTTGTGGGAATCAGGTTCTGCAATGTACGACAGCGACCGATCTACCTCGAAAGGCCCGCGCTGGCCTTGCTGGTATTCAGTAAACCATCGCATTGTACAATAGCGCGCAAGGCGCCACGGCGCCAGTCGGGCCTGCCCCCGATATCCCAGAATCCATCCCGGGCGCGTCCGGGCCCGGCGGGCCACCCGCCGCGTTGTCTCACATTGTGGTCCTTTTCCGATGGCCTTCCTGCTGCACCAAGCCCGCTTCTTCACGACGGTGAATCATCTGCGCGACCTGCCCGCTACGGCGCGGCCCGAGGTCGCGTTCGCCGGCCGTTCGAACGCCGGCAAGTCCACCGCCATCAATCTGCTGTGCAACCAGAAGCGGCTCGCCTTCGCCTCGAAGACGCCGGGCCGCACCCAGCACATCAACTACTTCTCGGTCGGCCCCGCCGACGAACCGGCGGGTTATCTCGTCGACCTGCCCGGCTATGGTTACGCCGAAGTGCCGGCCGCCGCGAAGGCGCACTGGGAGCAGTTGCTTTCGCTCTATCTGCAAACGCGCGCGCAACTCTCCGGCCTCATCCTGATGATGGACGCGCGCCGCCCGCTCACCGACCTCGACCGCCGCATGATCGAGTGGTTCGCGCCGACGGGCAAACCGATTCACGCACTCCTTACGAAGTGCGACAAATTGACGCGCCAGGAAAGCGTGCTCGCGCTGCGCACGACCAACAAGGCGTTCGACGAGTACAGCAAGCAAGGCTACGTAGGGAAGCTGAGCGCCCAGCTCTTTTCGGCGCTCAAGCGCGTGGGGCTCGACGAGGCGCACGCCGTGATCGAGAGCTGGATCGTGCCGCAGGCATCTGTCGGCGAAACCGACGCGCAAGCGGAGTAACGCCCCTCGGGCCAGTCGCTTCAGGCCGGCCCTCGATCATGCAAAAGGCCACACTGTCGGGCTTTTCACACGCATTCATTAGATCTTTTCGCAAGGCCGGCGCGGCATCTGCCGCGTTATGTGCGCTAGCGCACGCAGACCACGCCAACGCCGGGCATAAGCGCCCTTTCCGGCCTGCGCCGCGGGTCTTGCTACGCCCCTTCCGGCGCACATAAAAAAACCCGCCGTGATTTCCGGCGGGTTAAACAGCCTTATCGAAAAACGACAGGCACCCGCTCAGGGAGGAGAAGCGGGGAGCTCGGCGCCAGGCGCCTCGCTCGATCGGTATGATATACCATTGTCCCGAAAAGTTTCCTGCGCCCCGGGACCCATCCCGTTTCAAGATATCCGCCGACATGAGCTTCTATCCGCATCATCGTCCGCGCCGCATGCGACGTGACGATTTCTCGCGCCGTCTGATGCGCGAAAACCTCCTCACCACGAACGACCTGATCTACCCCGTATTCGTCATCGCGGGCAACAACGTGCGCGAAGCCGTGCCGTCGATGCCCGGCGTCGAACGCGTGTCGATCGATCTGCTGATGGGCGTCGCCGAGCAGTGCGTCGAACTCGGCATTCCGGTGCTTTCGCTCTTCCCCGTTGTCGATCCGGCGCTCAAGACGCCCGATGGCATCGAGGCGACGAACCCCGACGGCGTGATTCCGCGCGCCGTGCGAGAACTGAAGAAGCGTTTCCCCGACCTCGGCGTGCTTTGCGACGTCGCGCTCGACCCGTACACGAGCCACGGCCAGGACGGCGTGCTCGACGAGAACGGCTACGTCATCAACGACGAGACCATCGAAATCCTCGTCGCGCAGGCGCGCGCGCAGGCGCAAGCCGGTGTCGATATCGTCGCGCCTTCGGACATGATGGACGGGCGCATCGGTGCGATCCGCGAGATGCTCGAAAGCGAGAACCACATCCACACGCGCATCATGGCGTACTCGGCCAAATACGCCTCGGCGTTCTATGGTCCGTTCCGCGATGCCGTGGGCTCGGCGTCGAATCTGGGCAAGGGCAACAAGATGACCTACCAGATGGACCCGTCGAACTCCGACGAGGCGCTGCGCGAAGTGCGCCTCGACATCGAGGAAGGCGCCGACATGGTGATGGTGAAGCCCGGCATGCCGTATCTCGACATCGTGCGCCGCGTGAAAGACGAATTCCGCTTTCCGACCTACGTGTACCAGGTGAGCGGCGAGTACGCCATGCTCAAGGCCGCCGCGCAAAACGGCTGGCTCGATCACGACAAGGTGATGATGGAATCGCTGCTCGCGTTCAAGCGCGCGGGCGCCGACGGCATCCTCACGTATTTCGCGCTAGACGCCGCGCGTTTGCTGCGCGCACAGAAGTAAGCACTGCACGCGTCGCATGAAAAAAGGCACGTCCATGGACGTGCCTTTTTGCTTTTGGGCCGAGGCGCGTTCTCACGCGCGCGCCTTGCCGCCGATCAGGCCGATGGCGCTGCCGGCGTCTGCGGCGCCGGCGCCGTCACGCGATCGAGACGCGCGAGGAAGCGGTCGGCATTTTCGTAGCCGACCACGCGCAGCACTTCGCGCCCTTGCGTATCGAAGAAGATGATGCCCGGCGGTCCGAAGAGGCCGAAGCGCTTGAGCAGTGCCTGGTTGTCCGAATTGTTGGCGGTCACATCGGCGCGCAACAGGCCCAGCTCCGCGAGGCGCGCCTGCACGCGCGGGTCGCTGAAGGTGAACTTCTCCATTTCCTTGCAGCTCACGCACCAGTCGGCGTAGAAGTCGAGCATCGACGGCTTGCCCGCGGTCTTGAGCGCCGCATCGAGTTGTGCGGGCGAGCGCACGGGCGCGAACACCAGCGCGTTCGCTTCGTTGGCGCCGCCGGACTGCGCCGCGCCTGCAGCGGCAACATCGCTCGCGCCGCCCACGCGCGCGGCCAGCACCGCGAGCGGACGCAGCGGATCCGTCGAACCCGCCGCAAGACCGACGATCAGCGTCGCCGCCCAGATCGCGAACGCAGCGCCGAGGCCACGCCCGAGGCGCCGCCACACATTGGCCGCACCCGCGTTCGGCGTGAAGAGGCCAAGCGCGGCGGCCGCGAGCAGCAGCCAGAGGGCGGCGAGCAGCATCTGCGCGGTGGCGCCGAGCACCGGCCAGACGATCCAGAGCGCGGCCGCGAGCAGCACGACGCCGAAGAACACCTTCACGCCATCCATCCACGTGCCCGCACGCGGCAGCAGCGAGCCCGCGCCGAGGCCGAGGACCATCAGCGGGACGCCGAGACCCAGGCCCATCGCAAAGAGCGCCGCGCCGCCGAGTACGGCGTTGCCCGTGTGCGCGATGAACGCCAGCACCGCGAAGAGCGGCGCGGTCATGCAGGCCCCCACCACGAGCGCGGAAAGCGCGCCCATCACGGCGACCGCGGCGAATTTGCCGCCGGAACGGCCCTGGGTGGCGCGCGAGGCGCCGTCCTGCCAGCGCTGCGGCAGGGCGATGTCGTAGCCCGCGATCAGCATGACGGCGAATGCGGTGAGGAGCACTGCGAACAAGCCCAGCACCCATGGGTTCTGCAGCCAAGCGCCAAGGCTCTGGCCGACCAGCGCAGCGGCAATGCCCAGCACCGTGTAGACGAGCGCCATGCCGAGCACGTAGACGAACGAGAGCGCGAAGCCGCGCGAGCGCGTGACGCGAGCGCCCTCACCGACGATGATCGCCGACAGGATCGGGATCATCGGGTACGAGCAGGGCAAGAGGCTCAGCACCATGCCGGCTACGAAGTACAGGCCGACCACGGCGAAAAAGCCGCCGCCTTGCAACAGCGATTGCGCGTAGTCGGCGCTCGTGGCGCGCTCGTACCAGGGTTCTTCGGTGTCACCTGCTGCGGGTACTGCGGTGGTTTGCGGCTGAGGCGCGGGCGTCGGGTTCGCTGCGCCCGGCACGGCGCTCTGGCCAGCCGTCGCGTCCTGCAAAGCGGCGCCGCTCACGTGGAACACGTGTTCCGCGGGCGGATAACAGATGCCAGCATCGGCGCAGCCCTGCGATGTCACCGCAAGATCGAACGGACCGCTCGCCTTCTGCACCGGCACGCGGATCGTCAGCTCGCTGCGATAGGTTTCGACATTCTTCTGGAAGGTCGGATCGAACTTGACGTGGCCGGGCGGGATTTGCGCCTCGCCCAATTGCGCCGTGCCGTTGCGGACTGCGAAGGCGAAGCGCTCGCGGTACATGTAGTAGCCGTCGGCGATCTTGAAGTGCACGTCGACCATGCCCGGCGCTTCGCTCGCACTGAACGTGAAGGCCTGGTCGGGCGGCAGGAAGTCGTCGTCGGCCGCACGCGCGAGCGACGCACCGAGCAGCATTGGCAGCAGAGCGCAGACGAGCAGCAGAAAGCTGGACAGCGTAGCGTACGGCTTGGCGCGCAAGCGCCGATCGAAGCGGTTAGACATGAAGGGTGCGCTGAGTCTCGGCATTGACCCATTGCCCGTAGGCGTTCGACGCCATGGCTTGCCACGAGAGAATCTCGGGCGTCTCGTAGGGATGCTGGGTCTGGATGAACTGTTCGAGCTCGGCCGCGCGGGCGAGACTCGTCTTGAAGAGCAGCTGGATCTCGTTGCCCGACTCGATGTTGCCCTGCCAGTGATACTGTGAGTGCACGGCGCCCAGGCGCGTCACGCACGCGGCGAGACGCTGCGCGAGCGCTCCGGCGGCGAGCGTTTCGGCGGTGCCCTCATCGGGCACCGTAGTCAGCATCAGGGTCACATTGAGGGTCACGACGAACTCCGGCGTGGTGCCCGCGTGCGACGGCAAACGGGCTTCGGGGCAGAACGTAATCGTACCATCGGCGCCGATCGGCTTCTCTCGTGCACCGTGTGGCAAAAGGGGACTGCAACCGGCAAACACGGTACGGCGCGATTTCATCCACGCCGGAAAACAAAAAAAGCCAGGCTAGGCCTGGCTTTTTCGCATGCCGCTCAATCCCGGGATCGAGCGACGGAAAGCTTATTCCGCTTCCTGGACGTTCTCTTCCGCGACTTCCGGACGGTCGAGCAGTTCGACCAGTGCCATCGGTGCGTTGTCGCCAACACGGAAACCGAACTTCAGGATACGCAGGTAGCCGCCCGGACGGTTCGCGAAACGCGGACCGAGCACGTCGAACAGCTTCGTGACCGAGTCACGATCGCGCAGGCGGTTGAACGCCAGACGACGGTTTGCGAGCGACGGCTTCTTGCCCAGCGTGATGAGGGGCTCGACAACCTTACGGAGTTCCTTCGCCTTCGGCAGCGTCGTCTTGATGACTTCGTGCTCGATGAGCGAGTTGGACATGTTACGGAGCATTGCCAGACGGTGGCTGCTCGTGCGGTTCAGTTTCCGCAGACCATGACGGTGACGCATTTCAATTTCCTTGAAACAAAGTTTTGGTCCAGCTCTTCTATCGCCCTGCAACTACCAGGGCACGGGCCGGTACGTGAAAAAGGCAAGACGCGGATTTTAAAGGAAAATCCGCGTCCGTGCCAGACTTCTTACTTGTCGAGACCAGCCGGCGGCCAGTTTTCGAGCTTCATGCCGAGCGTGAGACCGCGCGAAGCGAGCACTTCCTTGATCTCGTTGAGCGACTTGCGACCCAGGTTCGGGGTCTTGAGCAGCTCGTTCTCGGTGCGCTGGATCAGATCGCCGATGTAGTAGATGTTCTCGGCCTTCAGGCAGTTCGCCGAGCGAACCGTGAGTTCGAGATCGTCCACCGGACGCAGCAGGATCGGGTCGATCTGCGGGGCGCGCGAAGGCGCTTCCGCGGCCGTTTCCGTGCCTTCCAGAGCCGCGAACACCGACAGCTGATCCACGAGGATGCGGGCCGACTGGCGGATCGCTTCCTCAGGCGAGATCACGCCGTTGGTTTCGATGTTCATCACGAGCTTGTCGAGGTCGGTACGCTGCTCGACACGCGCGCTTTCCACGGCGTAGCTCACGCGGCGAACCGGCGAGAACGACGCGTCCAGCACGATGCGGCCAATGATCTTGGCCGACTCTTCGCCGTAACGGCGCACGTTGCCCGGCACGTAGCCACGGCCCTTTTCGATCTTGATCTGCACGTCGAGCTTGCCGCCCTTCGTCAGATGCGCAACCACGTGATCGGGGTTGATCACTTCGCAGTCGTGCGAGAGTTCGATGTCGCCAGCGGTGACAACGCCTTCGCCTTCCTTGCGCAGCGTAACCGTCACTTCGTCACGGTTATGCAGCTTGAAAACGACACCCTTCAGGTTCAGCAGCAGGTTGACCACATCCTCTTGCACACCATCGAGCGTCGAGTATTCGTGCACGACGCCTGCGATCGTCACTTCGGTCGGCGCGTAGCCCACCATCGACGACAGCAGCACGCGCCGGAGCGCGTTACCCAAGGTGTGGCCATAACCGCGTTCGAACGGCTCCATGACCACTTTCGCGTGGTTGTCGCCGAGCGATTCCACAGCGATGATCTTGGGTTTCAACAAACTGGTTTGCATAGGTTTTCCTTTTCAATACCCTCGGCTCGTTACACCGATAAGGCTGAGATGGCAACAACCTGAAAAAAACGGCCGAGGCCGCCTCCTGCGCGAAGCACAGAGGTTACCCCGGCCGTCAATCCGATTACCGCGAATACAATTCGACGATCAGGCTTTCGTTGATGTCGCCAGCGATGTCGCTGCGCTCAGGCATGCTCTTGAACGTGCCTTCGAACTTCTTCGCGTCGACCGACACCCAACCTGCCATGCCGCCTTGCTCTGCGAGCGAGAGGGCTTCGACGATACGCGCCTGCTTCTTCGCCTTTTCGCGAATCGCGACGACGTCGCCTGCCTTCACTTGCATCGACGGGATGTTCGAAACGACGCCGTTCACCGTGAGAGCCTTGTGGCTCACGAGCTGACGCGCTTCAGCGCGGGTCGAAGCGAAGCCCATGCGGTACACGACGTTGTCGAGACGCGATTCGAGCAGTTGCAGCAGGTTTTCGCCGGTGTTGCCCTTGATACGGTCAGCTTCCGCGAAGTAGCGGCGGAACTGGCGCTCGAGCACGCCGTAGATACGCTTCACTTTCTGCTTTTCGCGAAGCTGCGTGCCGTAGTCGGACGTACGTGCGCCCGAGGTGCGGCCGTGCTGACCCGGCTTGCTGTCGAGCTTGCACTTGTCGGCGAGCGAGCGGCGTGCGCTCTTCAGAAAGAGGTCGGTGCCTTCACGGCGGGACAGCTTGGCCTTCGGGCCGATATAACGTGCCACGTTGCTTTCCTTCGATAATTGATCACGCGAGGGCTAAACGCCGGCCTTCGCGCTAGTCCGGCTCTTTGAACCGAACGGTGGGCTTAGTCAATTCAATAACGCCGAGAGCCTGGGTCGCCGTTTCCGGCGGCTCAGGCGTTCGGCTAAAGCGACGCCTTAGATACGGCGGCGCTTCGGCGGACGGCAGCCGTTGTGCGGGACCGGCGTAACGTCGGAGATCGCGGTGATCTTGATGCCAAGACCATGCAGCGCGCGCACCGCCGATTCGCGACCCGGGCCGGGGCCCTTGATACGCACTTCGAGGTTCTTGACGCCGTATTCCATTGCAACACGGC
Source organism: Paraburkholderia sp. BR10872 (assembly GCF_040965835.1). Taxonomy (NCBI): domain Bacteria; kingdom Pseudomonadati; phylum Pseudomonadota; class Betaproteobacteria; order Burkholderiales; family Burkholderiaceae; genus Paraburkholderia; species Paraburkholderia sp. BR10872. Next base: position 85,058 of record NZ_JBFRCN010000035.1, read on the forward strand.
CAGCCGATTCAGCTGCGACCTGAGCTGCGAAGGGCGTCGACTTACGCGAACCCTTGAAGCCCTGACCGCCCGACGTTGCCCAGGCAAGCGCGTTGCCTTGACGGTCGGTGATCGTGATGATCGTGTTGTTGAACGACGCGTGAACGTGAACCACGCCCTCGGCGACGTTCTTCTTAACCTTCTTGCGAACGCGTTGCGCCGCGGAGTTGTTCGAAGCCTTAGCCATTACGTTTTCCTGTAACTTTCAGTTCCGCTTACTTCTTCAGCGACTGTGCTGCGCGGCGCGGACCCTTACGCGTACGTGCGTTGGTACGCGTACGCTGGCCACGCAGGGGCAGGCCCTTGCGATGGCGCACGCCGCGGTAGCAGCCGAGGTCCATCAGGCGCTTGATGTTCATCGTCACTTCACGGCGGAGATCGCCTTCGACGACAAACTTGCCCACTTCCTCACGCAGCTTTTCCAGATCCGCGTCGTTCAGGTCCTTGACCTTCTTGTTGAACGGCACACCGGCGGCCACGCAGATGTTGCGCGAACGCGTGCGGCCAACACCAAAAATTGCCGTCAGGCCGATTTCGGTGTGCTGGTGGTTCGGGATGTTAACCCCTGCAATACGAGCCATTGTTTTTCCTCAAACAAAAAGCGCAAGCGCGCTAATCAGCCTTGGCGCTGCTTGTGGCGCGGGTCCGAGCTGCAGATCACGCGAACGACGCCGTTGCGCTTGATGATTTTGCAGTTGCGGCAAATGCGCTTTACCGATGCCATCACTTTCATGATATTACCCTTTTTCCTAAATCACTTCGCCCGGAACACGATCCGCGCACGCGACAGATCGTAAGGCGTCAACTCAACCGTCACCTTGTCGCCCGGGAGAATGCGGATGTAGTGCATCCGCATTTTTCCGGAAATATGTCCCAGAACGACATGGCCGTTTTCCAGCTTCACCCGGAAGGTTGCGTTGGGGAGGTTTTCGATAACCTCGCCTTGCATCTGGATTACATCGTCTTTGGCCATAGGTCCTTTTAACGCATCGGGACGCCGCCGCCCTTGAAGTTAGCCTTCTTGAGCAGCGATTCATATTGTTGCGACATCACGTACGACTGCACCTGCGCCATGAAGTCCATTGTGACGACGACAATGATCAGCAGCGACGTTCCACCAAAATAAAACGGCACATTCCAGCGCAGCACCAGAAACTCCGGCAGCAGGCAAACAAACACGATATAGATCGCACCGGCCAGCGTCAGACGCGTGAGGATGCGGTCGATATAGCGTGCCGTCTGATCGCCCGGACGGATGCCAGGTACGAACGCGCCACTCTTTTTCAGGTTGTCGGCCGTTTCCCTGCTGTTGAACACCAGTGCGGTGTAGAAGAAGCAGAAGAACACGATCGCCAACGCGTACAGCAACACGTACACGGGCTGGCCAGGCTTGAGGGCTTCGGCCACGTTGTGCAGCGTGTCCGCAAACCAGCCGGTTCGCGAACCCGAACTGAACCAGTTCAGGATGGTTGCCGGGAACAGGATGATCGACGACGCGAAGATCGGCGGAATCACACCCGACATGTTCAGCTTGAGCGGCAGGTGGGACGACTGCCCGCCGTAAATCTTGTTACCGACCTGGCGCTTCGCATAGTTCACGAGGATCTTGCGCTGGCCGCGTTCGATGAACACCACCAGGTAAGTCACGGCTGCGATCAGAACGACCACGATGATCGCCGAGATGATGCTCATCGAGCCGGTGCGAACCAGTTCGAAAAGCCCACCGAGCGCATTCGGGAAGCCTGCCGCGATCCCGCCGAAGATGATGATCGAGATACCGTTGCCAAGCCCGCGTTCCGTGATCTGCTCACCAAGCCACATCAGGAACATCGTGCCCGTTACGAGCGTCACGACCGTCGTCAAGCGGAACACCATGCCCGGATCGATCACGAGGCCAGGCTGGTTTTCCAGCGCGACCGCGATGCCGAACGCCTGAAACGTCGCCAGCACCACCGTGAAGATCCGCGTGTACTGCGTGATCTTGCGTTGTCCAGCCTGCCCTTCCTTCTTCAGCGCTTCCAGCTGCGGCGAGACGATCGCCATCAGCTGCAGGATGATCGACGCCGAAATATACGGCATCACACCCAGCGCGAAGATCGTGAACCGAGACAGTGCGCCACCCGAGAACATGTTGAACATGCCAAGGATGCCGCCCGACTGGCTCTGAAAGAGCTTCGCCAGTTGGTCCGGATCGATACCCGGAACCGGAATATGCGCGCCGATACGATAAACGACCAACGCCAGCAGCAGGAACACTGCACGCCGGCGCAGGTCGCCGAACTTCGGAGCGCTGCGACCGGTTTTTGCGAGACTCGGGCTGTTAGCCAAGTAGCTTCTCCGATGCAGATGCTAGTGACGGCGGGCAAGCCCGCACGCACCACTCACAATCACTCGGCAAAAGAACCGCCTGCTGCTTCAATCGCAGCACGCGCATTCTTCGTCGCACCCAGACCCTTCACGACGACCTTACGCTTGATCTCGCCGGTAGCGATGATCTTCGCGCTCCTGGTCAGTTCGCCCACGAGGCCTGCCTGCTTGAGAGCCAACAGATCGATTTCGTCGACCGGCAGCTTCTCGATGTCGGCGAGGCGCACTTCACCAACGAATTCCTTCGTCAGCGAGGTGAAGCCACGCTTGGGCAGACGACGCTGCAGAGGCATCTGACCGCCTTCGAAGCCGACCTTGTGGAAGCCGCCCGAACGCGATTTCTGACCCTTGTGACCACGGCCAGCGGTCTTGCCGAGGCCGGAGCCGATGCCGCGGCCGACGCGACGCTTTGCGTGCTTCGCGCCTTCTGCCGGCTTCAGGTTATTCAATTCCATTTTCAACTCCTGGAGTCTTTGGTCGACCGCTTAGCCGATGACCTTAACGAGGTACGAGACCTTGTTGATCATGCCGCGCACAGCCGGCGTGTCCTGCAGCTCGGAGACCGAGTTCAGGCGGCGCAGGCCGAGACCGCGCACGGTGGCACGGTGCGTTTCGCGGGTCCCAATCAGGCTCTTGACGAGCTGAACCTTGACAGTTTTTTCAGACATGGTACCCACCCTTAGCCCAGAATGTCTTCGACGGACTTGCCGCGCTTCGCCGCGATGTCAGCCGGGGTCGACTGCTTGCGCAGACCGTCCAGCGTGGCGCGAACGAGGTTGTACGGGTTCGTCGAACCGTGGCTCTTGGCCACGACGTTCTGCACGCCCATCACGTCGAACACTGCGCGCATCGGGCCGCCGGCGATCACGCCCGTACCTGCCTTCGCCGGAGCGAGGAGGACGACCGATGCGCCATGCTTGCCGTGCACTTCGTGTTGCAGGGTGCCGTTCTTCAGGGGCACCTTGAACATGTTGCGGCGAGCTTGTTCCATCGCCTTCTGGACAGCGACGGGCACTTCCTTCGACTTGCCCTTGCCCATACCGACGCGGCCATCACCATCGCCAACCACGGTCAGAGCGGCGAAGCCGAGAATACGGCCGCCCTTCACAACCTTGGTCACGCGATTGACCGAAATCATTTTTTCGCGGAGGCCGTCGTCGCGTTCGTCAGCCTGAACTTTCGCTTGCATCTTTGCCATGACGAATTCCTTCCTTAGAACTTGAGCCCGGCTTCGCGCGCAGCATCAGCCAGCGCCTTGACGCGGCCGTGATAGCGGAAACCCGAGCGGTCAAAGGCGACGGATTCGATGCCGGCGGCCTTAGCCTTTTCTGCAATACGCTTGCCGATCAGCGAGGCTGCAGCGACGTTGCCGCCCTTGCCCGACTGGTCAGCCAGTTGCGCACGCACTTCAGCTTCAAGCGTCGACGCGCTGGCCAGCACCTTGGTGCCGCAGGGCGAGAACACTTGCGCATAGATGTGCGTGTTCGTGCGATGCACGGCCAGACGCGCGACCTGCAGCTCAGCGATCTTGAGACGCGTCTGACGAGCGCGGCGCAGGCGAGATTGAGTCTTATCCATGATTGCGCACCCTTACTTCTTCTTCGTTTCTTTGAGGATCACAACCTCGTTGGCGTAGCGCACACCCTTGCCCTTATAGGGCTCCGGCGGGCGGTAGCCGCGGACTTCCGCAGCGACCTGGCCAACTTGTTGCTTGTCGATCCCCTTGATCACGATTTCCGTTTGCGACGGGGTTTCAGCCTTCACGCCTTGCGGCATCTGGTGCACCACCGGGTGCGAGAAACCCAGCGACAGGTTCAGCTTGTCGCCTTGCGCTTGAGCACGATAACCAACGCCAACCAGCGTCAGCTTGCGCTCGAAACCCTTCGTCACGCCTTGCACCATGTTCGCGACAATCGCGCGCATCGTGCCCGACATCGCATTGGCTTCGCGGCTTTCGTCGGTCGGCTCGAACTTGAGCGTACCGTTGTCGTTCACCACCTTCACGAGGCGGTTCGCAGCTTGCGAAATCGTACCCAGCGGGCCCTTGACGGTAATCTTCTCGTCGCTGAGCGTCGCTTCTGCGCCTTGCAGCGCGATCGGGCTCTTACCTACTCGAGACATGTTTCTTCTCCTTAGGCCTTAAGCGACGTAGCAGATAACTTCGCCGCCGACGCCAGTAGCGCGCGCCTTGCGGTCCGTCATCACACCCTTCGGCGTCGAAACGATCGCCACACCAAGGCCGTTCATGACCTGGGGGATTTCGTTGCGGCCGCGGTACACGCGCAGACCCGGCTTCGAGACGCGTTCGATGCGCTCGATAACGGGACGGCCAGCGTAGTACTTCAACGCGATGTTCAATTCCGACTTCGCACCTTCGGTCTTCACCGCGAAGTCGTCGATATAACCTTCGTCCTTCAGAACCTGCGCAATCGCAATCTTCACTTTCGACGAGGGCATAGCAACCGAAACCTTCTCGACCATCTGCGCATTGCGGATGCGAGTCAGCATATCGGCGATAGGATCACTCATGCTCATTTATGTTTCTCCTATTACCAGCTCGCCTTGGTGATGCCAGGGATCTCACCACGGAACGCGATTTCACGAATCTTGTTACGTGCGAGACCGAATTTGCGGAACGTGCCACGCGGACGACCCGTGAGTGCGCAGCGGTTACGCTTGCGAGTCGGGTTCGAGTTGCGGGGCAGTTGTTGCAGTTCCAGGCGAGCCGAATAGCGCTCTTCTTCCGACTTGCTTTGGTCGTCGATGATCGCCTTCAGCGCTGCGCGCTTCGGCGCGAATTTCGCTGCCAGACGAGCGCGCTTCTTTTCACGTTCGATCAGTGCCAGTTTAGCCACGGTAACCTCAGTTTCTGAACGGGAACTTGAAGCCGGCGAGCAGTGCCTTTGCTTCTTCGTCGGTCTTCGCGGTCGTCGTGATGCTGATGTTCAGCCCACGCAGCGCGTCGATCTTGTCGTAGTCGATTTCGGGGAAAATGATCTGCTCTTTCACACCGATGTTGTAGTTACCACGGCCGTCGAATGCCTTGCCCGACACGCCACGGAAGTCGCGCACGCGGGGCAGCGCAACCGTCACGAAACGATCCAGGAATTCGTACATGGCATTGCCACGCAGCGTAACCATCGTGCCGATCGGGTAGCCTTCGCGAATCTTGAAGCCGGCGATTGCCTTGCGCGACTTCGTGATGACGGGCTTCTGGCCGGCGATCTTCGTGAGGTCGCCAACGGCGTGCTCGAGGACCTTCTTGTCAGCGACGGCTTCACCAACACCCATGTTCAGGGTGATCTTGGTGAGGCGCGGCACTTCCATGACCGACTTGTAACCGAACTTCTCGATCAGGCCAGGAACGACCTTCTCTTTATAAAATTCTTGCAAACGTGCCATTTTTTACTCCGCAGCGTCAGGCGCTCAGAACAGCACCGGTCGTCTTCAGGAAACGAACCTTCTTGTCCCCTTCGACCTTGATGCCCACGCGCGACGGCTTACCGTTCGCGTCGACCAGTGCGACGTTCGAGATAGCCAGCGGCATTGCCTTGGCTTCCACGCCACCCGTCGTACCCTTCATGGGGTTCGGCTTCACATGCTTCTTCGCGATGTTGATGCCTTCGACAGTGACGCGCTCTTCGCCGATGGCCAGCACGACGCCGCGCTTGCCCTTGTCTTTGCCGGTAACGACGATAACTTCGTCACCCTTGCGAATCTTGTTCATCGCGGCTCCTTACAGCACTTCCGGCGCCAGCGAAACGATCTTCATGAATCGTTCGCTACGCAGCTCACGCGTAACCGGCCCGAAGATACGGGTGCCGATCGGCTCAAGCTTGGTATTCAAAAGCACGGCGGCGTTGCCATCGAACTTGATCAGCGAGCCGTCTTGACGGCGCACGCCCTTCGCAGTGCGAACCACAACAGCGTTGTAGATTTCGCCCTTTTTCACGCGCCCGCGCGGCGTTGCTTCCTTGACGCTCACCTTGATGATGTCGCCAATGCTGGCATAACGACGCTTCGAGCCGCCGAGCACCTTGATGCACAGAACTTCGCGTGCACCCGTGTTGTCGGCTACTTCAAGCCGAGTTTCGGTCTGGATCATGGTTTATCTTTCCCAACTTAATCCGGTCGCGCCACCATGGCACATCCGGTCAGTCTTGGTCCCGTCAGCCGCGCCGCCACTAGAACGACCGCTCAGCTGCTTGGGTAAGAACAGCAGCGACGGCAAACGAAACCGGCCATCGCATTCCGGTGAATCTTGCTAACCCGGACTGGCGCCCGAATCTGCTTCCCCACCTACATCCGCCTGCTGCTTTGCCAACAGCAAACCCATAAGCAGGGAAGACCAAGACTATAACTCGATAATCTTGGCCTAGCAAGCGAAATCTTCAGCGATTTCAATTACTTCTACACCCCGGGAAATGGCTCCCCGGGGTGTTGCGTCACTTTTAGATGACGCGTGCTGCTTCGATCAGCTTCGACACGGTCCAGGCCTTCGTCTTCGAGAGAGGACGGGTCTCCTGGATTTCAACGAGGTCACCCTCGTTGTACGTGTTCGCTTCGTCGTGCGCGTGGTACTTCTTCGACTGCACAACGTACTTGCCGTAGATCGGGTGCTTGACGCGGCGCTCGACCAGGACGGTGACCGTCTTGTCCATCTTGTTGCTGACGACTTTGCCGACCAGCGTCCGCTTAAGCGAGGTTTTCACGCTTTCGTTCATTTCTGGTTCGCCTTCTGAGTCAGGACGGTCCGCACACGTGCGATGTCGCGACGAACCTTCTTCAGCTGGCTCGTGTTGGTGAGCTGCTGGGTCGCGAGTTGCATGCGCAGGCCGAATTGCGCCTTCAAGAGGTCCGACAGCTCTTTGTCGAGCGCGGCCTTGTCTTTCTGAAGAAGTTCAGATGCCTTCATCAATCACTCCTTAGGCGCCGAGCTGGCGAACCATGAAGACCGTCTTCAGCGGCAGCTTGGCTGCAGCCAGACGGAAGGCTTCACGGGCCAGTTCTTCGGACACACCATCCATTTCATACAGCATCTTGCCCGGCTGAATCTCGGCGACGTAGTACTCAGGGTTACCCTTACCGTTACCCATACGCACTTCCGCCGGCTTTTGCGAGATCGGCTTGTCCGGGAAGATACGGATCCAGATGCGGCCGCCACGCTTGATGTGACGCGTCATTGCACGACGCGCTGCTTCAATCTGACGCGCGGTCAGGCGACCACGACCGATAGCCTTCAGACCGTATTCACCGAACGAAACTGCGTTGCCGCGCGTTGCGACGCCGGTGTTACGACCCTTCTGCTCTTTGCGATACTTCCTGCGTTTCGGTTGCAGCATCGTTATTCTCCACTCTTGCCGTCACCGCCGGCGCCACGGCGCGGTGCGCCGCGACGGGCACCCGGTGCGCCTTCGCCATCACGGCGCGGACGACGATCGCCCGGACGCGCGTTGCGGCGCGGACGCTTTTCTTCGGCGACTTCTTCCACCACCGGTGCGTCGTTGCGGCCGAGCGTGTCGCCCTTGTAGACCCAAACCTTCACGCCGATGATGCCGTACGTCGTCTTCGCTTCCGAGGTTGCGTAGTCGATGTCAGCACGCAGCGTGTGAAGCGGCACTCGACCTTCGCGGTACCACTCGGTACGTGCGATTTCGATACCGTTCAGACGGCCGGCGCTCATGATCTTGATGCCCTGGGCACCCAGACGCATCGCGTTCTGCATCGCGCGCTTCATTGCGCGACGGAACATGATGCGGCGCTCGAGCTGCTGCGTGATCGAATCGGCGATCAGTTGAGCATCGGTTTCCGGCTTGCGGATTTCTTCGATGTTCACGTGAACCGGAACGCCCATGCGCTTCTGGAGTTCGGCCTTGAGGAGTTCGATGTCCTCGCCCTTCTTGCCGATCACCACACCCGGGCGCGAGCTGTAAATCGTGATGCGAGCGTTCTTTGCCGGACGCTCGATCACAACACGGCCCACCGAAGCGTTCTTCAGCTTCTTCTTCAGGTATTCACGAACACCGATGTCTTCCTTCAACATCGCCGCGAAATTGTTGTTGTTCGCGTACCAACGCGAAGCCCAATTGCGGCTGACGGCCAAACGGAAGCCAGTCGGATGAATTTTCTGTCCCATCGTATGGCTCCTTAATTCCCGACCGTCACAGTGATGTGACAGGATTGCTTCTCGATGCGGTTGCCGCGGCCCTTGGCGCGCGCGGTGAAACGCTTCAGCGAAGCTGCCTTGTCGACGTAAATGCTCTTGATCTTGAGCTCGTCGATGTCAGCACCTTCGTTGTGTTCCGCGTTTGCGATCGCCGAGAGCACAACCTTTTTCACGATGCCAGCCGCTTTCTTCGGCGAGAACGTCAGAACGTTCAGTGCCTTGTCGACCGGCAGACCGCGGATCTGGTCAGCCACAAGGCGCGTCTTCTGCGCCGAGATGCGGGCACCGCGATGAATTGCCTTCACTTCCATCTTGATTGCCCCTTATTTCTTGGCCTTCTTGTCGGCCGCGTGACCCTTGAACGTACGGGTCAATGCGAACTCGCCAAGCTTGTGGCCGACCATGTTTTCCGTGACATACACCGGAACGTGTTGACGGCCGTTGTGCACGGCAATCGTCAGACCGATGAAGTCCGGCAGGATCGTCGAACGACGCGACCAGGTCTTGATCGGTTTCTTGTCGCGCGTAGCTGCAGCCGCCTCAACCTTCTTCAGCAAATGGGCGTCGCAGAACGGACCTTTCTTAATAGAACGTGCCATTGCCTACTCCTTAACGCTTGTGACGGCGCTGGACGATCATGCTCGTCGTGCGCTTGTTGCTGCGGGTGCGATAGCCCTTCGTCGGCGTGCCCCACGGGCTCACCGGGTCGCGACCAGCCGCAGTCTTGCCTTCGCCACCACCGTGCGGGTGGTCGACCGGGTTCATTGCAACGCCACGGACCGTCGGGCGGATACCGCGCCAGCGGTTCGCGCCAGCCTTACCGATTTGACGGAGGCTGTGCTCTTCGTTGCCGACTTCACCGATCGTTGCGCGGCATTCAACGTGCACGCGACGGATTTCGCCCGAACGCAGACGAACCTGCGCGTAGACGCCTTCACGTGCCAGCAGCATTGCCGACGTGCCAGCCGAACGCGCCATTTGCGCGCCCTTGCCCGGCAGCATTTCGATGCAGTGGATCGTCGTACCGACCGGAATGTTGCGGATCGGCAGCGTGTTGCCTGCACGGATCGGCGCTTCCGAACCCGACATCAGCTGCGTGCCAACCGTCACGCCCTTCGGCGCGATGATGTAGCGGCGCTCGCCGTCTGCGTAAAGAACCAGCGCAATGTTCGCGCTACGGTTCGGGTCATACTCGAGACGCTCCACCTTCGCGGGGATGCCATCCTTCGTACGACGGAAATCGATCACACGGTAGTGCTGCTTGTGACCGCCACCCTGGTGACGCGTCGTGATGCGACCGTTGTTGTTACGGCCGGCCGTCGAGGACTTCTTTTCGAGCAGTGCCGCGAACGGCGCGCCCTTATGGAGGTCCTTGTTGACGATCTTGACCATCGCGCGGCGACCCGGCGAGGTCGGCTTAACTTTCACGATTGCCATGATTACTTGGCCTCCGCTTCAAAGTTGATTTCCTGGCCGGGCTTCAGGCAGACATACGCCTTCTTCACGTCCTTGCGCTTGCCGTTGAAGCGGCCAAAGCGCTTGGCTTTGCCCTTCTGGACCAGCACGTTGACGGACTCGACTTCCACCTTGAACAGCAGCTCGACAGCAGCCTTGACTTCCTGCTTGTTCGCGTCCGGCGCGACTTCGAAGACGACTTGTTCGTTCTTCTCCGCAACCAGCGTCGCCTTTTCGGAGATCACCGGTGCGAGCAGGACCTGCATCAAACGATGATCGTTCTTGCGAATCTCGCTCATGACAGCAACTCCTCGATCTGGGCGACCGCTGCCTTCGTGATCAGGATCTTCTTGAAGTAGATCAGCGAGAGCGGGTCGGCAAAACGCGGCTCAACGACTGCCACGTGGGGCAGGTTGCGCGACGCGAGATACAGGTTCTCGTCGACCGTGTCGGTGATGACCAGCACGGATTCGAGACCCATGGCCTTGAACTTTTCGGCCAGCAGCTTCGTCTTCGGCGCTTCGAGCGAGAGCTCTTCGACGACCGAGATGCGGCCTTCGCGGGCCAGCTGCGAGAAGATCGAGCAGAGACCTGCGCGATGCATCTTCTTGTTGACCTTGTGCGAGAAGTTTTCTTCCGGCGAATTCGGGAAGATGCGACCACCGCCACGCCACAGCGGGCTCGACGACATACCGGCACGAGCGCGGCCCGTACCCTTCTGACGCCACGGCTTCTTGGTGGTGTGCTTGACCTGTTCGCGGTCCTTCTGCGCGCGGTTGCCGCTGCGCGCGTTCGCCTGGTAGGCGATAACGATCTGGTGGATCAGCGCTTCGTTGTAGTCACGGCCGAACACGACGTCCGACGCGTTAACAGCTGCGCCTTCCTGACCATTAGCGTTCAGGAGCTTCAGTTCCATTATTGCGCTCCTTTCTTGGCGCGCGCCTTGACGGCGGGCGTCACGAAAACCTTGCCGCCCTTTGCACCCGGCACGGCACCCTTGACCAGCAGCAGCTTGCGCTCTGCGTCGATACGGGCGATTTCGAGGTTTTGCACCGTCACGGTTTCGTCACCCATGTGACCGGTCATGCGCTTACCCGGGAACACGCGACCCGGATCCTGCGCCATACCGATCGAGCCCGGCACATTGTGCGAGCGCGAGTTACCGTGCGAAGCACGACCCGAAGCGAAGTTGTAACGCTTGATGGTACCGGCGTAGCCCTTACCGATCGAGGTGCCTTGCACGTCGATCTTCTGGCCTTCTTCGAAGAGTTCCACACCGATCACGGCGCCAGCGGACAGTTCGGCGGCCTTAGCGGCGTCGATCTGGAATTCCTTGAGGATTTCACCGGCTTGAACGCCAGCTTTGGCGAGATGACCTGCGAGCGGCTTCGTCACGCGCGATGCGCGGCGAGTACCGAAAGCAACCTGCACGGCCGTGTAGCCGTCGGTTTCAACAGTCTTGATCTGCGTCACGCGGTTGTCGGACACGTCCAGCACGGTCACGGGAATCGAATCCCCTTCGGCCGTGAAGATACGGGTCATGCCAACCTTGCGACCTACGAGTCCAAGGCTCATCGTTTTCTCCATTCCCGACTGCGATTGGTCGGGGCTAATTTACAAAGTACCGGCATGTTTTCGAGGTAAAGGCTCGAAGGGGACACACCGATTTTTTGCGCAAACGCGCGAAAAGACGTCAAGTATAACGTCCTTTTTCGTTTTCCGCAAGCAATCAAAGACTTAGCGCCACCCGAAGATTCTGGCGGCGCTGGAGGCTCTTACTGCAGCTTGATTTCGACGTCCACGCCAGCCGGGAGGTCCAGCTTCATCAGCGCGTCAACGGTCTTGTCCGTCGGGTCGACGATGTCCATCAGGCGCAGGTGCGTGCGGATTTCGAGCTGATCGCGCGACGTCTTGTTGACGTGCGGCGAACGCAGGATGTCGAAACGCTGGATACGCGTGGGCAGCGGCACCGGGCCACGAACGATTGCACCCGTACGCTTCGCCGTGTCGACGATTTCAGCCGCCGACTGGTCGATCAGGCGGTAGTCGAAAGCCTTCAGGCGGATACGGATTTTTTGGTTCTGCATGATGATTCCTTGAAAAGAGCGAGGCGGACTTGCGCCGCCAGACGATATAAAGAGCGCAGGACCACCCCGCGGCAAGGCGCCGCGAGGTGGTCCCTGGGTACATCAACTTCTACAGCAAGCCGGGTATTCTACCCGATTTACTCGATGATCTTTGCAACCACGCCGGCGCCGACGGTACGGCCACCTTCGCGGATTGCGAAGCGCAGACCTTCTTCCATCGCGATCGGAGCGATCAGCTTCACCGTGATCGACACGTTGTCGCCC